>PHCU01000062.1 GCA_002842345.1 Betaproteobacteria bacterium HGW-Betaproteobacteria-12 | reverse complement strand
TAACGTCAATAATATGGAACAGGTCTGGGCCATTTGCGAAGCGGCCAGCCAGATCGACGCGCCGGTCATCATGCAGGCCTCGGCCGGCGCCCGCAAATACGCCGGCGAACCATTCCTGCGCCACCAGATCCTGGCCGCCCTCGAAGCCTACCCGCAGCTGCCCATCGTCATGCACCAGGACCACGGCCAGAGCCCGGCGGTGTGCATGTCGGCGATCCGCTCCGGCTTCACCTCAGTGATGATGGACGGCTCGCTGGAGGCCGACGGCAAGACCACCTCATCGTATGAATACAACGTCGCCGTCTCCAAGGAAACGGTCAAATTCGCCCACGCCATCGGCGTCTCGGTCGAAGCCGAACTGGGCGTCCTCGGTTCCCTGGAAACCATGAAGGGCGACAAGGAAGACGGTCACGGCGCCGACGGCCACATGACCCGCGAACAGCTGCTGACCGACCCCGACCAGGCCGCCGACTTCGTCAAGCAGACCAACTGCGACGCGCTGGCCATCGCCATCGGCACCAGCCACGGCGCCTACAAGTTCACCAAGCGCCCGACCGGCGACATCCTGGCCATCGACCGCATCAAGGAAATCCACGCCCGCATCCCCAACACCCATCTGGTGATGCACGGCTCGTCGTCGGTGCCGCAAGAGCTGCTGGCCGAGATCCGCGAATTCGGCGGCGACATGAAGGAAACCTACGGCGTGCCGGTCGAGGAAATCGTCAAGGGCATCGCCCACGGCGTGCGCAAGGTCAACATCGACACCGATATCCGCCTGGCGATGACCGCCGCCGTCCGCCGCTATATGTTCGAGAACCCTTCCAAGTTCGACCCGCGCGACTACCTGAAACCGGCCCGCGAAGCCGCCAAGAAGATCTGCCTGGCGCGCTACGAAGCCTTCGGCTGTGCCGGCCGCGCCAGCCAGATCAAGGTCGTGCCGCTGGAGAAGATGGCCGAACGCTACGCCAAGGGCGAGCTGAACCAGATCGTCAAGTAAGGTCAGCGGGGCCACGCCCCGGGTCCAATGCCCGAGCGGGAACCTGGAGCGATCCGGGTTCCCGCTCGGCTTTTGGGCGCCCGCCAGCGCCCCCGGAAAATCCTGGCGCAGGTAAAGCGGAGTGACGCGTGAAAAGAAGACATCTATACGTACTGCTGTTCGGTGTACCCGCTTTGCTCGCCTCCATCATCGTTTCCCTTGCGCTGTTCGCGGCAGCGGCAGGCGTCCTCTGGCTCTTTGTTTTGGGCGACAACCCCTGGCCAGCGTCTGCCAGCGATCTGCTGGTGACCCTACTCATATTCGTCTGCGTCACGTCGTGGGTTTCATTAATGTCCATTGCCTACTTTTTCGGCAAGAAACAGGAGGCGAACGCAGTCCTCAACACCAAGCACGTCATGGCGTCTGCGGGGGCAACGGCTTTACTCGTGGCGCTTGTGGCTCTGCACCAGTGGAGCGTGGGAAACATCGGGCCGAAATCCAGCGGACTTGTCTGTGCCGAGTTCTGTCAGGGCAAAGGGTTCGCGGGCAGCAGCATGCCGCCTGCAGATGGGCGCGCAGCCACGTGCAGTTGTCTCGATGCGCACGGCCAGGAGGCGGTGAAAGTCACGATGGAAGAGATTGCTGTCGAGCGCCGCCAATGAGCGCGGGCGACGACTTGAAAACCAGCAATGACGCGGCCCATCGTTTCACGATCACCAGCGGACAAGCCACGGTTTCACAAACAAAGACGTGTTCAGTGGCATCATTAAGCGCGTGCGGACAACCATTCACCGGGAGGTTCAATCATGCTCACTCGTTTTCTTGTCTGCCTGGCCGCCCTGTCGGTCTTCTGGCTGGCCGCGCCGCTGCAGGCCGAGGAATCCGACCATCTGGCCGAGATCAAGCGATTGCAGGCCGTGCTGACGGTCATCAATAACGAACTGAAAGCCGACTTCGATCAGATCTTCATGCTGCAGGAGGCGATCAAGACCAATGGCCGGGCCTCGCTGAAGGTCCAGGGCAAGTCGCCGGACCCGGTGTCTTGGGAGGCGGCGGCGGCCGAGCAGCGGCGCGCCATCCAGCGCGAGGAAGCTTTGAACGCCCGGCTGGAAGCCCTGCTGGCGCGCAGTGCCAGCCTCGATGCCCGCAAGCAGCCGATTCTCGACCGCCTGCAGGCGCTCAGCGCCGAGCCGCCGCCGGTGGTGACGCGGGCGGAAACGCCGGCCTACTGAGGCCGGCGGCGGGCGTGCGCGGCCCGCCAAAAGGAAAGCCCCTGTGGCATCACGCCGAACAGGGGCCTTACCAGAAGCTAAGTTTCGTCATCCTTCAGCATCCCACTCCGCAGAGTGTTTCAGCCAAAATCCTGAAGCGATGCGATTTATCTTGCTGGTAACGGTCAGACTTCGCGGGCTGGAAAGAAGTTCCAGAAATTTGTTCGGCGGCTCAAATTCCGCCGGCGGCCTCCGCCGTCAGGTAGCGGTCGTGCTCGCAGGCGGCGACTTTCGCCAGTTCCGCCCGTAGCGCCGCGATGATCGAATCGTAGCGATGCGGATCGCTGCTGCGCCCGGCGCCGAAGACGGCCGAGCCGGCGACGAAGCTGTCCACGCCGGCGCGGGCGATCTCGGCGATGTTGCCGGCGTTCACCCCGCCGTCGATTTCCAGACGGATGCGCCGGCCGCTCTCGCGTTCGTAGGCATCCAGCCTGGCCCGCGCCTGGCGGCCCTTGGCCAGCGTCGCCGGGATAAATTTCTGGCCGGCAAAGCCGGGATTGACGCTCATCAGCAGGATGACGTCGAGCTTGTCCATGACGTAATCCAGGTGGTCGAGCGGCGTCGCCGGGTTGAAAACCAGGCCGGCCTGGCAACCGGCATCGCGGATCAGCGACAGGCTGCGATCGACGTGCTCGGAGCATTCCGGGTGGAAGGTGATGATGTTGGCGCCGGCCTTGGCGAAATCGGGAATGAGGCGGTCGACCGGCCTGACCATCAGATGCACGTCGATCAAGGCCTCGGTACACGGCCGGATGGCCGAGCAGACCAGCGGGCCGATGGTCAGGTTGGGGACGTAGTGGTTGTCCATGACGTCGAAGTGGATCCAGTCGGCGCCGGCGGCGGTGACGTTGGCCACCTCGTCGCCGAGGCAGGCGAAGTTGGCCGAAAGGATGCTCGGGGCAATGATGTAGTCGGGTGCGGGCATGGCGGTATCCTCAAAAAAAGAGGCCCCGACGAGCGGGGCCAAAAACGACGCAAGGTCGTGCAGAGTTGCTCGATGGGCGCCCAGTCTCAACGGTAGCGGGCAATCATCTTCTCCAACGGCAGCGGCTTGATGCGCGGCGCCCGGCCGGCGCTGCCGAAGGCTTCGAAGCGCTGGCGGCAAAGGTCGCGGGCGGCGGCGACGGCGGCCTTGAGGAAGGCGCGCGGGTCGAACTCGCCGGGGTTCTCTGCCATCGCCCGGCGCATGGCGCCGCTCATCGCCAGGCGGATGTCGGTGTCGATATTGACCTTGCGCACGCCGTGGCGGATGCCTTCGACGATTTCCTCGACCGGCACGCCATAGGTTTCCTTGATCTGCCCGCCGTACTGGCGGATCACCGCCAGCCATTCCTGCGGCACGCTACTTGAGCCGTGCATGACCAGGTGGGTATCGGGAATGCGGGCGTGAATGGCCTTGATGCGGTCGATGGCGAGGATCTCGCCAGTCGGCGGCCGGGTGAACTTGTAGGCGCCGTGACTGGTGCCGATGGCGATGGCCAGCGCGTCGACGCCGGTTTGGGCGACGAAGTCGGCGGCTTCGTCGGGGTCGGTCAGCAGTTGCGCATGGTCGAGCTTGCCGACGGCGCCGATGCCGTCCTCCTCGCCGGCTTCGCCGGTTTCCAGCGAGCCGAGGCAGCCGAGTTCGCCCTCGACCGAGACGCCGATGGCGTGCGCCATCTCGACCACCTTGGCGGTGACCTCGACGTTGTAGGCGTAGCTGGCCGGCGTCTTGCCGTCGCTGCCCAGCGAGCCGTCCATCATGACGCTGGAGAAGCCGCTCTTCATCGACTGCAGGCAAACGGCCGGCGAGGTGCCGTGGTCCTGGTGCAGGCAGACCGGGATGTCCGGGTATTGCTCGATGGCCGCTTCGACCAGCTTGCGCAAGAAGGGCTCGCCGGCGTATTTGCGGGCGCCGGCCGAGGCCTGCAGGATGACCGGGCTGGCGCAGGCGTCGGCGGCCTGCATGATGGCCTGGATCTGCTCCAGGTTATTGACGTTGAAGGCCGGCAGGCCGTAGCCGTGCTCGGCGGCGTGGTCGAGCAGTTGCCGCAGGGAAATCAGGGCCATGGTCGCTCCTCAGTGGGTGATGTGGCGCAGCAGGCGCAACAGGTTGCAGGTGTAGCCGTATTCGTTGTCGTACCAGGCGACGACCTTGACGAAGGTAGGGTCGAGGGCGATACTGGCCGCGGCGTCGAAGATGGAGGGCTGCGGGCAGCCGCGGAAGTCGGTGGACACCACCGCGTCGCCGGAGTAGCCGAGCACGCCCTTGAGCGAGCCGGCGGCGGCTTCGCGCATGGCCGTGCACACGTCGGCATAGGAGGCTTCCTGGGCCAGTTCGACGGTCAGGTCGACGACCGAGACGTCGGACGTCGGCACGCGGAAGGCCATGCCGGTCAGCTTGCCGTCGAGGGCCGGGATCACCTTGCCGACCGCCTTGGCGGCGCCGGTCGAGGACGGAATGATGTTCTCAAGGATGCCGCGACCACCGCGCCAGTCCTTGCCGGAGGGACCATCGACGGTCTTCTGGGTGGCGGTGGCGGCATGCACGGTACTCATCAGGCCGCGGCGGATGCCGAAGCGGTCGTGCAGCACCTTGGCCACCGGCGCCAGCGCATTGGTCGTGCACGAGGCAGCCGAGACGATGGCCTGGCCGGCGTAGGTGGCGTGATTGACGCCATACACGAACATCGGCGTGTCGTCCTTGGCCGGCGCCGACTGCACGACCTGGCGAGCACCGGCGGCCAGATGCTGGCGACAAGTTTCGCCGGTCAGGAACAGGCCGGTCGCTTCGATGACGACATCGACGCCCAGGCTCTCCCAGTTCAGCTCCAGCGGATTCTTGATGGCCGACAGGCGGATGCGCCGACCGTCGACGACCAGGGTCTCGCCATCGACCGCCACGGTGCCGGGAAAGCGGCCGTGCACCGAGTCGTACTGCAGCATGTAGGCAAGGTAGTCGGGGGCCAGCAGGTCGTTGATGCCGACCACCTCGAGATCGGCGAATTCCGCCTCGGTGGCGATGGCCCGGAAGGCCATGCGCCCGATCCGGCCGAAGCCGTTGATTGCCACGCGAATGGACATGAAAGTCTCCGTCAGTTGTTAGTCGTTAGTTGTCAGCGGCTGGCTGACAACTAAAAGCTGGCAACTAGAAGTCGCCGTCGCTGCCGCTTTCGCGGGCAATGGTTTCGACAACGACCTGGGCGAGGTGGGCGGCGGTCAGGCCGAAGCGCTCGTAGAGGGCGGGAGCCGGAGCGGAGGCGCCGAAGCGGTCGATGCCGAGCACCTCGCCGGCCATGCCGACGTATTTGCGCCACGGATCGGGATGACCGGCCTCGATGGCGATGCGCGGCACATCGGGCGGCAGCACGGACTTCTTCCATGCGGATTTCTGCCGGTCGAAGCGTTCGCAGCAGGGCATCGAGACGACGCGCGCGGCCACCCCGTGGCTGGCCAGTTCGCGCTGCGCGGCCAGGGCGATACCGACCTCCGAGCCGGTGGCGACGATCACTGCCTGCAGTTGCCCATCCGCTTCGCGCAACACATAGCCGCCGCGGGCAATGTCTTCCGCCCGGCCGGCGCGGTCGCCGCACTGCTCCAGATTCTGTCGTGACAGGAACAGCGCCGCCGGGCCGTCGCGCCGTTCCAGCGACTCGCTCCAGGCGACGGCGGTTTCCAGCTCGTCGCAGGGCCGCCAGACGTCCAGCCCGGGAATCAGGCGCAGGCTGCCGATATGCTCGATCGGCTGGTGCGTCGGGCCGTCCTCGCCGAGGCCGATGGAATCGTGGGTCAGCACGTGGATCACCCGCTGTTGCATCAGCGCGCTCATGCGGATGGCGTTGCGGGCGTAATCGGAGAAGACGGCGAAGGTGCCGCCATAGGGAATCAGCCCGCCGTGCAAGGCGACGCCGTTCATGATCGCCGTCATGGCGAATTCGCGCACGCCGTAGGACAGGTAGTTGGGCGTCTGCCCGGCCGCTGCGCTGTGCCAGGCGAGGCTGCCCTTGCCGGCGGTCAGGTTGGAGCCGGTCAGGTCGGCCGAGCCGCCAAGCAGTTCCGGCAGGCGGTCGACCAGGAAATCGAGGCAGTTCTGCGAGGATTTGCGGCTGGCCACCGCCCCCTGGCGGTCACCGGCGCGGGCCAGCAGCTCGCCGCGGATTGCCGGCCAATTTTCCGGCAGGGTGCCGGCCTGGGTACGCTCGAACTCAGCGGCCAGCTCCGGGTACTGCGCCCGGTAGGCAGCGAAGCGGGACTGCCAGGCGGCTTCGCTGGCGGCTCCGGCGGGCCGGGCATCCCAGGCACTACGCGCCGAGCGGCGCGCCGTGCACGTCGTGGCTACCGGCCTTGTGTGGCGCGCCCCAGCCGATCTGCGTGCGGCAGACGATCAGCGTCGGCCGGTCGCTAACGGCCTTGGCTTCAGCAATCGCGGCGCTGATGGCGGCGGCGTCGTGGCCGTCGACCGGGCCGACGACATGCCAGCCGTAGGCGCGGAAGCGGCCCGGCGTGTCGTCGCGGAACCAGCCGGCGACATGGCCGTCGATGGAGATGCCGTTGTCGTCGTAGAAACAGGTCAGCTTGTCCAGGCCCCAGACGCCGGCCAGCGAGGCGGCTTCGTGGCTGATGCCTTCCATCAGGCAGCCGTCGCCGACGAAGACCCAGGTGCGGTGATCGACAACGGCGTGCCCCGGCCGGTTGTAGCGGCGGGCCAGCAACTGTTCGGCCAGGGCCATGCCGACGGCATTGCTCAGCCCCTGGCCGAGCGGCCCGGTGGTGGTTTCGACGCCGGGCGTGTGACCGACTTCCGGATGGCCGGCGGTCTGGCTGTCGAGTTGGCGGAAGTTCTGCAATTGGGCGAGCGGCAGGTCGTAGCCGGCCAGGTGCAGCAGCGCGTAGAGCAGCATCGAGCCGTGGCCGTTGGAGAGCACGAAGCGGTCGCGGTCGGGCCACTGCGGGTTGACCGGGTTGTGCTTGAGGTGGTCGCGCCACAGCACTTCGGCGATGTCGGCCATGCCCATCGGTGCGCCGGGGTGGCCGGACTTGGCCCGCTCGACGGCGTCGATGGCGAGAAAGCGCAGGGCGTTGGCCCGGTCGCGGCGGGTGGTGATTTCGCTCGGGTTCAGGTTCATGGTGGTCTCCAAGAGTGTTTCTTGCAGGCGGCCGCCCCCGCCATCCCCGTGGTGACGGGAATGCTTGGACAGACTGTGGGAAGGGGGTTGCGGGGCTAGGCCCGGCGCTTGAGATCCATCAGGCGCAGGATCATCGGCGTGAAGATCATCTGCATGGCCAGGCCCATCTTGCCGCCGGGCACGACCAGCGTGTTCGGGCGGGTCAGCATGCTGCCGTGCAGGATGCCCAGCAGGTACTGGAAGTCGATGCCCTTGGGGTTGGCGAAGCGGATCACCACCATGCTTTCGTCGGCGCTCGGGATGTCGCGGGCGATGAAGGGGTTGGAGGTATCGACAATCGGCACGCGCTGGAAATTGACGTGGGTGCGCGAGAACTGCGGGCACATATGGCTGACGTAGTCGGGCATGCGCCGCAGGATGGTGTCGGTCACCGCCTCCTGCGAGTAGCCGCGCATTTTCTGGTCGCGGTGCAGCTTCTGGATCCACTCCAGGTTGATGGTCGGCACGACGCCGACGCACAGATCGACCTGCTTCGAAATGTCCAGGCGGTCGTCGGCATAGGCGCCGTGCAGGCCTTCGTAGAACAGCAGGTCGGTGCCGGCGGGAATATCCTGCCAGGGCGTGAAGGTGCCCGGCTCCTGGCCCCACGGCTCGGCCTCGCCGGCGTCGTGCAGGTATTTGCGGACCTTGCCGCTGCCGGCTTCGCCATAGGCCAGGAAGAGCTTCTGCAACTCTTCGAGCAGATTGGCTTCCGGGCCGAAATGGCTGAAGTTGCGGTTGCCCTTGCTCTCCTGCTCCTTCATCACGGCGCGCATGGCCAGCCGGTCGTAACGGTGGAAGGAATCGCCCTCGACGACCTGGGCGTTGAGCTGCTCGCGCCGGAAGATGTGCTGGAAGCTCTGCATCACGGTGCTGGTGCCGGCGCCCGAGGAGCCGGTGATGGCGATGATCGGATGTTTGATGGACATGGTGCCTCCGGCTTACTGGAAATTCGAGGTTTCGGCGCGGAACAGCGAGCGCTCGGCGAACAACGGCGAGACGAAGGGGCGATCGGCGCCGGTGTCGTACTCGTGGTGGTAGCGTTCGACCCGTTCGACTTCCTGCTGCGAGCCGAGCAGCACCGGCACGCGCTGGTGCAGGCTGTCCGGCACCAGGCCGAGGAGTCGCCCGCGCCCGGTACTGGCCGCCCCGCCGGCCTGCTCGATCAGCATGGCCATCGGGTTGGCTTCGTAAAGCAGGCGCAGGCGACCGGGTTTGGCGGGATCCTTGTTGTCCTTCGGGTACATGAAGATGCCGCCGCGCATCAGGATGCGGTGCACCTCGGCAACCATCGAGGCGATCCAGCGCATGTTGAAATCGGCGCCACGAATGCCGGTCTTGCCCGCCTTGCACTCGCTGACGTAACGCTGGATCGGCGGCTCCCAGAAACGCTCGTTGGAAGTGTTGATGGCGAACTCGCGGGTCTCTTCCGGCACCCGGATGTCGGGATGGGTGAGGATGAAGTTGCCGCTCTCGCGATCCAGCGTGAAGCCGTGCGTGCCGTCGCCGACCGTCAGCACCAGCATCGTCGCCGGGCCGTAGATGGCGTAGCCGGCGGCGATCTGGCGGTCGCCCGGCTGCAGGTAGTCGGCGGTCTCGGCATCGCCAGCGGTGTCGCGTTGCAGGATGGAGAAAATGGTGCCGACCGAGACATTGACGTCGCTGTTCGAGGAACCGTCGAGCGGATCGAAGATCAGCAGGTAGCGGCCACGCGGGTACTGGTCGGGGATGCGGTAGGGCGCGTCCAGTTCCTCGGACGCCATGCCGGCCAGTTGGCCGCCCCACTCGCAGTGGTGCAGGATGGCCTCGTTGGTCAGCACATCGAGCTTCTTCTGCACCTCGCCCTGAACATTGGTCGAATCCAGCGCACCGGCATAGCCGCTCAGCGCCCCCTTGCCAACCAGCGCCGAGATGGTCTTGACCGCCGCCGCGACGTCGATCAGCAGCGCCCCCATCTCGCTGTGCTGGCCGCGGGTATGTTCGATGACGAACTTGGAGAGGGTGGTGCGTCCGAATTGCATGATGGGCTCCCGTGAATTGCCTTACTGCGATGAGGGTGAAGATAAGCCGGTTATTAATTAAGTGATAGTCAGTGTTTTTTACTGAGAGATTAAGTCATTGCTTAATGTGAAACCCGCTTATCGCCGGCTTCAGCATTTCTGACTGGTTGCCCGGACGCCGCATCGCTATCGTTGGCCAGCATGAAAACCCTGCAGGCAATCATCTTCGATGTGGACGGCACGCTCGCCGAAACCGAGCGCGACGGCCATCGCCCGGCCTTCAACCGGGCCTTCGCCGAGGCCGGGCTGGATTGGCACTGGGACGAAGACTTGTACGGCCGGCTGCTGACAGTGACCGGCGGCAAGGAGCGCATCCGCCACTACGCGGCACACTACGCGCCGCAGACGGCGGCGCGGGCCGATTTTGGCGAGCTGGTGGCGTGCCTGCATGCAGCCAAGACGCGGCATTACGTGGCCCTCGTCGAAGCCGGTGCCCTGCCCTTGCGCCCCGGTGTCCGGGCGCTGATCGCCGGCGCCCGCCGGGCCGGCGTCCGCCTGGCGATCGCCACCACCACTTCTCCGGAAAATGTCGAGGCGTTGCTGCGCGCCACGCTCGGCGCCGAAGCGCCCGGCTGGTTTGAGGTCATTGGCGCCGGCGACGTCGTGCCGGCCAAGAAACCGGCGCCGGACATCTACCACTGGGTGCTCGAACGCCTGGCGCTGCCGGCCGCCGCCTGTCTGGCCGTCGAGGATTCGGCGAACGGCTTGCACGCCGCGCAGACGGCCGGCATCCCGACCCTGGTAACGCTCAGCGAATATACGGTCGAACAGGATTTTGCCGGGGCCATGCTGATCCTGCGCGATCTCGGCCAGCTCGGCCTGGCCCCGGCCTGAAGCTCCCGTTCAGCTGCCGATGGCCGCCGGCAGTTTCAGCTGGCCGCTCTTGAAGGCGCGCGAGGCCTGTTGGTAGTAGGCGATGCCTTCGCCCAGCAGGACCGGATCGAGCGCCATCGGCGTCGCCTCGCCGCTCTGCGGATCGATGCGGAAAGCCTCGGCCCGCCGGCGCGGCCCGAGCACGGTCAGCACGTCGTGCCGCAGATAGCCGAGTTCCTGGTAATTGCTGATCAAGGTCCGCGCCTCCGCGGCGTTCTGGCGCAAGATGGATTTGCCGAAGAAGCGCGCCTCGCCGCCCTGGCCGAGCATATCGAGCAGCGTCGGCGGAATGTCGATCTGACTGAGCAGGCGGTCGTCGCGGCCGGGCCGGATGATCTGCGGGCCGTAGAAAATCGCCGGAATGCGGTAGCCCTCGACCGGCAGGCGCGTCTTGCCGGCGGCCGAGGCGCAGTGGTCGGCGGTGATGACGAACAGCGTGTCGGCGAACCACGGCTTGCCGCGCGCCGCATCGATGAACTGGCCGATGGCGAAGTCGGTGTACTTGACCGCCCCCGGCCGCTTGCCCGGCGACGGGATGTCGATGCGCCCCGCCGGATAGGTGAACGGGCGATGGTTGGAAGTCGTCATCACGTGCGTGAAGAAGGGCTTGCCAGCGGCATGGACACGATCGAGCTCGCTCAGGGTATTGGCGAACAGCGCTTCGTCGGCGACGCCCCAGGCATTGGCGAAATTCACCGAAGCGTCGGGAAAATCGGCGCGGTCGAGGACGCGATAGCCGTTGCCGGCGAAATAGGCGTTCATGTTGTCGAAATAGCCATAGCCGCCGTAGACAAATAGGCTGTCGAAGCCGGCCGCGCGCAGCAGGCCGCCGATGGTGCTCAGGTTTTCGTTGTTCGGTCGGCGGACGATCGACTGCCCGGGAATCGGCGGCGTGCCGAGCGACAGCGCCTCCAGGCCGCGCACCGTGCGCGTGCCGGTGGCGTAGAGGCGGCTGAGCAGCAGGCCCTCGCCGGCCAGGCGGTCGAGATTCGGGGTCAGCCCGTCGCGGTTGCCAAAGGCGCCGAGATATTTGGCCGACAGGCTTTCCACCGAGATCAGCACGACATTCTTCGGCCGCCGCAGCAGCAGGCTACGCGGCGCGCCGCCATTGCCGGCCGGCTGCAGGTCGGCGCCGCTGGCGCGCAATGCCCGCAGGATCTGCTGGCCCTCGTCGGCCGGCAGCGTCCGGTAGAAACGCTCGTAGTCCAGTTCATTGCGGCGGAAGGCGGCAGCGAAGGTCATCAGGCCGTTGCCGGCCAGTTCGTTGGCGAACTCGTTGTCGGCATGCTGCATGTGGTCGATATCGGCCAGGGTATAGACGACAACAGGCAGCAGCAGCGCCAGCCCGGCCTGGGCCAGGCGGTACGAGCGCGCCGCCTGCGGCGCCCTGACCAGTTGCCGGCGCAAGCCCCAGGTGAGGAAGGCGGCGAGCGCGGCCAGCGCCGCCACGATGCTGACGACCGGATAGGACTCGAGGATGTTGCCGATAACTTCCTGCGTGTAGATCAGGTAATCGACGGCGATGAAGTTGAAGCGGGTCTGGAACTCCTCCCAGAAGGTCCATTCCGCCACGGCACCAAAGAGCAGCGCGAAGGTGGCAGCAAAGAACAGCAGCAGGCGCAGCGGTCCGTACAGCCGGCTGGCCCGCAGTCGTTCCGGACAAAGAGTGCGTAGTAGCCAGAGCGGCGAGAGCAGAACGGCCAGCGTCAGCAGGTCGAACCACAGGCCGCGCAGGAAGGCGCCCGGCCAGTAGGCCAGCGGCACGGCATCGACGCCGCTGAACAGGGCGAGGCTCAGCCGGGTCGCGCAGAACAGGCCGAGCGCCAGCAGGGCGAAGAGGAACAGGAAATTATCGACGGGCAGGCGGCGGGAGATTCGGCCGAACAAGGCAGCGGCCGGACGGGGCAACGGAGAGCTGCCGTACATGCTCAGCCTCCCGCCAGCTTGCGCAGGGTATAGACGCGCCACATCGCGTAGCCGGGGAGAAAGTCGCCGTGGCCGACGATGGCAAAGCCGGCCTGGCGGAATTCGGCTTCGATGGTTTCGCGGGCGATGACGAAGCGGTTCTGGTTGGCCTGGCCACCCAGCTGCGTCTGGCGCCGGCGCTCCAGGCGCTGGCGGCGCCAGGCCTTGAAATTGCCGTCGACCCACAGCGAGACGATGACCGTATCGCGGCTGACCCGGTGGAACTCGCGCAGCATCGCCAGCCGGTGCGCCGGTTCGGCGACGTGGTGCAGCAGGCGCATGCAGAAGACGCAATCGACGGTCTCGTCGTCGAGATCGATGTCGAAGGCCGAGGTCTGGAAGGTGCGCACGCGGGCGACGATGTCCGGGTGCTGCGCCCGGCGGGCGATGGCGATCATGTCGCCGGAGTTGTCGGCGGCCAGGATGCGCCGGTCCTGGCGCTCGGCCAGCAGCGGCCAGAAGCGGCCAGCGCCGCAGGGCAAGTCGAGGACCACGCCGGGATCGCCGGCCAGTTCCAGGGCCTGCCGCGCCAGGCGCTGGTCGCGCCAGTGTGAAACCCGGCGGGCGAGGCCGTCCTGGTGCTTGTGCAGGTAATGCACGGCGTGCTGATGATCGTACTTGCGGGAAAAATCGAGTTCGACGGGCGCGAGGCTGGACATGACGGACCTTTCGGAAAATGAATCAGCCACCTGTTGGCGGCATTGCCCGAGCATTGTCGCGAGCCTTGATTAACCCAAGCTGAACCAGCTGCCGCCAGACAACGCAAGGCCGGCTCACCTGGCCGGCGCCTGCAGGAAACGGCCGCTTTCGGCAACCACCTCGGCCAGCCGCGCCTGCTGTGCCGCCACCAGTTGCCTGCCGGCATCGCGCGTCAGCGGGTGATCGGCTGCATCGAAGGTGCCGTAGCGGAAGTAGGTGCTGCCGGTGTAGGGAAAGGTGATCTTGTTGCCGGCGTCGACGATGCCCATGTGGTCGTACTCGCCGACCACGTGATAGGGCATTTCCACGGCCAGCGGCTCGGCCGAGCTGTAGCTGCGCGCCGGCGCGCTGACCCCGAGGTAGGCGAGCAGGCTCGGGGCGATCTGCAGATGCGAGGTGCGATGGGCGACCACCTGCGGCGCCTGGCCCGGCAGCCAGAGGACCAGCGGCACGCGGATCTGCTCTTCGGGGAAGGTGCTGCCGTGGCCGTGCCCCCAGTGCCCCTTCTCCATGAATTCCTCGCCGTGGTCACCGGTGAACAGGATGACCGTGCTGTCGAGCAGCTTCTCCGCTTCGAGATGGGCGAGCAGGCGGCCGAACTCGCGGTCGATGTGATGCGCGGCATTGATGTAGCGGGCGTGGATGCCGTCGATGTTGTCGGCCAGGTCGAGCTTCACGTAATTCATTTCCTTCAGGTAGTCGCGGCGCACGAGCTCCTGGTCGGCGGGAAAGTCGTAGGGGGCATGCGTCGACTCGAAGAACATGAAGCCGAAGAAGGGGCGCTGCGTATCGCGGCGATCGATCTTGCCGATCAGGTCGCTGACGTTCTGCGTATCGCGCCGCCACGGCTCGCCCTGCTGCAGTTCCTGCAGCTCGCTTTCCGGCACGCCGGCGAACACCGTGTCGCGCAGTTCCGGATAGTTAAAACTCTGGCTGGTATGGGCGGCGATCTGGTAATTCTGCTGGCGCATGAAATTCATCAGTGCCGGCGCCACGCGTTGCCGCTGGAAGCTGTACCAGTACGGCGCATAGAGGCCGTAGAACATCGAGAACAGGCCCATGCGTGTACGGTTGCCGCCACTGTAATGCTGCGTGTAACGCATCCCGCGCTGGGAAAAGCGCCACAGGTTCGGCGTCACTTCCGGGCTAAGCAGATCCCAGCGGAAGGATTCGCCGACCAGCATGATGACGTTCATCTTCTTGACCGTTCCCGTCGCCAGGCGGCCTTGCGGATAATCCACGGCACCGCCGGCCAGACGCAGCCTGGAGGTCGCCGTCCGCTCCATGCCCAGACTCTTGAACAGCTTCTTGGCGCCGGTGTCCAGGCGGAACGGGATGGCATCGGCTGCCGCCAGCACTTCCTCATGCCCGGTATAGGTGCTGTGCGCATAGGCCAACTCCTCGACGGTGAACAACAGGACCAGGCCGATCATGAACAGGGCTGCAGCCCGGCCGGAGTAGGAGCGGCCCAGGGAAGCCAGGCGGTGCGTCAGCCACAGAGCACTGCCGCTGGCCAGAAGCAGCAAGGCCACCTGCAGGGCAATGCTGCGTTCGGTCGCCGCCGTCGCCCCCAGCGCGGCAACGCCACCAGGCGTGGTCAGCAGGTTCCAGACGAATCCGTTGAAGTGATACTGGTACAGCGCGAACAAGCGATAGTCGGCATAGATGGCCAGCAATACCGCCGAACTGCCGAGGAAAGCCAGCAGGTAGGTGGCCGCCCGGGACCAGCCGGGCGAAACCTGCAGCCACGCCAGGCCGCGAACGAGCAGCACGGACAGGACGATGACGGGCAGCAGGTAGAGGGCGGCATAAGTGGCCGTGGCCGCGACCAGGAACAGCGCGGCAGCCGGCGAATCCACCGTGACCAGCGGCCAGAACAGGCCGATGGCGAGGCAGATGGCCAGGTAGGTCACGGCGAAATAATTGCGCAGGGTGAGGCGGGTACGACTGTCGGGCATGTGGAATCCGTCCGGAAAATGGCGTTGCGGTGCCACCATGGCAAACCGCCGGCGGAGTCTGGAAGCGCATTGTTAAGCAGCGCTGAAGGGCATGGCCCGGACCGATGCGGGCCGGAACAGTACTTTGGGATATTTGCGGTTTTTCCCAATTGATTGGCAATTCAGCTAATATCCCTGCGCACCGAATTAACTATTGGAACCGGGGGTGATCATGGGCGCAGACAATGAACGCAGAGTCCGTTCTGACCGGCGGGTACGCGACATTGGCCCACCCAATGGCTGGAGCGAACGGCGCAAGCAGGCCGAGCGCCGCCTGACGGTAGCGGAAGAAGCCGAGCTCTCACCGGAAGAGTTCGTGCGCTACTTTGGTGCCGTCGCGAACGGCGCGACAGCGAAGATTGCCGCCAATACCGACAGCCAGGTTGACCTGGCCGCCGAAGTGCTCGACCGGGTTCGCGATCGCTTTTAGCCGCCGGCCCTGCCGACGAGCATTCCCAGATTAAGGAATCGGCGCCTCGATTGCCAAATTCGAGAAGGTTTTCATGCCACTGCCACCCCGGTTCCGACCAGGATCGGGGCTTACCGGGCTCGCAAACCGCCGTTGCCGCCCCCCCATCGTCAAAAAAAAGCTAACGACCAGGCCTTCGTACTGCTGGCGCGCCTTTTGCTGCTTACTGCCAGAGGCCGTCCATCGCGCCCATTTCTGAACGGGGGAAAGCATGTCGTTTACAAGCACGCAAAGCAGCGATGCGGCCGCGCAACTGGCTGGCTGGAGCGCCCACGAGATTGAGTCGACGGCTGCCCTGCTGGCAGCCCTCGCCCATCCCTTGCGCCTGACCATCGTCCGCCTGCTGGCCGACGGCGAACGATCGGCCAGCGACATCTGCAAGGCCACCTGGTCGTCCCAGCCCAACATTTCGCGCCACCTCGGCGTCCTGCAGAACCGCAAGGTCATCCTCGCCCGCAAGGAAGCCAGCCGAATCTTCTATTCGTTACGCGACCCGAAGTTGCGCACGCTGGTCGCCCAGGATTAGCGTCAGCCGTAAACGGGAACGTCTCAGAGGCGCTGAATCACATAGCTGTTCTCGAAGCCGTGGATCGAACCGAGGACGTTGAAACCCTTGAAATACCCCGTTGCCCGGAGCAGATCAACGGTAGGCCCGACCTCCGGGCAATAGCGGGCATCCGTGTAATCGTCGAAAACGATGAAGCCGCCAGGTACGACGCTGGGCGCATACAGCAAGAAGTCGAGCAGGACATTCCAGCCGAGGTGACCCCCGTCGATGTGCAACAGCGCAACCTTCGGCGCAAGGTTGACGAAGCGCTCGCCACATAGCTCCGAATAGCCCGGCAGGATGATCGCATTCGGAAATATGAGGTTGCGGTAATGACTGAATTCCGCAAGCTGGTTCGGCAAGGCGAACGGGTCGATCCCGATGATGCGGCGCTGATGGTTGCAGACCTCGTTCATCAGCGACAGTGACTTGCCTTTCCAGACACCGATTTCAACGATATCGCCGGGCAAATCCTGAATCAGGTGACAAAGGTAGCCAAGCAGCCTGACATGATCATGAAATGACAATTCCCGCCGTTCCATCGCCTGATCGGCGGGAAGCGAGGTCTGGGCCTGCTCGAAATGCTTCCCGAGCAAGGCCCATATCGTCGAAATCATTTCATTCAGTTCGGGGTTGCTGAGGTATTCGTTGAGCTGGCGGATGGTTATCACGATGGGTTGATCGCTTTGTCAGTGGCAAGTCCGCATCTTGCCAAACAGCCGGCTCAAACGCCATCCCCGCGAATCCTGATGTCATCGAGCAAGGGCAGGAACGGATAGCTCGGATAAGCGTATCGATCTCCAAGCCATTGATGGCTTATGCCAATTTTCTACGGCAAAACCGGTGATCTTTTCGCACCAAAGAAAAACGGGTTAGGTGATCGTCACCTAACCCGTTGATATTCTGGCGCGCCCAGCGCGGCCTTCGGAGGAAACGACCTTTAAATCATAGCTCATGATTTTAAATCTGTTTATTTGGCGTCTTTCGCGGTAATCTGGCCGCTTGGCAGCCCAGTCATGCAGCTACCTGATATCGATTCACAACGTCCAAAACCGATGCTTGCCGCAAAACTTGCTGCGTTTGAACGCCCTCGCGATCCGACCACTGCCCTCACAAAGGCCATTGCGTATTACGAGGCGCAGTTAATAGAGTCTCCTCAAGACGCCCAGACTCTAGTTCTACTGGCCGACACAACCCTGATCTCATTATTGCCTCAGCGTGGGGCTGCAATCCTTGAGACCCTGGTTCAGTTCTTGACCGGCCACCTAACACTAACAACCCTTGACGCGTGGGCCGAGCATTACCAAGAGGCGGCCGAGCTTTTCAGTCTCAGCAAATCCCTTGGCCGCTGCCGGCGCAATCCCGACGCCATTGCCCTATCCCCTGCCCTGAGCGCACGAGAACATTTCCGGACCCACCTTGAGTCTTGCTATTTGCTTGCCTTACTGACGGAACAGTTGCCGAGGCAAACAGATGACCCCACCGGATGGCAACATAAGCTCCGGGTTTGGCTTCTGCTACATGCCTACAGTCGCAGCAATAGGGGGGTTCGCCTTGATGACAATTTGTCCGACCTTTCTCGCTACCTGCGCATGGGTTCCGCACGGGCGTCAGAGTGGCAGCTTTTCTTTGCACGCTTGCAGTCAAGCCAACAAATTGAAACGTTTCGCCAATTCAACGCAGGTATCGCCCGGCGCGCCGAAAAAGAAATATCCAATACCGAACCCAACCGAAAATTTTGGAACGCCTGCCGCGCACTGCAGGATGTTGCTAACAATCGCGACAAGATAAGCAAAGAGTTTGGGTTGCCTGACCTGCTTCACATAGGAAGCAGAATTGACTTGGCAACTCATCACATCGCCCTTGAACAGAAAATTGAAATCGACGATATCCATGCCGAAATCAATTTCTCAACTCGCGACGATGTCAAATGCATCATCACCACCCCCGAACCAGGGAGCACTCCCGGTGTCCGGCGTATCTCACCTAAAACCGTACTACTTGCCAATACTGAAGCTCAGCAGTTTCTGCCATGGAGCTGGGGGCGCCCCAATCCTACCGAAGCCCTACTGATCGAGAGGTGGGTTCTTCGATCAACATCAGAAGCCGCGCCAAACTCCCGATTGGCGTTGAGCGCAGCGCTTTTATGGGCTGCGCTGTCACTTGGAAGGCGAGCATCGCTCGTACTTGCCATCCCGATCGAGTCCTCCGCAGGTGACGAATGGTCGTTTGACTCGCTCACCGGAGACTTCATCAGAATTCCTCCGATGCGCAAGCCAGGGTGGCTACCAAATGCTGAGTCCTCTAAATGGATATACCAGTCGGCTGAAATGATTAGGCTTTCGCCGCCTAGCCAAGTAGCAAAAATTCTGCAACTGGCCTGTCAGAACAACCCTATGGCCCTGCACCTTGGTGATCTGCGGCTGGCCGGTGAGGCAGGCAATCCGGAGTTGTGGATTCGGACGGCGCTCAAGGAAATTGCCCCTCGCCTTCAGCCATCGATGCTGGATCAATTGCTTCCGCAAAGAATTTTCGAGCTGACTCGTGATGCAGTCCTCGCCCGCCTGCTTGCAAGTCACCCACAAACAGCACTTTCGGGAGCTCACTCATACGCACAGTGGACCCTAAGCACCGTGACGGAGTTATTAAACGGGAAGCCTCCACGACAGTCGGATGAAACACAATTAATCGCCCTGGGCAGTCGACTGGCTATCGTTGAAAAGCTTCTGCGCACTGCGGTCAATCAGGCCACTCTTGCCGTTCTGCATGCAAGAGACAGTGGAGATGCCGTGCGTTTCCACAACGCCTATACCGCCTATGCCGTCGCCGCGTTGCTCGCAGCGACCGGAGGACGCGCCATCCGATCGCCATTTCAATCGATTCAACACTTCGATTTCGATTCACAGTTCGTATTCGTGGATGACAAGCACGGAGGAATTCAACAACGTTCAGGAAGACCCATACCGATTCCCTCGTCGCTCAGCTCATTCATACGCAATCGCTACCTACCCCATCTCCAAGCTTTAGCCGCCACCATAAAACCGCTGGAGCCTGAATTGGCTGAGGAGATTGCTCTATCCTGCGCGGGACGACCAAGCGGCCGCCTTCCGCTGTTCTTCTTCCTTGATCGGGAATCCCTCTCTTGGAACGAAGTCACGCCAATCACCCTATTTCAGACAGCAGCACTTTATTGGCCCCTTCCCGCAAACTTGTTCCGGCATCGGCTGGCCAATCGTTTGCGCACAGAGCAACTAGACCCAGAAATAATCGATGGCCTTTTAGGTCATGCCGAATGGGGAAACGAGACTTGGGGGCGCCATTCGTTTCGATGCTGGCAGCAAGATGCCGCAGAAGCTCGGCCAGCATTGAGTCATGCCTTGAGATCCCTTCGTTTTCGACCCTTGCGAGGCCTCAGCACTCGAATTCCGGCCAAAATCCGACCACCGTGCAAGCTAGGGACGCTTCCTAGTGCACCGTTGTTCGGTTCGATGTACCGGAAACAGGAACGGCGTAGGAGATTTATATCCATCATCCGTGACACCAAGCTCGCAATTGAAGAATTTCTCCAGGGCAGGCAGTTAGATTCTCTCGACTCGCTGGAAATTGACAGACTTGCGGAGATTTTGACGCAACGCGCAGGGGTCCCAATCGCTACAGGGGGCATTCGTTTAGCCTTCCTCTACCGACAACTAGAGCGATCAGAACGCAAAGGTTGCCGTACGCCCCGGCCTACCAAAGAGCGACTCATTGTCACTGACACCCCCTCGATCTTCTCCGAGGACTGCGCGGGCGCGATCACTTTGGCACAGACGCTTCGGAGACTGCTTCCCGTCGCAGGCAACAAAGCAAGGGGAGGAGAACTTCTACTTGCCATGACGCATCTCGCACTCGAATCGCGAATTGCGGACATGAACGTACTAAGTGGCATCGCAGCCAATAGGGACTATCGACTTGTGAGGATTGGGGACAATCTATTTCTCGAGTTTGGGGCACAGATCAATAAAGGACTTTTCCCGGGCCGGCGATACCGAATTTCGCAAGAATGTGCCTTGCTACTGCAGCGCACCAGTAAGGCCCGTTCTCACTCGGGCGAGGGCGCGCTTCCCGGGTGCCTGGTTGGCATTGCCGAATTGCTACCCGGGAAGCCTACAAGCAGTTCTACCTATATCTCAGCATTGGCCCGTGTAGTCAGCCAAGTCAATGCATTGACCCTTCCCGCTGTGGTCGGCAGCGTGCTTGCGGGCAAACTCGAAACCGCTGCCTTGGGCTGGCATGACATCGTGCGGCTGCAATACGGACGACGGATCGAACTATCTGGTGACAACTCACTTCAAGCCGAAAGAGAAGAATTATCGAGTCGAATAAAAGTCAGCACATCCAACGTTACGGCAGACGTGATGGCACAAAGCACCCGAAAGCTTCTCTCCGGCATCCGGAAAGCCCTTCGGAACGATGCAGCTGCAATGCCGGGCACCCCGAATCGGCGTCGCACGCTGTGCCAACATATGGAGCGCGCGATTCAAGAGGGATTGCGGGCAGGGGCATCCCAAGCGTCACTGTTGCTATGCCAATGGTTGCTGACACTGGCACGGCGCAGCAATGGCAAAGCCCTGAACACCCGGACACTTCAACGCTATTTTGTAGCACTCGCTTGGCGGGTTAGCGCCGAATTCTCACAACTCGACCTACTAAGAGCCGACGATGAAGACTTAACGGAGGCCTATACCCGGTTACTACTCTCGGACGAAAAGCCGGCCGGTGAGTACGAGTTACTTCGGCTAGCGGCCTTTCATCAATGGCTGCGAAAAAACTACGACATTGCGGAGCCTGACTGGAGCGAGCTACCTGTGGCATGCCCATACCTTGGCATTTCACCGGGCTTGATACGCCCGACGGAATACCAGGGCGCGATTGAGATTTTGCTGGCATCTCCAACACTGCCCCCGCCGCAACAGATAACCGCAGCCATGGTATTGCTGCTGGCTTACCGCTTCGGGTTACGGAAAAACGAGGCTCTGTTCCTTACCCGGGAGGACATACAACCGCACGGCGACCGTCTTGTCGTGACCATCAAGAACAATCGCTGGCGCCAGCTAAAAACCCTCTCCTCCCGGCGCCAGGTACCGCTAGTGTTTAACCTTAATGACCAAGAACAAGCGCTCATCGCAAACGCGTTACTTCTCTATGATTCGCGCCGAGGGGGTGACGGTACACAGTTGCTGTTCTCAGTAGACGACCATTTTCAAGCAGTTTCAGCCATCTCCTCTGCGTTGAAGGAGGCAACCGGCAATGCGAGCACCACGCTTCACCACGCACGACATAGTGCGGCAAATTTTGTCGCGCTAAACACCCTGGACATCGCTCCGGGTGCTTGGCAAGCGCTGAAAATGGAATCCGACGCCAACACTTGCTTGCTCGGAAATGTTGGCTCAATCAGCCGCCGGAGTGGCTGGGCCATCGCTCGCTTCCTTGGTCACGGCTCACCGACCACGACTATCAGAAGCTACCTACACTTCATATTTGACTGGGCGGGCAGCCTGACCGACATCACGCCAACCGGTAGTTCAACAATGGCCACGCTTGACGAAATTCACCGATTGGACACTCTGCCGGAGGCGTCCCCAGTAGTAGTCGACCTCAAGCCCACACCGCCTGCCAAGCCAGTTACTGTGTGCACAATACTTCAGGCATTTCGTCTGCACGCCCGTCAGTTTCAGGCTCGCACCATCGCTGCCGGTCTTGGTGTTGAAGAGCGCCATGTTGGTGAATGGCTTGCACTACTTTCACGCGAGGGCAAGCAAACCGGATATGGTGAAATCGTCGGTGATCTGGCAGATTCAACATGGGACAGACTGATTGAATGGGCGCGATCGCTGCCGACGACAAACAAGCAGCCGGCAGCAGTTCCTAGCGTAGGGGATTTGAGAGAGATGCTGGGGTTAACGAAGCAGTTATTGGCCTGGCGCGAACCCCATTTTGAAGCACTGCGCGCCGCTATCGATTATTTCGGCATATCCAAAGAGCAGTTTCATTTGTTTGCTGTGGCCAGAGCCAGCTCATCGACAGTGGCGCTTTGTAGACATTACGATTTTGAACTTTCGGAACGACCACGGGCCAAGGCAAAGGCGAACCGCCCGGCAGCACTTCTTCAAATTGATAGTGGGTTCGCCGAACCACATTTGGATTTTGTGGGCTCGCGCGTGGCCCTCGTACTTGAAGAGGATGCCAGCACGCCTATCCGAAATCGTCACCAGCTTGCTCTCCTTATGGCCTCGCTGGGCCTCGCGCTGGCTTCATCTTAAAGAATATTCCCCCTCGGCAACTTGGCTGATTTCGAGCAACTCGACGAATATTTTCCCCTTCGCATCAAGTCGATTAGCATATTCAATGTTGACCGCGATCTGCGAAACAATTGCTGCTGCCAAAGCTGGCAATTGAGCCTCTCTAAACTGCAACTCGATCAATTCCCTGGTCCGACAGTAATTTTTGACTTTGAATGCTTTAACGTACCGCCTCGAGTATCCAATCTCGTCAATCACTACTCGCGTCATCTGAGGGGAGTCATCCACAAGCTCTTCGATCGGCTGAGCCCCAAATCGCCCAGTGAGTTCTGCGCTCGGACGACCGGCCACCAATACTTGAATAGGATGACGGATGGGCCGTCCGCCTTTCTTTTTTAAAAGATCGGCGATCTCGCCCCCGCCTGAAACATCCCCTCCCCCGCGACCGCCTTCTTCAAGGACACCCTGGTTTCCTCCCCCCTGTCCGCGCAAGGCCCGTGCCACTTTTATGGCCAAGTCGTCCAGGATCTCTGAATCCGTTTCGAAAGCATCGCCATGTCGAACGATGCGGATTCGTTGCCTTAGTCCGTCGGGGCCCGCTGAGATGACCTTCTGGATCCCGACCGATCCCTCCTTGGCATCCAACTGTCTTTCTATGGCGGCGGCCAACACTTCAGCAACGGCGGCCACTTCGCTCCACTCGAGTGCATCCAGTTGCCCAACTAGCTCCGCATTTTCGAGAAAGCCACTTACAGGCTCCATGATCACCAGCTCGCAAAGGACGCTATCTTTCTTTTCCATGACGATCTCCAACCGATCTATAGAACCGTAACTTTCGTTCATTTCAGTTATGGAAATCTCGTGCCTAAAACTGCGAATGTCGCCGGATGATTGCCGCGTCAAAGGCCGACACTTTTCGCACCGTTTCCGCTTTCCCTCGCTAGCCGGCATGGGGAGCAATGCAGGAGGTATTTGCCCGCCCGTCGGCGCTGCGCGTAATGCTGACCGTGAGTAGGGTCCCATGACGATTCGCGATATGCTTTAGGCAACTGGTGATCTGCTGTGTGGGCACTCCAACTGACTAAGCACAAAAAGGCAGCGTAATGGGACAAGCAAAAAAACGTGGCACGTTAGAGCAGCGCAGACAGGCGGCCAAGGCACGCATCGATGCGCTGCGACCGGAGGTCATTATCTGCAACCAATGCGGAGGAGAGATTCAGGACATCCTCGATCTCCCAACTAGCGGAATGCCTGGGATCGACGCAGCATTCGCCGGCCACTGCCAGGCCTGCAGCTCATCGACCTATGCCATCAAGGGCGACCCGAAAGCGGTTGAGCAGCTGATGCTGGCGATCACCGAAACCACCGGTGATGTACCGTTGCTTGGCGTCCAATAGTCTGTTCTCGCTGGAACGCTCAGGGGCACACCGAGCCGGTCTCACTCCGAGTCGAAGCGCAGACCCAAAGTCCGTATTGGCCGAAACTCGGCCCCCGTGCCAGCTCCAACAGACAGCACCTCGGCCTTATGTAAAGCTTTCCATAAGGCCGAAACCCCGACGGACAACATCCAATTCGGGAGGGTAAATCTGCGTTTCAAAGAGCCCGGTTGAATACGTCTGCCGGACAATTTGAGTCATACTTTGCTTCATGCCAAACACTAAGCCAACTCTTGCGGAAACACTGCAGTCCATGCCCGATGTCGGTAAGGACTCTGATTTCGCACGAGTTGAAGACGGGGAGGACAAGAGGCTCGCGGCGAGGCAAATGCAAAATTTCATGACGACGGCGCCTAGCGTTGACCTGGTGGATCTAAAAGCACTGATCGAGGACGGCCGGGCAGGTGACGTGCCCCTCGAATCCATGATCGATCAGATGAGCAAGGCGAAGGTGAATGCGGACGCTGAAATTGACGAACCGCTTGCCGAAAGCGATGCGTCCAACCAGCGAATCGAAAGCATTGAACGTAAGACGCATGGCAAAGCCAGTGAATAAGTTGAAGGGACTCCTTCATCGGCTTGGACAACCTCCTGTACCGGTCAAGATATGCAGTCTGGCACCACGAAATGTTCGCAAGCGCTATAACGCTACCGAATTGATCGCGCAATGCGATACGACTGCAGAGTTGTCAGAAGAAATGAAGGCGTGGGATCGAATGCTTCCGGTTGGACGGGAAATTATCAAGTAACCGCTCCAG
Source organism: Betaproteobacteria bacterium HGW-Betaproteobacteria-12 (assembly GCA_002842345.1). Taxonomy (GTDB): domain Bacteria; phylum Pseudomonadota; class Gammaproteobacteria; order Burkholderiales; family Rhodocyclaceae; genus Azonexus. The sequence goes on along the minus strand of PHCU01000062.1, from coordinate 5,520 downwards.
GTTGAGAACAACTAGCGGAATGCTTGCGGGGCACGACCGCCAGTACAGCATTTCCGGTCACCCAACGCTCTCCTTCTTAACCATTCGTAGCGCTGCCACAAGGTCAGCCTCAGTGCCCAACAGGAATACGGAGATGGTTTCGCTACTTTTCTTTGACTGTGAATTCACCGATCTGAGCAGCTCCGCCTCATTAATTTCTGCGGGCTTCATTACTCAATCGGGTGATTCGTTCTACGCCGAGCTTTCCGACTACGAAGAAGCCTCCTGCAACGATTTTGTAAAGGCAACCGTCCTGCCCCTGTTGTCCTCACCCGCCATTTCAACCGCTGACTTCCTCTCCGCCCTAACCGATTGGCTCAGCAGTCGGGGTGAAGACTTCATGTTCATTGCCGATTCCGATTGGGATCAGATGATCCTGACGAAGACCTTCGTGTCGGTAGGCATGACCATCCCGAAAAACTGGCGATTTCAGAAAGCCCCCGACAACTTTGCAAGTGGTATGCAACGCAATTTGTTTAATGACGAAATAGCAGCCTTTTTCCTGCGCCATCGGGATCAAAAACAACATCATGCATTGACCGATGCTTGCGCGATCCGTAGCGCCTACTTGCGCGCAGCATCGGGATATTAGATAACCCAACGCGGGTTTGCAAACGCCTCACCAAGGGTGAGTAATTTCAAATGAAATTGAGCAGTGGACCAGGGCCAATTTTTTGCTCCTCGGCCCAAGCGGATGCTCAGCGGAAAACTGGTATCTGGCAGCAATGCGACGGATGGCTGCCATCCATCGAGAAATTTTCAGGCGTTAAAAAGCCGCATCATGTGCGGCTTTTGCATTGCTCTCTTGAACCTATTTAGGCTTGAGGCCTACCCGTTTAAGCAGGGTGAATGTTGCTTGCCTGCAGGCCTTTCGGTCCAGTGGTCACATCGAAGCTCACTTTTTGACCTTCTGCCAGGGTCTTGAAACCGCTACCCTGAATTGCGGAAAAGTGCGCGAAGAGGTCTTCACCACCTTGGTCCGGCGTGATAAAGCCAAAACCCTTGGAATCGTTGAACCACTTGACTGTACCTGTTGCCATATTTGAATCTCCAAATTGTTTAAGGGGCATGCCCCATTTTCATGCCGAATATAAAGGCAGCGCGATGGTTGGAGCAGCACAACAAAGTTGGATACCAAAACATGAGACAGCGCTAAATACACGACATGGCCACTATGCCTTGGATTTCAACAATTGCCAATGCTATTGGAAGACAGGACAACCTCCTGGCGCGGAAAGGCGGGGACGTTTTCGGGGCACCAAGGCTTTCTCATTGGAAGCGGTCGAGTCCGGCGTAGTTTGAGGAGGTTTAACGCCCTGCCTGACGTTTCAGCCAGAAGACGACTTTTTCCACCTCATCGGCGTCAGACACCTGGCCCTCGAAAGCTTCAATCGCCGCAGCATCCACCAACACCCGCTCGACGAGCGCCAGGTACTGCGCCAATTCCTTTTGTGCATAAACCGTGCTTCACGGCGATTGTTAAGGCCAGGCGGCTCGGAATGCAGTACCAGATGTCGTAATAGAGGTCGACGAGGCCCGAACACGGCACGACCGGCAGCAACTCGGAAAGCAAGTCGATGAACTCGGGCTCGGGACGGTAATCGATGAGATTGGCTAATTCAGCGCGAACATCCGGTGACTGAGCAGCGATCCACGCGTCTGTAGAAGCGGGCATGACGGTCATGGCGTAGCGCGGGGCCGCAAGGATATCAGTGACGCAGCGTACCCGAACGATGGAAATCGAACCGTTGTTTGGCTGGGTAGCTTACGCATGCAGTGCTGGAACAGTGGACTCGATAACCAGGCCGATGAGGGGGCACGCGCCCCCCTGTCGCTATTGCATGCGGACAGTTAAACAGCCAACTGCTCCAATGTGCCGCCCGTTGCCAGAAACTCGGCAGTCCATTTGGGCTGGCGCCCGCGTCCAGTCCAAGTCAGGTCAGCCTTCTCGGGGTGACGGTATTTCACGGCCACGGTGCTCTTTTCTTTCTTCGTCTTGATAGCGCTGTTACCCACCAACTCCTCCAAACTAAATCCCCGCTCGGCGGCGAAGGCTTCAACTTCCTTCAGCGTCTTGATTTTCTCCTCCTTTTCGCGCTTCTTAATTTCAGCGGGAATCAAAGTGAGCAGGTTTTTGAGCTCAGAAAGAGAAAGTTTTGAAAGTTCCATCGGTGGTCACCCTTAAGATATTAACCGTTGGATTATCTTTCAAAGCCCGAAATTATTCGAGCAATAATTAAAAGCCACTGCGAGTAAACTAGACGATGAGATGTACTCAGCCACAGGGTATTTCGAAGTTGGCTGCGGCGTTTTATTGATTGTCATTTTGTGCAACAGAGCCAAGGGACGGCCGACCTCGTAAAAGGAAGCCAGCACGCGTTACGCACGATCAGGCAAGGCCAGCGCTTCATTGATTTCGCGGCCAAGAATCTCGAATCGGGCCTTCTGGGAGGCTGGCTCTTGGCGGATGGTGGTGGAAAACTCTCCACGGTAAAATATGCGTATTCCATGTCCACGGTGGGGATCAATATGATGGGACATCTGCCAGGCGGTCAAGACTATCCGTTCCATTCGTTCAATCTTGAGTCCGTCGTTCCCCAGAAACACCTGCTCCGAGGCATTGGCCGGCACCTGTCTTGGGAGGGGCGTGAGTCGGCTGAGTCGGTTCGAGACGCTGTGGGTTGGGACAAGACCAAGATGAGGGCCGCGGCTGCAGGTGGCTTTACCGCCGATTGCTTGAAAGATTGGGTCAAGGGTTTTCTTGAGAAGCAGAGCACGGACACGGCCGGCATAGCCCCATGATTCGGATCTTGCTGGCGGCCGTGATTGGCGCGCTCTCGCTTCCTGTCTCCGCAGAGTTGTACCATTGCATTGAAGGCGATAGAGCGATCATTTCTGATCGCCCTTGTGGTCGGCAGATCTCGCCAATTCCTCGCGGAGGTGAGGTCTCATCAGCAGCGCCCACTGTTGTCCAATCCGCTCAAACGGCGACACAGGCCGGCACCATCACCGGTTACGTGGTCTCTATCGCGGACGGCGACACGATCACCGTCCTGGATGGCAGTCGCCAGCAGCACAAGATTCGCCTTGCCGGTATCGATGCGCCGGAAAAGAAGCAGGCATATGGCGAACGCTCCCGGCAGAGCCTTGCGGCAATGGTCTTCAACAAGGCGGTGAGCGTCGCGTGGGACAAGCAGGATCGTTACGGCCGAACGGTCGGGAAAGTCATGATCAACGGCGTCGACGCCAACCTGGAGCAGGTCAAGGCGGGCATGGCCTGGTGGTATGAGAAGTACCGCAAGGAGCAGGCACCGGCCGATCAACGCCTGTACGCCGAGGCGGAGCAACGGGCCAGGGCCGGCCGGGAGGGTCTGTGGCGCGACCCGATGCCGGTGGCGCCGTGGGATTGGCGCAGTGCTCAGCGAACGAGGTGAAAGCATGGCCATGAAGCGGCAACCCAAATTGATCTGCATGGATGGACGTGATGCAAAGGTGCTGCGCCAAAAACTGGGCCTGACGCAAACGGATTTCTGGGCCAGGGTTGGGTCTGTGCAGACGGCTGGCAGCCGGTACGAGTCCGGCCGGGATATGCCGACCCAGGTTGCGTGGGTGCTGCACATTGCCTATGGACCACCCGCGCGGGTGCAAAAGCTCGTCGACTGGCTGCGGCAATCCAAACCGGATTGAACCCTGTGCCCTGGCTACATTGCTGCTCAACATGGCGGCCAAAGGAAATGTTATGATCCGGACGGATGCAGGGGCGCTGGAGCTGATGTGCGGTACCCAGGACTGCTTCACCTGAAGGGCTTGCGAAGAAGCAAGCCCTTTGCTTTTTCAGGTCACTGGAAAGGTATAGGTATTCGTTGGGGCCGTGCACCACGTGGGGCAGATGCGACCCCAGCTCGGCAATCGCCGATCAGCGGCAGAACAGAAGACTCAGCAGTAACCCGCTGCGCCTCAATTATGAACAGTCTCAGAAATCCATTGGCGTGTCAGAGAGTTGGTGAATTGCCCAACGGCCAACCCACGTGCTTACCCACAGGTTTCGGGGATAACTCTTGGCGGTTACAGCAAGCTCTGCTGGGGGACATTCGACTGCAGCTTTTCGGCCGGAAACGGCACTAGGAAATCGCCGGTTGCCGACGCCGGGGCCTGCAGCCAGTCGCTGTAGTCCCGCTCCGGCAGGATTACCACCATCCGCTTTTCATCATCGGGGCGATGAAATTGACTCATGAAGGGATGCTGGTCAGCGTTGATGGTCAGCATCGTGAAGCTATGGGTGAGCTCGCCACCGGGAAGCCTTCGTGGTGCCCATAGGCCGGCGAGTCCCATCGGTTTTCCATCGGCCCGGCTGATCCGGGTGGAGATCGCCTTGCCCGTTCGCCAGTCCGGCTCGTAGAAAGCTTCGGCCGGAATGATGCAATGCCGGGCGAGGCGCCACGACTCCCGAAAGCTCGGCTTCTCGTGCGCGGTTTCAGCGCGGGCGTTGTAGGTTTGTCGGCCAAAAGTTTCGTCTTTTGCCCATTGCGGCACCAGGCCAAATGCCCCGGTCAGCAGTTCCCGAACGGGGACCGCGTCGTCGCCGACACCGGCGAGCTCGGATTGGCGTATGAACGGACCGGCATACCCGGGCCACACGCTAGCCTTGAACTCGCGCAGCAAGCGTCCATCCGCCGTGACATCGAAGAATTCATGCAGCGCGCTCGAAGAAATAATGGGGGCGTAGTTCACACACATGGGCACCAGCCTAACAAATCAGGCCCCAGAAAGGCGAAAGCCCCGCTGGGGGAAGCGGGGCTTTCTGACGGTTATGAGGAGGGGGAGGGGGTCTCAACCGTCAGCACTGTTGGGGTTGTCAGCGCATGTGCCCAATCTAAGGGCCACCCCGCCCAAATACAAGTAACGCTGTGCGACAGCTTGTATGGATATGTCTCAAGCGCAGTGCGGCCTCGCCAATAGGCCTCCTGCGATTTGAGCGCCATCCGATCTGCATACAGTGTTGCGCGCGACCGGTATACTGTACAAAATTACAGTATTCCGAAGCGCGGAGCCTCACCATGATTCGTATCAACTGCCCCTATTGCCATGCCACGCTGTCGCCCGCCGAACTCGAGCAGGCCGATATCCAAGGTCAGTTTGGTCTCCTGTGTCCTGACTGTGGATCAGTCCTTGTGCGCGAAGTCCCGATGCCGGAAAGCCATGGCATCGAAGCGCATTATCCGGAGATGCCTTTCCATCATGCCCGTTAGGGATGTCCGACCAAGTGGGTCAGGCCTCTTTGTGCCGCTGCCGGGCGCACCGAAGTGCTACCTGCCGCTCGACGAAGTGCGTGTCTCCGCCGGATTTCCCAGTCCGGCGGCGGACTACGAGGACCAGCGGCTCGACATCAACGACTACCTGGTCCGCAATCCGGTCAGTACCTTCTTCTTCGTGGTCGAGGGCGATTCGATGCAAGGGGCTGAGATCTTCGATGGCGACGTG
>PHCU01000061.1 GCA_002842345.1 Betaproteobacteria bacterium HGW-Betaproteobacteria-12 | reverse complement strand
TCATCTTGACATTGGCCAGATCGACGCCCGAACCGTCCGCCTTGACGCGGATCTTGACGTTGTAATCGACCACCCGTTTCACTGGGACTAGAATTTTCATGTCACTACCCTTTTTGTTCGGTGTTTTTGCAATGCGGACCATTCAGCCCTTGAGCCCGAGCAGGCGCATGGCGTTCTGTTTGAGGATCAGCGGTGCCACTTCAGGCTTGAAGCCGGCCTTCTCGAAATCGGCCAGCCAGCGGTCCGGGGTGATCAGCGGAAAATCGGAGCCGAACAGGATGCGGTCGCGCAGCAGGGTGTTGGCGTACTGCACCAGTTGCGGCGGAAAGTAGCGCGGCGACCAGCCCGAGAGGTCGATCCACATGTTCGGCTTGTGCAGGCAGAGCGACAGGGCCTCGTCCTGCCAGGGCCAACTGGGATGCGCCATGACGATCTGCATGTCGGGAAAGTCGATGGCGACATCCTCGAGCAGCATCGGATTGGAATTGGCGACGCGCAGGCCGCCGCCGGCCCGCATGCCGCTGCCGATGCCGGAATGGCCGGTATGGAAGATGGCCGGCAGTTTGTATTCGGCGATCACCTCGTAGAGCGGCCAGGCGAAACGCTCGTAAGGCTGGAAACCCTGCACCGTCGGGTGGAACTTGAAGCCGCGGACGCCGTAGTCCTCGATCAGGCGGCGGGCTTCGCGTGCCCCCATGACGCCCTTGTGCGGATCGATGCTGGCGAAGGCGATCATCATGTCGCTGTTGACGCGGGCCGCCTCGGCGATTTCCTCGTTGGGAATGCGCCGGCGGCCGATCTGGGCTTCGGCATCGACCGTGAACATGACCAGGCCGATCTTGCGCTCGCGGTAGTAGGCGACGGTCTCGGCGATGGTCGGCCGGCGATCCGAGCCGAAATACTTGTCCGCCGCCCGGTCGAATTCGTCGCCGAAATGGTCGTGCCCCTGGCAGCACGAGACTTCGGCATGCGTATGGAAATCGATGGCGATCAGGTCATCCGTCTTCATTTCATTGTCCTTGTTGGCTCGTATCGCCCTGGAGAAAACCCGAGATGCGCCCGGCGACCTCGGGGCCGGTCTGGGTCAGCGCCGCGGTCAGCGATTCGACGTAATAGCCGTTGCCCGCCGACATCTCGGCAATGCGCGGCAAGGCGGTGACGATCGCCCAGTTCGCCAGTTCGGCGTTTTCGACGATACGCAGCGCCAGTTCGCGCCCTTTGGCCAGCGCTTCGCCCGGCTCGACCAGGTAGTGCGAAAGCCCGAGCCGGACGCCCTCCTCCGCGTCGATCCGGCGCCCGGTCAGCATCATCTCGCCCATGCGGTCGGCACCGATCAGGCGGGAGATGCGCACCGAGCCGCCGCCACCGACGAACACCCCATGGCGGCCTTCCGGCAGCTGGTAGAAAGTCGTCCGGTCGGCGACCCGGACCTGCCCGGTGACGGCCAGTTCGAGGCCGCCGCCGATCACCGCGCCGGACATGGCGACGACGACCGGCAGGCCGCGCTCCTGGAGGCGGTTGAAGACCCGCTGCCAGAGCTGTGATATCTCGAAAACCGCCCGTGCGTCGCGGGCCTGATGCTCGGACAAATCCAGCCCGGCGCAGAAATGTGGCCCCTGCGCCCCGACCAGGATCGCCCGCGCAGCGGCCGGCGTGGCGACCAGGGCCTGCTCGATGGCCAGGATCAGCGCGGCGTTGATCGCATTACGCTTGTCCGGCCGCGCCAGGGTCAGGCGGTAAATGCCGTCGGCGAAATCGGTGTCGAGCATTCCTGACTCCTGTCCCGCCTCAGGCCGTGATGACGAAGGGATCCTGCTGGTTGTACAGCGCCTCGACCAGGTCGGCCCGGCGGGTCAGGACGGCGCGCTGGTTGATCGAGCCCTTGTCGGTGACTTCGCTGTGGTCGATCGACGGCAGGGTTTCCAGCAGGCGGATCCAGGCGACCCGGTTGGCCGACCCGGTGGCGGTGCTGTTGAGGCGCGCCAGCAGGTCGGCGAAGTAATCGCGCACCGCCGGGTGGGCCATCACCTCGACCAGATCGGCTTCGTCGCCCAGACCGGACAACTGGCGGCACTCGGCGACACGGCCGAAGACCAGCAGGCCGATATTGTCGCGATTGACGCCGGCGACGACGGCATCCTGGACATAGGGCGCCCCCATGGTGATGACCTTGGCGCGCAAGGGTCCGACGCTGACGAAGGTACCCGACGACAGCTTGAAGTCCTCGGCAATGCGGCCGTCGAAGACCAGGCCCAGCCCGGGCTCGTTGTCATCGACGAACTTGAGGGCATCGCCGGTGCAGAAGTAGCCTTCCTCGTCGAAGACTTCCCGGGTCTGCTCGGGATTGCGCCAGTAAGCCGGCATGACATGCGGACCCCGCATGCGGGCTTCCAGCTTGCCGTCGCTCGGCACCAGCTTGACCTCGCAGCCGGGGGCCGGCAGGCCGACATAGCCGGCACCGATCACGCCGCCCGTCGAGAACAGGCAGGAGGGCGAGGTTTCCGTCATGCCGAGACCGACCATCATCCGGATGCGATGGCCGCAGTGCGCTTCGGTCACCCGGTCCAGGCGATCCCAGGCCGCCTGCGACAGGCCGGCGCCGGCAAAGAAGAAGAGTTTGAGGCGGGCGAAGAACATCTCGCGCAGTTGGGCGTCCTGTTCGAGAACCACGGTCAGGTCTTCCCAGGCCTTGGGCACGTTGAAATAGACGGTCGGCGAGATTTCGCGCAGATTGCGCAGGGTTTCGCCAAAGCGCTTGGGCGTCGGCTGGCCGTCGTCGATGTAGAAGCTGCCGCCGTTGTACAGTGCGATGCCGACATTGTGGCTGCCGCCGAAAGTGTGGTTCCAGGGCAGCCAGTCGACCAGCACCGGCGGCTCTTCGGCAAAGACCGGGAAGGTCTGCAGCAGCATCTGCTGGTTGGCGCAGAGCATGCGCTGGGTGGTGACCACGGCCTTGGGCAACTTGGTGGAGCCGGAGGTAAACAGGAACTTGGCGATGCTGTCCGGCCCGACCGCGGCGTTGGCGGCATCGACCGTCAGCGGTTCGGTGGCCAGCAGCTCGGCAAAGCCGGTGCTCTGGCCACCGGGCAACTGGCCCTTGCCGAGGACGATTTCGACCCCGGCATCGACCGCACCGGCGATGGCCTTGGCGAAGGGTCCGCCATCCGCGGCATAGACCACGCCCGGCGTCACCGTGCCGACGATATGGCGCAGCTTGCCGTAATCGGTCGCGACCAGCGAATAGGCCGGCGAGACCGGCGAATAGGGAATGCCGACATACATCGCGGCGAGCATCAGCTGGATATGCTCGAGGTCGTTGCCGGAGAGCACCAGCAGCGGGCGCTCGACCGAGAGGCCGCGATCGAGCAGCCACTGGCCGATGCAGCGGACGCGGGCGAGCATCTCGGCGTAGCTGAGGCGTATCCACTCGCCGTCGGGGCCGCGCGCCGCCATCAGGGTGCGTTCGGGAAATTCCCGGGCCCCGGAAACCAGGCGATCGGTCAGACGGACCGGATAGTCGCCGAGCGCTTCCAGCGAGCGGATATGCCAGACGCCATTTTCATCGTGCCGGAACTCCGGCGGCGGATAGCCGATGCTGACCGGACGGTAGTCGGACTCGACAATGCGCTGGAATGAAGGATTGTTCATGATGTCTCCTAATATTTTTAGTATCTATCGTTGCCCGCTGAGCCGTGGTTAATACATGGCCCAGCGAATTGTTTTCAGGCGATGAAAGCCGATTCGGGCGCCGCCGCGACACAGGCCGAGGCGATGACCGTTTCGGCCTGTGCCCGGACCTGCGGCGCATAGGTCGCAAACCAGAAATCGGCAATCGCCAGCACGCCCCGCAGGTAGTCGCCGTTCTCCGGATTCCCGGACAAGTCGGCATGCGCCGCCCGGGCCGCCTGGGCCATCCGCCAGCCGGCGCAGACCAGGCCGCTCAGGTGCAGGAAGGGCGTCGCTGCGGCCTGAACCGTCGCAAGCTGGGCCTTGCCGCTGGCCAGCAGGAACTCGCTGGCGCGCTCGAGGTCGCCGACATTGACCGACAAGGCATGGGCGTGTCCGGCCAGATCGGGAACCAGGGCCAGGGCGGTCGCCTCGGCGCGGATGTCGGCCATCAGCTCGCGCAGGGTTGCGCCGTTTTCGCGGAGGATCTTGCGGCCGACCAGGTCGTTGGCCTGGATGCCGGTCGTACCCTCGTAGATGCGGGTGATGCGCGAATCCCGGTAATGCTGCGTGACGCCGGTTTCCTCGACGAAACCCATGCCGCCGAAAACCTGGATCGCATCGTCGCAGACGATATTGCCGGTTTCCGTATTCCAGGCTTTGAGGACGGGCATCAGCAGGTCGATATAGCGCCGGCAGCGGTCGGCGACTTCGGCATCCGGATTGTTTTTGGCGTGATCGAACCAGCCGGCGGCCGTATAGACCAGGGCCCGCATGGCAAACAGGCGCGTCCGCATGGCCAGCAACTGGCGCTTGACATCGGCATGTTTGACGATGGCCTGGCCGACTTCGCCAGTCACCGCATGGCGGCCCTGGACGCGCTCGTTGGCATAGCGCAGCGCCATCTGGTAGGCCCGCTCGGCGAGGCCGACGCCCTGGACGCTGACCCCGAAACGGGCCTCGTTCATCATCACGAACATGTATTCGATGCCGCGATTCAGTTCGCCGACCCGGTAGCCGACGGCGCCGCCGTGGTCGCCGTAGGCCAGGGTGCAGGTCGGGCTGCCGTGGATGCCCATCTTGTGTTCGAGCGAGACGGCGCGCACGTCGTTCTTGGCGCCCAGGCTGCCGTCGGCATTAACCACGAACTTCGGCACCAGGAACAGCGAGATGCCCTTGATGCCCGGCGGCGCATCCGGCAGGCGGGCGAGCACGAGATGGACGATGTTCTCCGCCAGCTCATGATCGCCATAGGAGATGAAAATCTTCTGGCCGAACAGGCGGTAGCTGCCGTCGCCGGCATCCTCGGCGCGCATGCGCACGGCCGCCAGGTCGGAACCGGCTTGCGGTTCGGTCAGGCTCATGTTGCAGGCCCATTCGCCGCTGACGATCTTCGGCAGATAGAGCGCCTTCATCGCCTCGCTGGCCGCGACCTCGAGGGCCTCGGTCTGGCCCAGAGTGAGTTGCGGCAGCATGGTGAAGGCCAGGTTGGCCGAGAACCACATTTCCCAGACCGGCGCCCACAGCGCCTTGGGCAGCCCCTGGCCGCCGTACTCAGCGGGCAGCGACAGGCCGAGCCAGCCGCTGGCGACGAATTGATCCCAGGCCTCCTGCCAGCCCTCGGGAACGATGACCTGCTCGCCTTCGAGATGGCAGCCCTGGACATCGCCGACCTTGTTCAGGGGCGCCAGGACGCCGGACGCAAACTTGTCGGCCTCTTCCAGGATGCAGTAGATCAGCTCCGGCTCGGCTTCCTCGCAACCCGGCAGGGCGGCGATGGCATCGATGCCGACCAGTTTGTCCAAGATGAAGCGCATGTCACGCAAGGGCGCGCCATAGGTATCCATTCGTCTCTCCTGCAGCGGATCGGGCGCCGCCCGATCCGGAAGTTATCGGTTGCCTGCCCCGAAGCCACGGGGCAGGCAGACACATCACACCGGGTAGTGGCGATGCGTCGTCTGGATGGTGATCCAGCGCAGGTCGGTGAACTCGGCGACCCCGGCCTTGCCGCCGAAGCGCCCGTAGCCCGAGGACTTGACGCCACCGAAGGGCATTTGCGCCTCGTCATGCACGGTCGACGAGTTGATGTGGCAGATGCCCGATTCGATGCGCTTGGCAACCGCCATCGCACGACCGATATCCTTGCTGAAGACCGAGGCCGACAGGCCGTACTCGCTGTCGTTGGCCAGGCGGACCGCTTCGTCGTCGCTACCAGCGCGCAGCACGGTGACGACCGGACCGAAGGCTTCTTCCTTGTACAGTTCCATCGCGGTGGTCAGGCCGTCGATCAGCACCGGCTGCAGCACGGCACCGTCCAGCTGGACCGGACCGGTGGTCAGCGTAGCCCCCTTGCTCGCCGCATCCTCGGCCAGGCGCTTGACGCGCGCTGCGGCCTCCGGCGACACCATGGCGCCCAGGATGCAGCCTTCGCTGCCCGGCTTGCCGGCCTTCATCCGGCCGACCTTGGCGGTCAGCTTGGCGACGAAGGTGTCGGCGACGGCGCTGGCGACGATGATGCGATCCGTCGACATGCAGATCTGGCCCTGGTTGAAGAAGGAGCCGAAGGCGGCGGCTTCGACGGCTTCGTCGAGATCGGCGTCATCGAGGATGAGCATCGGATTCTTGCCGCCCAGTTCGAGCACGGCCGGCTTCAGGTGCTTGGCGGCGAGCTGGCCGATGATGCGGCCGACGCCGGTCGAGCCGGTGAAATTGACGCGCTTGACGGCCGGATTGGCGATCAGCCGCTCGACCACGGCCGGCGCATCGGCCGGCGCATTGGTGATGACATTGACGACGCCGGCCGGGAAGCCGGCTTCGACGAAGACCTGGCCGATCAGGCGATGCACGGCCGGGGTCAGTTCGGAGGCCTTGAGGACGACGGTATTGCCGCAGGCCAGCGGCACGGCGATGGCGCGCGTACCGAGGATGACCGGCGCGTTCCACGGGGCGATGCCGAGGACGACACCGGCTGGTTGGCGCAGGGCCATGGCCATATTGCCCGGCACATCGCTCGGGATGACTTCGCCGCCAACCTGGGTCACCAGGCCGGCCGCATCGCGCAGCATGTTGGCCGAGAGCATGGCGTTGAAGCCATACCAGATCGGCGTCGAGCCGGCTTCGGCGACACCCAGCTCGACGAAGTCCTTGGCATGGCTGTCCATGACGTCGGCCGCCTTGAGCAGCAACTTGCGCCGTTCGCTCGGCGGCATGACGGACCAGGCCGGGAAGGCGGCCGCAGCGGCGGCCACCGCCGCGTCGGCATCGGCCAGGGTGGCAGCGGCGACGACGGAAACCGTGTCGCCGTTGACCGGGTTCTTGCGCTCGAAAGTCGCGCCATTGGCTGCCGCGCAGGCCGCACCGCCAATCAGCAATTTAACGTCGTTCATATTGTCTCCTCTGTATGGGAATGCGCCGAAGGTCACCCCCCGGCATCATGCTTAGCGCTTGTAGCTCTGCAGGCCCGGCTTCAGGGTCTTGTCGTCGAGGAACTGCTTCATGCCTTCCTTGCGCCCCTGCTCCGGATCGCGGCCGATGCACTGGTCGAGCTTGGCGTAGAGGTAGTCCTCGTTCTGCTCCCAGTCGAGTTCGCGGCAGCGCTTGAAGCCGTTCTTGGCGTAGCGCAGCACAACCGGGTTCTTCTCCAGCAGCTTGGCGGCCAGCGCCTGAACTTCGCCGCGCAACTGGGCGAGCGGCACGCTCTTGTTGACCAGGCCCATCTGGGCAGCCTTCTGGCCGCTGAACGGCTCTCCGGTCATGATGTAGTACAGCGATTCGCGGTGCCCAACGGTGTCGGCCATGGCCTTGCTGACCAGGTTGCCCGGCGGGATGCCCCAGTTGATCTCGGACAGGCCGAAAGTCGCTTCATCAGCGGCGATCGCCAGGTCGCAGGCGACCAGCGGCGAGAAACCGCCACCAAAGCACCAGCCATTGACCATGGCGATGGTCGGCTTGTTGTACATGCGCAGCAGCTTCCATTGCCATTCGCAGGCTTCGCGGCGCGAACGTTCCTGGAAGATCTCCGGCTTGCCGTCGGTTTCGCGGAAGTATTCCTTGAGATCCATGCCGGCCGTCCAGGCATCGCCGGCGCCAGTCAGCACCACGACGCCGGCTTCCGCATCGAGTTCGAGCGTCTGCAGCACATCGATCATTTCGCGATTGAGCGTCGGGCTCATCGCATTGCGCTTTTCCGGACGATTGAACGTCACCCAGGCAATCCCTGCCTCGACCTCGACTTTTACCACCGACCAACGACCTTCGTATTTCGACATTGCCACTCTCCTTTGGAAAAAAGATATCAGGCAACCTGATATGTTGACCATATTATTTGATCCAAAAATAAAGTCAACCGGCGAAATGCATTGCACGATAAATAATTCTGGCAGCCTCTTGCGGAGCGCATCTGGCGGTTAAAATGTCATCGCCTCTTATCAGGCGCCCTGTCATGTTGCCAGCCTTGGCGCATCACACTTCCATCCTGGCCTCACCCCACCACCAATACGCACGATGTCCGACACCACACAACCCACCAGCACCGATACTCCCCTGCTCCCGAGCGGCTTCTGCTACCTGATCGGCCGCCTCGACCACGCTCTGACCCGGCGCATGCTCGACGTGCTGGCTCCGCTCGGACTGACCGTCAGCCAATACACCGCCCTCTCCTTCCTCGACTCGCAGGAGCAGATCAGCAATGCCCAACTGGCTGAGCGCACGCTGATTTCCCCGCAGTCCGCCAACGAGATGGTCAAGCAGATGAACGAGAAGGGCTGGATCGAGCGGGCTCCCGACCCCTTTCATGGCCGGGTCGTCCGCCTCAGCGTCACGGTTGCCGGCAAGGCATTGCTGCAACAGGCGCATGCTGCCGTCGCCAGGCTGGAAACAGAGATGCTTAACGGCTTTACCGCGGCGCAGCGGAAAGCGATCCACGGCAATCTGCGCCAGGTATTGCATACCTTGAAAACGGCGAAGAACGTCGAATAGCCGTCCAGGAGGCAGCTCCCGAAGCCGGAAACCGCGTTACTATCGAAGCCGCTTTTCTGTTTGAGGAAGATGCGTCGGTGGACCTGAAACAACTCGAATACTTCGTCCGCGTTGCCGAACTGGGCAGCTTCACCCGCGCCTCCATCGTGCTGGATATCGCCCAGCCCGCACTGAGCCGGCAAGTTCGCCTGCTTGAACTCGAATTCGAACAAACCCTGCTTTTGCGCAACGGCCGCGGCGTCAGCACGACCGATGCCGGCAAGCTGCTGCTCGAATACGGCCGCGGCATTCTTTACCAGGCCGAACGGCTGCGCGAGGAGCTTGGCCGCGCCCGCGGCGCTCTGGTCGGCCACGTCGCCCTGGGTATGCCGCCGGGACTACTGAAGATTCTTTCCGTACCGATCCTGCGCGAATTCAAGGCCCGCCTGCCGGCCGCCAAGCTGTCCATCCGCGAAGGCCTGACGACGAGCATGCAGGAAGCACTTATCTCGGGCCGCCTCGACCTGGCGCTGCTCTACAACGCCTCGCCATCGCCCGATGTCGACCTGGATCCACTGCTTGACGAAGAAATGTTCCTGGTCAGCCGCCAGGACGACAATAAGGTCCCTGCACAGATACCGATGCGCGATCTGCCGAACTACCCGCTGATCGTGCCCAGTCGCCCCAACGCGATTCGCATGCTGATCGAAGGCGAATTGGCCAACCTCGGCCAGCGTCCGAGCATCGCCCTCGAAGTCGACGGTGTCAGCACCATTCTCGATCTGGTTGCCGAAGGATTCGGTTATGCCGTCCTCTCGCGCAACGCGGTCGCCAACCTGGCCGGCAAGCAGGTCTTCCAACTCTGCGCCATCGTCGAACCGGTACTGTATGGCAAGCTCTCGCTGGCCCTGAATTCCCACCGCCAAGTCACCGCGACCCAGCGCGCCCTGATCGAGATTGTGCAGAACGTGGTGGCCGATCGGCTGGCCAAGCCGGCCTGCAAGACCTGAAGACGCGGGCGACACTCAATGAAAAACCAGCCGCCTGAGCTGGTTTCCCGGTAGACCGGCGGTGTCACCTCCGCCGGTCTACCGGCCAAGACTAAAACGGCAGGCCGACGTAGTTTTCCGCCAGCGAGCCCTGTGCCATCTCGGAAGAGAACAAGTATTCGAGATCGGTCTGCTGCAGCTTCTGGTCGTAAGGAATGCTGTCCGGGAAAGTGTGCAGCATGGTCGTCATCCACCACGAGAAACGCTGGGCCTTCCAGACCCGCGCCAGGGCCTTGGCCGAATAGTTATCCAGGCCCGTGTCGTCGCCCTCCTTGTAGTGCGCGACCATCGCGTGATACAGGTAATAGATGTCCGAGGCCGCGCTGTTCAGGCCGCGGGCGCCGGTCGGCGGCACGATGTGGGCGGCGTCGCCGGCGAGGAAGAGGTTGCCGTAACGCATCGGTTCGGCGACGAAGGAGCGCAGCGGCGCGATCGACTTTTCGATCGAGGGACCGGTAATCAGGCGCGCAGCGACATCTTCCGGCAGGCGGCGCTTCAGTTCGTCCCAGAACTTCTCATCGGACCAATCCTCGACGTTGTCGCTCAGCGGCACCTGGATGTAATAGCGACTCAACACTTGCGAGCGCAGCGAACACAGCGCGAAACCGCGCTCGTGCTTGGCGTAGATCAGCTCCGGCGAGACCGGCTTGGTGCGGGACAGCACGCCCAGCCAGCCGAAGGGATAGACCTTCTCGTATTCCTTGAGCACGGTCTTGGGAATCGACTTGCGGCTGACCCCGTGAAAGCCGTCGGCGCCGATCACGTAATCGCAGTCGATGCGAATGATTTCGTCACCATCGCGATAGGTGACGTAAGGGTTCGCGGTCTTCAGGTCGTAGGGCTGCACGTCTTCGGCATTGTGGATGACGATGCCGTTTATGCGGTCACGCGCTTCGTAGAGGTCGCGGGTCAGTTCGGTCTGGCCATAGACGACGACGGAACTGCCGCCGCTGTATTTGTGCAGGTCGACGCGGCTCTGCTTGCCGTCATGGGCAATGATGAAACCGTCGTGGATTTCGCCCTCGCGGTCCATGCGCTCGCCGCACTGGGCTTCCCGCATCAGTTTGGCGAAGCCGTGCTCGAGCACGCCGGCCCGGATGCGGCTGAGCACGTACTCGCGGCTCTGGCGCTCGAGGACTATGGTATCGATGCCCTTGAGGTGCAAGAGCTGGGAAAGCATGAGGCCGGACGGGCCGCCCCCGATGATGCAGACGCTGGTTTTCATGGATGTCTCCTGTTCTGGGTGGATTGCCTTCGGCCTCGGTCAACCGAACTTTCCGAAGGAATCAAATCGTTACGCCCGACACGTCGGGCTGTTGGCAGATTAGGCTTTCGCGTACCATCGACCAATGGACGATCAACACAAAGACTTGGACTTTTTTAATAGCAAAAAGCGGCATAACTGCTATATAAACATGACTACTTGCATTTTTTTGCCATGAACATCCTGGTTCCGACCTTCTCCCTGTACGGCGAGGCAAACACCGCGGTCAGCCGGGAATACATCCACATCGAGGAAATCTCGGCGCGCAGTGCGGCCCGTAACTGGCAGATCGACACCCACGTGCACGAAGGCCTGCTGCAACTGCTGTTCGTTTTTTCCGGCACGGCCCGGGTGCTCCTCGACAGCGACGAGAAGGCCTACGAATCACCGCTGGCCGTCGTCATTCCGCCCGGCGTCATCCACGCCTTCAAGTTCATGCCGCAGACCGAGGGCTACGTCCTGACACTGGACTCGTCAGGCCTTGCCGGGCAATCCGAAGACGGCACGCAGATGTTTTCCGTGCTCAAGGGCGAAGCCGACGTCATCAGCCTGGACGGTGAGGGAAGCAACAGCGCGACGCGCATACGTGGCCTGCTCGAACAGATCGAGGCCGAATTCCGCGCCCCCGGGGCGGCCAGCATCCGCCTGCAGGTCTGGCTGGTGCGCGCCCTGCTCCTGCTGCTGGTGCGAGCACGCCTGCACGCCGAAAGCACGACAGACGAACGCACGGCAGGCTTGATGGAGCGCTTCCGCGAACTGGTCGAAGCGCATTTCGCCGAACACTGGCCGGTCGAACGCTATGCCGCGGCACTCAAACTTACGGCAAGCCGGCTCAACCGCCTGAGCCAGAAAAACATAGGCCAGTCGGCCTTTGCCCTGACCCAGGAACGCTTGCTGCTCGAAGCTCGCCGCAAGCTGATCTACACCAGCGCGCCGATCTCGCAACTGGCCTACGAACTCGGCTTTTCCGACCCCGCCTATTTCTGCCGATTCTTCAAGAACAATACAGGGCAGGCGCCAAGCACATTTCGCGCAGGAAACAGGCGTTAAAGTAGGCCATTAGCAGCTGGGATAAACAGCAAAAAGGCCGCACAGGGCGGCCTTGAGGGCTTGAGCGCTAGCCCCGATTGAGGTGGGGCCAGGTTCCGGTCAGCTCAACCATCTGAGCGCGACTAGCGAGATGCTTGGAAAGGCCAACAGGATACCGATCCGGAGAACGTCCCAGGCGAGGAAGGGCATGACGCCACGGAAGATCACACCAATCGGGATGTCCTTGGCGACGCCGTTGATGATGTATACGTTCATCCCAACCGGTGGCGTGATCAGCCCGACCTCCATGACGACCAGGGCGACAATCGCGAACCAGATGGCCTTGTCCTCGGCGCCCAGCCCCCAGTAGTCCATGCCCAGAATCAGCGGCAGGAAGACCGGAACGGTGAGCAGGATCATCGACAGGCTATCCATGACGCAGCCAAGGACCAGATAGATCACAATGATGGCGACCATCACCGTCCATGGGCCGAAACCCATTTCCCGGACCCAGTTCGCCGCTTCGGTCGGCAACTGGGAAATCGCCATGAACGAATTGAGCGTATCGGCCCCGAGCAGGATCAGGAACATCATGCCGGTTCCCGTCGCGGTGCCGTAGATGCACTCCATCAAACCCTTGCCCTTGAGACCGCCGGAACGCCATGCCACGATCCCGGTTGCCAGCGCACCGACGGAGGCCGCCTCGGTCGGCGTGAACCAGCCACCGTAGATGCCACCGATCACGATCAGGAAAACCAGCATGACCGGCCAGGTGGCGACCAGGGTGGCGAAACGTTCGGACCAGCTATGCTTGGGCGACCCCGGACCGGCAGATTCCGGATCGAGCCGCGCGACGATGCTGATCACGACCATGTAACCGATGGCAGCCAGAATGCCTGGAATGAAAGCCGACATGAAGAGCTTGGCAATGTTCTGCTCGGCCAGGATGCCGTAAATCACCAGCGGTACGGACGGCGGGATGAGAATACCCAGCGTGCCGCCTGCCGCCAGCGAACCAGCCGCCAGAGAAGGCTTGTAATTGTGGTGCTTCAGCTCGGGCAAAACAACGTGAGCCATCGTCGCCGCCGTCGCCAGCGAGGAGCCGCAAATGGCACCAAAACCTGCACAAGCCGTCGTTCCCGCCATCGCCATGCCGCCCTTCCAATGGCCGATGAAGGCGTTGCCGGCGCGGAACAAGGCGCGCGACAGACCGCCGTGAGTGGCGAACTGGCCCATCAGCAAGAACAACGGAACGACCGAAAGATCGTAAAGCGAAAAGCGACCATAAGGGGCGTTCTTCAGGAAAGCCAGGAAAGGATCCATGCCGGATATCCAGACATAGCCAATGGCGCCGGTCAGGAACATGGTGATCCCGACCTGTATGCGCATGGCCATGAAGACCATCATGACAACACCCATGATCAGGGCGATGTTGGTCGCGCTCATTTCCCGGACTCCCCGCGCAGCACGCAATTGAAGGTATACAAGGCGGTCAGGCCGAGCAGGATGAAAGCTGGTACCACGGGCACATAACCCCACCACACCGGCAGCGAAATGACCATGGTGGCTTCACCGTACTCGCGCATGTCGAGCATCCCTTCCCAGATGCGCCAGGCCAACAGGAAAGAACAGAACGCCAGCAACAAGGCGGCCAGGGCATCGAGCAAGCGCTTCAAGCCGGCCGGCGCCCAGAGCGTGAAGAAATCGACAAACACATGGCCCTTGCGGAATTGGCAGTACGGCAGGCACATGGCGATCCCCATCGCCGAGAGCATCTGCACCAGTTCGTAATCACCGGGCACCCCCTTGCCGAATAGAGCCCGCCCGACGACGCTGACTGAAGACATCAGCATCTCCGCGCAAAACATCACTCCCGCTGCCATCGCCATCAGCGCACACGCACGCTCGATCAACCGGCCAAAGCCCCCGGTCGCATGGACAACGGGCGTATCCAAGGCTTCCGCCATTTCAATCTCCTAGTCGGCAGATACAAAAATGCCGCGCATTCGCCACAAGGCGAGATGCACGGCAGACCGATTACTTCGTGTTGGCGTACAGCTTGACGAGCGCCTCGGCCTCGGCAACCATTTTCCTGCCATCGACACCCTTGGCCGAAACTTCCTTGACCCACTCCTCGGTGACCGGCTTGGCAGCGGTTTGCCACTTGGCCATTTCGTCGGCAGGAATCTGGTAGATCTTGTTGCCATGGTTAACGACCGCCTGACGCCCCCCCATGTCGGCAGACTTCAACTGCGCGCTCACCCAGGCAGAGGTTTCGCGACCGCTGTTGGCGTCGATGACTTTCTTGAGTTCCGGCGCCAGACTGTCGTACTTCTTCTTGTTCATGACGAAGATCATGGTCGTTGTCGACATCGTGTGTTCGCCGCCAAACTCGACGGAGAACTTGGTCAATTCATGCACCTTGGTTGCCGGCACGACCTCCCAAGGCAGCATCGTGGCCTCGATCACGCCCTTGGAAAGGCTCTCCGCCATCTGGGTCACCGGCATGCCGACCGGGCTGGCACCCAGGGCGGCCAACAGGCGGGTGGTCAGGCGTGAGGAACTGCGGATCTTCATATCCTTTAGGTCCGCCATCGTCCTGGGTTCCTTGTCGCGCAGGTGCATGTTGTAAGGACCAGGCACCCAGGTGGCAAGCGGCTGCAGACCAGTGAACTCGTTCATCGTATATTTCTGGACGAAGTCCCAAAGTGCGCGCGAACCGCCTTCCTGACCGATGGTCATGAACGGCAGTTCGAACACCTCGGTTACCGGCAGGCGCCCCGGCGTATAGCCAGGCAAGGTCCAGACAACGTCGGCCACGCCGTCACGTACCTGGCTCAACAATTGTTGTGGCGTACCGCCCAATTGCATCGCCGGATAAATCTGGCACTTGATCTTGCCTTGCGACTCGGCCGCGACCTTGTCGCACCATGGCGCGATGAACTTGGTGTGCCCCGGGGCGGTCGGCGGTACGAAATGTGCGACTTTGAGGATGACCTCTTGCGCCTGTGCCATCGCAGGCAAAAGCGCAGCAACGGCGATGCCGAAAGCCAGTTTTTTCAGTTTCATGTTTGTCTCCGATGTTTTCCGTTTTGGTGCCCACATTCTGCTGCGCTATCCGTCATGCGAAAAGCGCAAGGCGGGACTATCTGGTATTTAATATTGCGATAACCCGGGGCGCCGGAATCACGGAAAACTGGCCGTATTTACAGCCCCCGCGCCCAGGCTGGACGCAGGGCGGCCTCGTCCGGCGCCGCGATGGCCTGGCGCACCTGGGCCAGCAGGCGCTCCTTGTCGGTGCCGAGCGTGCCTTTCAGCACCAGCCAGTTGGACGCATGGTCGCTGCGGAATACGGTGCGTTTCAGCTCCAGCGCCGACAGGAAGCGCTCCATCTCGACGAACAGTTCCGGCTGGCCGAGCGGTTCCCATTCCGGAAAATCGGCGCGGAAGCGCTGTTCGCCCTGGGGGAAGCTGACTACCAGCGTCGCCAGGTATTCCGGCTGCACAGCATTGGCCAGGCGCGCCGAATTCTCGGCATGCTGTTGCGAGAAGAGCTTGCCACCGAGGCCGTTGAGGATCATTACCGAACGGGTGATGCCTGCGTTACCTAGCTTTTCCAAGGCATCGCAAGTCGATTCAAAGGTTTCGCCCTTGTTCACCTTGGCCAGCACCTGGTCGTCGCCCGACTCGGCGCCGACATAGACCAGCGACAGGCCGGCGGCCGCCAGTTCGTCGATTTCGCTTTGCGACTTCTTGCGCAGGTTGCGCGGTAGGCAGTAACTGGAAATGCGCCGCACCGCCGGCAGATGGGTGCGGATCGCGGCGAGGATGGTCAGCAGGCGGCGCGTCGGCAGCACCAGCGCGTCGCCGTCGGCGAGGAAGACACGGCGAATCTGATGGCCGTAGCGCTCGCCGGTTAGGCGCAGGCTGTCGATGATCTCGGCGTCGTCGCGGGCGCGGAATTTCTTCTGCGGCGCTGTGTACATCTCGCAGAAGGTACAGTGATTCCACGAGCAGCCGTCGGTGACCGGCAGGATCAGCGACTCCGCCTCGCTCGGCGGACGGAACACCGGTTCGACGTAACGGATCGGAATCATCGTTCAGCCGCCGACCTTGGCGACGAAGGCAGCCGGCGCCGCGGTCGGTTTGCGCGCCGCGTAGTCGAAGAACATGATGCCGTGCTTGCCGCGCGCCACTTCGCGGCCGCTGGCCTGGTCGGTCAGACGCCAGACCAGGTCGCAGCCGTACTTGTTGAAGTCGTTGGCGGCCATTTCGATGACCATGGTCTCGCCGTGGAAGGCCTCTGCCCGGTACTGCGCGGCGACATCGGCGACGATGATGCCGACGCCTTCGACATCCAGTTCGCTGTAGCCGAGCGCCTTGAAGAAACGCACCCGGGCCTCCGAAACCAGCGCCAGCAACGCCGAGTTGTCGAGGTGATTGCCGTAGTTGATGTGGTTGATGTAGATGGGGATTTCGGTGGCGAAGGCGAAGGACTCGGGCAGGTCGATCTTGATGCGGGGCATGGTCGGGCGGTCGTTGGAAAAATTGCGATTTTACGGGCAGCCTCGCGGCCGGCGTTAGAATCTTCCCATCCCCCAGGAGGAAGATCCATGAAATCCATCGACCACGCCAAGCTCGACAAGATCGTCGCCGATGCCCGCCAGGCGGCCGATACGCGCGCCGCGGGCTACCGCGAGAAGGCGCTGAAAATCTACCCGTGGATCTGCGGCCGCTGCGCCCGCGAATTCACCGTGGCCAACCTGCGCGAACTGACCGTCCATCACCGCGACCACAACCACAACAACAACCCGGCCGACGGCAGCAACTGGGAACTGCTCTGCATCTACTGCCACGACAACGAGCACCAGAAGCAGATCGAGGCCGATCGCGGCCGCACCGATGGCCGCACCGGGCGTGGCGGCGGCGCCACGCACAATCCCTTCGCCGCGCTGCAGGGCCTGATGAAAGACAAGAAGTGAGCGAGCAGCACCGGCTCACCTTCAATACGCACGGTCGCGGCTCAAGCGAAATCACCGCCGAGATCGCCACTCTGGTTGCGCAAAGCGCCCTGCCCGGCGGCCTGGTCCATCTCTTCGTCCGCCATACCAGCTGCGGCCTGGCGATTACCGAGAACGCCGACGCCAGCGTCCGCCGCGATCTGGAAATGCTGTTGCAGCGCTGGGCGCCCGACGGCGACCCGGCCTACCGCCACGACCTCGAAGGCGACGACGACATGGCCGCCCATGCCCGCTCGCTGCTGACCGGCTGTTCGCTCAGCCTACCTTTCGCCGACGGCCGGCTGCTGCTCGGCACCTGGCAGGGCATCTACCTGTTCGAACATCGCAGCCAGGGCCACCGCCGGGAAATCGTCGTCACGCTGAGCGGCTGAAAACGCTGCCGGCAGGCGGACGATCTCCCCGTCCGGCTTGTCCGGCAAGGCCCGCCGGGTTTGTGCGTTGCAGCATATTTTGTTACGATCCGGCCCGATTCCCCACCCGACAGAGCATCTACCCATGTAGTCCACCGCGCCGCGAGCCCCTTCTTTTCTCCAGCAATTGCCCCGCAACTGCTGCGCTCGCGCCAAGCTGCATGGTCGGCACCGTTGCCTACGGTTGCCCGCCGCCTTTCCCCAACAACCGCAGCCGCTGCGGTCAATAAAGACAATTCATCATGCTGAGTTCCGTCAAACAGGACTGGTTCGCCAACGTCCGCAACGATCTGCTGGCCGGCCTCGTCGTCGCGCTGGCACTGATCCCCGAAGCCATCGCCTTTTCCATCATCGCCGGCGTCGATCCCAAGGTCGGGCTGTACGCCTCGTTCTGCATCGCCGTGGTGATTTCCTTCGTCGGCGGCCGGCCGGGCATGATCTCGGCAGCCACCGGCGCCATGGCGCTGGTCATGGTGACGCTGGTCAAGCAGCACGGTCTGGAATACCTGCTCGCCGCCACGCTGCTCACCGGCGTGCTGCAGATCATTGCCGGCTGGATCAATCTCGGCGCGCTGATGCGCTTCGTCTCCCGCTCGGTAGTCACCGGCTTCGTCAATGCGCTGGCCATCCTGATCTTCATGGCGCAACTGCCGGAGCTGACCGACGTCACTTGGCATGTGTACGCGATGACTGCCGCCGGCCTCGGCATCATTTACCTGTTCCCTTACCTCACCAAGGCGATCCCGTCGCCGCTGGTGACTATCGTCGTGCTGACTGCGGTGGCCATCGCCCTCGATCTCGACATCCGCACCGTCGGCGACATGGGCGCACTACCGGACAGCCTGCCGGTCTTCCTGCTGCCCGACGTGCCGCTCAATCTCGACACCCTGACCATCATCTTCCCCTACTCGCTGACGCTGATGGTCGTCGGCCTGCTCGAATCGCTGATGACGGCGACCATCGTCGATGACCTGACCGACACGACCAGCAACAAGAACCGCGAATGCGTCGGCCAGGGCGTCGCCAATATTGCCGCCGGCTGCATCGGCGGCATGGCCGGCTGCGCGATGATCGGCCAGTCGGTGATCAACGTGAAGTCGGGCGGCCGCGGCCGGCTGTCGACCTTCTCCGCCGGCGTCTTTCTGCTGACCTTGCTGATGCTGGTCGGCGACTGGGTGGCCAAGATCCCGATGGCGGCACTGGTCGCGGTGATGATCATGGTCTCGATCGGCACCTTCAACTGGGGCTCGCTGCGCAACCTGAAGGATCACCCAGCGAGTTCCAGCGTGGTCATGCTGGCCACGGTGATCGTCACCGTGTTCACCCACGACCTGGCCAAGGGCGTGGGTGTCGGCGTGCTGCTCTCCGGCTTCTTCTTCGCCCACAAGGTGGCGCTGCTGTTCCGCGTCCGCTCCAACTCAGAGGACGAAGGCCGGGCCCGCGTCTATCGCTTCTCCGGCCAGATCTTCTTCGCCTCGGCCGACCGTTTCGTCGCTTCCTTCGACTTCAAGGAAGTCATCGAAAAGGTCGTCATCGACGTCTCGAAAGCGCATTTCTGGGACATCACCGCCGTCAGCGCGCTCGACAAGGTGGTGCTGAAATTCCGCCGCGAAGGCGTCGAGGTCGACATCGTCGGCCTCAACGAAGCCAGCGCCACGCTGCTCGACCGCTTCGCCATTCACGACAAGGACGGCGCCGAAGACCTGCTGGCCGGCCACTGAGGAAAACGACCATGACGACAAATGAAAACAAGGTCCTCGCCTGCGTCGACCGTTCGCACTTCGCCAACACCATCGGCGATGCCGCCGCCTGGGCGTCCAGCCGGATGAAAGCGCCGCTGGAGTTCCTGCACATCCTCGACCGCCACCCGGAAATCGGTTCCGGCGAGGACCATTCCGGCGCCATCGGTTTCGATGCGCAGGAACATCTACTGAAAGAACTGAGCGACAAGGACGCCGCCAGGACCAAGGCCATGCGCGAAGCCGGCCGGCTGTTCCTCAACGGCCTGCGCGAACGCGCCATCGCCGCCGGCGTGCCGGCGCCGGACACCCGCCAGCGCTACGGCCACCTCGAAGAAAGCCTGGCCGAGCAGGAAGCCGGCGTGCGCCTGTTCGTTCTCGGTCGCCGCGGCGAATCGGCGGAAAGCACTCAACGTGACCTTGGGCGTAACGTCGAAACCGTCGTCCGCGCGCTGCACAAGCCAATCCTCACCGTCACCGAAAACTTCAAGGCGCCCGAGCGTTTCATGATTGCCTTCGACGGCGGCGAAGTCACCAAGCGTGGCGTCGAGATGGTCGCCGCCAGCCCCCTGCTCAAGGGCATTCCCTGCCACCTGCTGATGGCCGGCAAAGCCGACCCGGAAGCGCCGAAAAAAATCGACTGGGCGCGGACGACACTGGAGAAAGCCGGCTTCGTCGTGGCAACCCACCTGCAACCGGGCGATGCCGAAACGACCATCGCCCGCAGCGTGCGCGACCAGGGCATTGATCTGCTGTTGATGGGCGCCTTCAACCACTCGCCGTTGAAGAGTCTGCTATTCGGCAGCCGGACGACCGAACTGCTGCGCTCGGCGACGGTGCCGACGCTGCTGCTGCGCTGACGGCATGGCCGAGCAATCGCCGGCAAGCATGGAACAGCGCCTGCGCGATGAACTGCAACGCATCGCCGA
This sequence comes from Betaproteobacteria bacterium HGW-Betaproteobacteria-12, assembly GCA_002842345.1. Lineage (GTDB taxonomy): Bacteria > Pseudomonadota > Gammaproteobacteria > Burkholderiales > Rhodocyclaceae > Azonexus. Next base: position 3,410 of record PHCU01000061.1, on the reverse strand, counting down.
GGCCATCGCCGACGCGGGCCAGTCGGCCGCCATCGTCGAACTCGATCAATCGAGTGTCGGCCGCGTCTCGCGCATCGATGCATTGCAGCAACAGGCCATCGCCCAGGCCGCCGGCGAACGCCTGAAGCTGCGCCAGCGCAAGCTGGAAGCCGCCCTTGCCCGCCTGCAGGCGGGCAATTACGGCATCTGCTGCGATTGCGGCGGTGAAGTCGAAGCACGACGCCTGAACGCCGACCCGGCGACGCCCTTCTGCGGCGAGTGCGCGGCGGAACGCGAGAAGTCCTGACTGCCCTGCCTTCTCAGGCAGCCAGCGGCAACTCAATCACAAAGGTTGTGTCGTGCGCGCCGGCATTGACTGAAATGCTGCCGCCATGGGCGAGGACGATGGAACGGGTGATGGCCAGACCGAGGCCGCTGCCTTCCCGCCCCGCATCGAGCCGCACGAAGCGCTCGAAAATGCTGGCCGCCACGTCGGGCGGAATGGGCTGCCCGGAATTGCCGATGCGGATCACCGCCCGCCCGTCCTGCGACGCGATCCGCACAGTGATCGCGCCCTGCTCCGGCGTGTGGTGGATGGCATTGACCAGCACATTGCCCAAGGCCCGTTCCAGCATCAAGGCATCGCCCGGCACGGACAGCGGTTCGGCGACCAGGCGCAGGTCGACGTTTTCGGCGAGCAGGCCGTAATACTCGAACAGGCGCTCGCCCAGCGCCTTCAGCTCCACCATCCCGCGCTGCGGCATGACCAGCCCGTGATCGGCCTTGGCCAGGAACAGCATGTCGCCAATGATCCGCGACAGGCGTTCGTATTCCTCCAGGTTCGAGGCCAGCAGTTCGCGGTATTCCTCGATCCCGCGCGCCTTGCCGAGCGACACCTCGGTCTGCATGCGCAGGCTGTGGATCGGCGTGCGCAATTCGTGGGCGATGTCGGCCGAAAATTCGGAGAGGCGGGTGAACGACTCTTCCAGCCGGGCGAGCATGGCGTTGAAGGCCTGCACCAGTTCGCCCAGCTCCGGCGGCACATCCTGCTCGGGGATGCGCTCAGCCAGCCGGCCGGCGGAAATGCGCCCGGCGGCCTGGGCGATGGCGCGCACCGGGCGCATGCCGCGGCGGGCGATCAGCATGCCGACGGCCATCGTCAGCAGCGCCGCAGCCAGCACCGCGAACCAGAAGTCGCGCTGCAGCTGGTCGAGAAAATCGGTGTGGTGATTGATGTTGCGGGCGACCACGACGCGCGCCGTTTCGCCCCAGGCCGTGGCCAGCTCGCCGGCGACGACGCGGTAATCCTGGCCGGCCAGCGTCAGCCGCACCGGCGTTTCGCCGACCTGTGCGCCGGCCGTCGCCAGTTCGGCCGCCAGCCCGGCTTCGGGCCAGCGGAAGATGGCGCCCTGGCCGCCATCGACGGCGACGATCACGCCATGCTCGGCGACCAGGACATCCGCCAGGCGGCGGGCCAGACCCGCCGGCGAGCCTTCCTGGGCGCCGATGTGGCGAGCCAGCGCCAGTTTGCCGAGCAGTTCGTGGGCATCAAGTTCGGTCATGTGCCGGTCGGCCGAGCGGCTCAGATAAATGCCCAGAGCGGCGAACACCAGCGTCGCCAGCAGCGCGAAGGCCAGCGACAGGCGCAGCGTGATCGAATGGCGCAGGCTCACCGGAGTTCCATCACGTAGCCCATACCGCGCAGGGTGTGGATCAGGCGCGGCGTGAAATCGTCATCGACCTTGGCGCGCAGGCGGCGGATGGCCACCTCGATGACGTTGGTGTCGGAATCGAAATTCATGTCCCACACCTGCGAGGCGATGAAACTACGCGACAGCACCTCACCCTGCCGGCGCAGGAACAGTTCGAGCAGCGCGAACTCCTTGGCCGTCAGGTCGATACGCCGGCCGGCCCGGGTCGCCCGGCGTTTCAGCACATCCAGTTCAAGATCGGCCAGACTCAGGTTTTCCGCCTCCTTGACCCGCCCCCGGCGCAACAGCGTGCGCACCCGGGCGAGCAATTCGGAAAAGGCGAAGGGCTTGACCAGATAGTCGTCGGCGCCCAGCTCCAGCCCCTTGACCCGGTCCTCGACTTGGTCGCGCGCGGTCAGGAACAGCACCGGCAGCTCGCGCCCGGCGGCACGTAACGTCTTCAGCACCTGCCAGCCATCGAGGCCGGGCAGATTGACGTCGAGGATCAGCAGGTCATGGTCGCCGCTCAGGCCCTCGTGCATGCCATCGAGCCCGTTGCGCACCAGATCGGCAGCGAAACCGGCTTCGCTCAGGCCCTGCTTCAGGTAATCGCCGGTCTTCGGCTCGTCTTCGACGATGAGGATTTTCATGGCGGCATTTTGCCCGAGCGGTTGAAAATCCGACAAAAAAAGACGAACATGCCGCCCCCTCGCCGCGTGCTGCAGATGCGCCGCCCGGCCCGCAACACACCTCCCGGAACCGCCATGAAATTCAAGGACAGCCCCACCCAATTCCAGCTCGTCGACCTCGCGCTGATCGAACCGGATGCCGGCCACGCCCGGCAGAATGCGGACGAAGGCAGCCTCAAGGGCCTGAGCAACTCGATCCGCCAGGTCGGCCTGATCCACCCGCTGGTAGTGCGCCCGACCGCCGGTGGACGCTTTACGGTGATCGCCGGCGAGCGCCGCCGCCAGGCCGCCTTGCTCGCCGGCGAACAGAGCGTGCCGGTGCTGGTCCGCGACTGCGCACCGGACGAGGCGCTGGCCGTGCAGGTCTTCGAGAACATCGGGCTCGGCGTACGCGCACCGCTCGAGCCGCGCGACATGGCCAACGCCATCCAGGCCATTGTCGAACGCTTCGCCACCCCGGAAGAAGCGGCGAGCTATTTCGCCCGGCCGCCGACCTGGCTCGACCAGGCCACCGCCGCCGCCCGACTGTCCGAGAAAGTCACGGCCCTGCTCGATGCCGGCAAAATTTCCAGCACCGGTGCCGCCGTGCAGCTGGAGAAGCTGGCGAAAAAGAACGAAGCCAGTGCTGATTCACTGATCGATCAGATCGAGCGACTGCCGGAAGGCGAAAAGGTCTCGAAGAAGGTGGTTGATAACGCCCTCTCCGCCGAAAGCCCCCGCCGCCGGAAAACGGAAGAAGCGGCGCCGCTGAGCGAGCCGGTCAGCGCCGGCGCCACCGCCGACCTGCCGCCCTGGGAAGATGCCCCGGCCCCGGCTGCCCAGCCCGCCGCCCCACGTAGCCGGGTGAATCCCGGCAAGGTCAAACTGGTCGCCGAACTCCTCGGACTCGACGAAGACGACGAAGAAGAGTTGCTGGTCCGCCTCATCGACGAATTCCTGGCGCTGAAGCGCGCCTAGCAGCCTGTCGGATTGAGTAAGCCATCGGCGCTCTTCTGGAAGCACCGTTTTGCAGGATCGAGGCAGCTGAATTTCCAGGGGACGAATTGGCTGG
>PHCU01000226.1 GCA_002842345.1 Betaproteobacteria bacterium HGW-Betaproteobacteria-12 | reverse complement strand
GGGCGAAGCGGGCGGAGGTCGAAATCTCCGAGCCGCTGGGTCGCGCCCCGCGCCTGCTGCGCTTCGCCGACGGCGCCGTCTGCGAGGTAGCCGACCACGCGGCCTTCGCCGCCTGGCTGGCCGAAGCCGGTTTTGCCGAATCCGCCGTCGTCCGGCTGCAGGCGCGCTGGTCGTGGGCGCTGGCGGCGCTGCTGGCCGCCATCCTGACCATGCTCGCCGCCTACTTCTGGGGCCTGCCGGCGGCCAGCAAGATGCTGGCACCACGCATTCCGGACCGCATCGTCCAGTCGATCTCGACCCATACCTTGGCCTTCCTCGACGAACAGATGCTCAAGCCTTCACGCCTGCCGGAAGCGCGTCAGGCCGAGTTGCGACAGCATGCTGCGGCGGTACTCCAGGCACGTCCCGGTCAGCCGCCGTACCGGCTGCATTTCCGCGCCTCGGCGCTCGGCCCCAACGCCTTCGCGCTGCCCAACGGCGATCTGGTGATTTTCGACGAACTGGTCGCGCTGGCCGCCAACGATGATGAGGTGACCGGCGTCGTCGCCCACGAACTCGGGCACGTCGCCCACCATCACGGCCTGCGCCAGTTGATCCAGTCGTCGGTCGTCTCCTTTGTCGCCGGCATCTACCTCGGCGACATCTCCTCCATCGCCAGCGGCCTTGCCGTGCTGGCCATGGAATCGCGCTATTCCCGTGCCTTCGAGCTGGAGGCGGATGCCTACGCGGCCCAGGTCATGGTCGCGGCAGGGCGGGGCAGCGAACCGCTGGCGAGCATGCTCGAACGCATGGAAGCCAGCCTGGGCGGCAAGGGCAAGGGCGGTTCGGCCTGGGATGGCCTGTCCAGCCATCCGGACACCGCCGACCGCATTCGCCGCCTGCGCGGCGGAACTTAGGCACGCATATCGGGCAAGTGCCGGCGTTGACTGCAGCGGAGGCGGCGGCCGATACTGCCGCCTCGTTTCGCCATCGGCCACCTCATGTCATACATCGCCCGGCTCGTTCCGCACTGGCTGCAACCCTATCCGCGGCAGCATCTCGGGGCCGATGTCACGGCCGGGCTGATCGTCGCCATCCTGGTCATTCCCCAGAGCATGGCTTACGCGCTGCTGGCCGGCCTGCCGCCGCAGTATGGCCTCTACGTCAGCATCCTGCCGGCGATCGCCTACGCCTTGCTGGGCAGCAGCATGGTGCAGGCGGTGGGGCCGGTGGCCGTCACCGCCATCATGACCTTTGCCGTGCTCAGCCCGCTGGCCGCGCCCGGCTCGGCCGAATACATCGTGATGGCCGCTGCCCTGGCGCTGCTTTCCGGCCTGATGCTGCTGGCCTGTGGCGCGCTGCGCCTGGGTTTCCTGTCGCAGTTGCTGAGCCGGCCGGTGGTCAGCGGTTTCATCTCGGGCTCGGCGGTGCTGATCGTCGTCAGTCAGCTGAAGCACCTGCTCGGCGTCGCGCCGGTCGGCAGCAACAGCGGCGAAGTGCTCTTCGACCTGCTCGGCCGCCTCGGCCAGATTCATCTGCCGACGCTGGCCATCAGCCTGGCGGCGCTCGGCCTGCTGCTCGTCGTTCGCCTCTGGCTGGCCGGCTGGCTGAGCCGCGCCGGTCTTGGTGCGGGGAAAGCCGCCTTCGTCGTCCGCCTGATGCCCTTGCTGATCGTGCTCGCCGGCACGCTCGCCGTAATCGAACTGAAGCTCGACACCGTCCACGGCGTTGCCGTCGTCGGTTCCCTGCAGGCCGGGCTGCCGGCCCTCAACTTCTTCCTGCCGTCGCTGGACGCGACGCGGGCGCTGATCGTGCCGGCCTTCCTGATGACGCTGATCGGCATGGTGCAGGGCATCACCATGGCCCAGGCGCTGGCCATCAAGCGGCGTGAGCGCATCGACGCCAATGCCGAACTGGTCGGCCTCGGCGCCGCCAATGTCGTCGCCGCCTTTTCCGGCGGCATGCCGGTCGGCGGCGGCCTGTCGCGTTCGGCGATCAACGTCGCCGCCGGCGCCCGGACGCCGCTGGCTACCATCGTCGCCGCGCTGGTCATGATCGCCATCGTCGCCGGTGCCGCCGGCTGGTTCGCCCGCCTGCCGCTCGCCGTGCTGGCGGCCACCATCATCATGGCGGCGGTCTCGATGATCGACCTGCACGCCCTGCGTCAGGCCTGGGCCTACGACCGCGCCGATGCCCTGGCGCTGCTCGGCACGGCCGGCGGGGTGCTGCTCTTCGGTCTGGAAACCGGTATCGGCCTCGGTGTCGTGCTGTCGATGGCGACCCTGCTGTACCGGGTGAGTACGCCGCATATCGCCGTCGTCGGGCGGATTCCCGGCAGCGAACATTTCCGCAACGTCGAGCGCTACGCGGTGGAGACCATTCCTGGCGTGCTCTTCGTCCGTATCGATGAACGCCTGTTTTTCGGCAACCTCGGTGCCGTCGAACAGCGGCTGAAGCTGGAACTGGACAACGCGCCGGCGGTGCGCGAGCTGGTCCTGGTGATGAGCGCTGTCAATCTGATGGATGCCACCGCCGTCGAGGTGTTTGGCGAAGTGAACCGCGATCTCGCCGAGCACGGCATCCGCCTGCATCTGGCCGAGGTCAAGGGGCCGGTGCAGGACCGGCTGCAGCGCTCGGCGCTGTGGTCGTCATTGAGTGGCCAGGTGTTCCTGTCGGCCAACGCAGCCTTCGAGCAACTGCGCAAGCAGCCAGCCTAGTCGCCCAGCGTCGCGGGCATCGGCTGGCCGTGCAGATGCTGGCTCATGCTGCCGACCGAGAGCAGTACCAGCATGCCGCCACCGTTTTGCGGCGTGGTCTTGACCACCGAGGCGAGCACCGAGGCGACGCCGACATAGATGTTCGACAGGTCTTCGATGTCGGCGCTCGGCACTTCGAGAATCTCGCCCAGCGTATCGACCAGAATGCCGAAATCGACCTCGTTTTCGCCGCGCACGACGACGATCTGGCGGCCGCTCCCGGAGTCGGCCGGCTCGCCCAGGCCGAGTGCGGCGTGCAGGTTGTAGATGGGGAGCGATGCGTTGCCATGGATTAGGGCGCCGTAAATCTCTTTCGGCGCGTTCGGCAGACGGGTGGCGCCGTTCGCTTCGATCGCCTCGACGACATCGCTGACCGGCAGGCCAAGCCAATGGCCGGCGAGATGGAAGGTGGCGATTTCCCGGCTGGAAATCCCGGCGGGGATGACGGAGCGCCGGCTGGCCACGTCGCCAGCGGTGCAACAGAGATCGGCTTCCGGCCGGTAACTGCCGAGCGGCACGAAAACCACCGCAGTGACGTTATTACGGTAATCGTCCTCGGCGCCCTTGTATTCGCGGTAGCCCGCTGAGCGCCGGGCGCCGGCGGCCATCACCTGGTCGTTCAGGTTGATCAAGCGGGAGCAGCCGGCGGCCGGCGGATTCAGCAGTTCGTCGGGCAGCGCAAGCGTGCTGCCGACCGGATAGGCGCTGTGGCTTGACGCAATGATCGTCGATTGTCCATCGACATAAACCGCAAAGCTGTCGGCGACGGCCTCGCCGCTGGCCTCCCGCGGCAGGGCGTCGCGCAGCATGGCGGGAAACTGCGGCTCGGCATCGAAGACGATGGCGATGCCGCCGGTGACGCGGTTGTCATCGGCCGAGCGCAGCGCCGCCAGATAGACATAGGTCGGTCGTCCGGCGTACAGGCCGGTGCGCGTGAAACCGGAGACCGTGTAGCTCTGACTGTCGCTCAGTTCGAGGCAGGCCGCGACCCAGGGCTCGTCGAGCCGGCTGCCAACCAGTTCGCCATAGGCCGGGTTGGAGACGGCGCAGACCTGGCCCGCCGTATCGAAGAGCACGATGTTGTCGTACACGGTGTACAGGCTGTTGATGTAGCGGATAACCGTTTCCAGGCCGGACTGGCGCTTATCGTCCAGGCTCATATCCATCAGCCGGCGAATGGTCGCGTCGAGCGCCCACCAGCGGCAATCGTTGGCGCGCTCGTAGAGATTGCGATCCATGATGTCGATGGCCAGCGCGGCGAGGAACTGGCTGTCGGCCAGCACCGAGGAGAGCACCGTGGCCTGCAGGTTGCCGATCGAGCTGGAAAAAACCTCGCGCATG
>PHCU01000225.1 GCA_002842345.1 Betaproteobacteria bacterium HGW-Betaproteobacteria-12 | reverse complement strand
GAATGAGTCCGTGCAGTTTTATTATCCGTCTGACGAAATCGTCAAGAATGCCGCGGTTTCCGGGATGGACGCCTACAAGGCGCTGTGCGCGGAAGCTGAAGCCGACTACGAAGGTTTTTGGGCCAAACGAGCCCGTGAACTGATCACCTGGAAGGAACCCTTCACCCAGGTGCTGGATGAGTCCAACGCTCCGTTTTTCAAGTGGTTTGCCGACGGCAAGCTCAACGTTTCCTATAACTGTCTCGATCGTCAGGTCGATGCCGGTCTCGGCGACAAGGTCGCCATCATCTTCGAAGCCGATAACGGCGAAGTGACGCGTGTCACTTACAAGGAGATGCTGGTTCGCACCTGCAAGATGGCCAACCTGCTGCGTGCCAAGGGCGTGCAGAAGGGCGACCGCGTCGTCATCTACATGCCGATGACCATCGAAGGCATCGTTGCCATGCAGGCTTGTGCCCGCATCGGTGCGCCGCACTCCATCGTTTTCGGCGGCTTCTCCGCCCAGGCACTGCGCGATCGCATCAACGATGCTGGCGCTACCCTGCTGATCACCTCCGATGGCCAGTTCCGCGGCGGCAAGGCGCTGCCGCTCAAGACCATCGCCGATGAAGCCCTCGCCATGGGCGGTTGTGAGTCCCTGAAGGGCGTCGTCGTCTTCAAGCGCACCGGTGTCGAATGCAACATGGTTGCCGGTCGCGACCAGTGGCTGCACGAAGGTTTGGCCAACCAGCCGGAAACCTGCGAACCGGAATGGGTCGATGCCGAACACCCGCTGTTCCTGCTCTACACCTCGGGTTCCACCGGCAAGCCGAAGGGCGTCCAGCACTCCACCGGTGGCTACCTGCTGCACGCCATCATGACCATGCAGTGGACCTTCGACATCAAGCCGAACGATGTCTTCTGGTGCACGGCCGACATCGGCTGGGTTACCGGCCACACCTACATCACCTACGGCCCGCTGGCCTGCGGCGCCACCGAAGTCGTCTTCGAAGGCGTGCCGACCTACCCGGATGCCGGCCGTTTCTGGAAGATGATCCAGGACCACAAGGTCAGCATCTTCTACACCGCACCGACCGCCATCCGTTCGCTGATCAAGGCTTCCGATACCAAGCCGGAAGTGCATCCGAAGAGCTACGACCTGACCTCGCTGCGCATTCTCGGTTCGGTCGGCGAGCCGATCAACCCGGCGGCCTGGGAGTGGTACCACCACAACGTCGGCGGCGATCGTTGCCCGATCGTCGATACCTTCTGGCAGACAGAAACCGGTGGCCACATGATCACCCCGCTGCCGGGTGCGACGCCGCTGGTGCCGGGTTCCTGCACGCTGCCCTTCCCGGGCATTCAGTTCGCCGTGGTCGATGAGACCGGTGCCGACCTGCCGTGGGGCCAGGGCGGTATCCTGGTCTGCAAGAAGCCGTGGCCGTCGATGATCCGCACGATCTGGAACGACGATGACCGTTACGTCAAGTCCTACTACCCGGCCGACTTCCAGGGCAAGTACTACCTGGCAGGCGACGGCGCGATCCGCGACAAGGACACCGGCTACTTCACCATCACCGGCCGTATCGACGACGTGCTGAACGTTTCCGGTCACCGCATGGGCACCATGGAAATCGAATCCGCACTGGTGGCCAACCCGCTGGTCGCCGAGGCGGCCGTGGTCGGTCGTCCGGACGATCTGACCGGTGAAGCCATCGTCGCCTTCGTTGTCCTGAAGGGCCAGCGCCCGACCGGCGACGATGCCAAGAAGATGATCAAGGAACTGTCGGATTGGGTGGGCAAGGAGATCGGTCCGATCGCCAAGCCGAAGGACATCCGCTTTGGCGACAACCTGCCGAAGACCCGTTCGGGCAAGATCATGCGGCGTCTGCTGCGTGGCCTGGCCAAGGGCGAGGAACTGACGCAGGACACCTCGACGCTGGAAAATCCGGCGATCCTGGAGCAGTTGAAGGGCTAAGTCTCAGTCCCGGATTTCGGCCTGGCCGGAGTCCGGGAAGCAGGTTGCAAAGCCGGAACAAGCTTCCCGGCACAGATCAGGAAGCGGTGCGCTTGCCACGCCGCTTCTAAAGAATAAGGGCAAGGAGGAGACAATGGTCGCCCAAAAGGTGGCCTCCCGTGTGGTCGCACCAGACTGCATGCCAACAACGGCTGGCACGCTCGCGTGCCAGCCGTTTTCTATTTTCGGAGGGGTTCATGAAACGCGCTAGCCCGACCCGGCAACGGCTCGCGGCGCTCGGTCTGCTCGGCATCCCGCTGCTCACCTATCCGCTGATCGCTTTGCCGGAAGGGAGCCTGGCGGGAATTCCGGCGAGTTATCTCTACCTGTTTGGCGTCTGGTCCGGGCTGATTGTCCTGGCTGCGCTGGTGGCCGAGCGCCAGGGGAAATAGTTGCTGACCGGCTGGTTCGTCGCCCTGCTGTCCAGCGCCTATCTGGCGCTGCTTTTTGCTGTCGCGCGTTTTGGCGATGCGCGGGCCGACAGTGGCCGCTCAATCATTTCGGCCAATGTCTATGCCCTTTCGCTGGCGGTTTACTGCACTTCGTGGACCTTCTTTGGCAGTGTCGGTCGGGCGACCTCCGGTGGCCTGTCCTTTCTGACCATCTATCTCGGGCCGACGCTGATGCTGTTGTGCGTCGGGGTCATCGTCAAGATGATCCGCATCAGCAAGGCCTACCGCATTACCTCGATCGCCGACTTCATCGCCTCGCGCTACGGCAAGAGCCAGTTGCTGGCCGGTCTGGTGACAGTGATCGCGGTGATCGGTGTCGTGCCCTACATCGCGTTGCAGCTCAAGGCCGTTGCCGCCAGCCTCGATGTGCTGTTCGCCCAGTCCGGGCATGTCGTGCTGTTCTGGGGGCTCGATTCGACTTTCCTGATCGCCATCGTCCTGGCGCTGTTTACCATCCTCTTCGGCACGCGCCACCTCGATGCGACCGAACGTCACGAAGGCATGGTCGCCGCCATCGCCTTCGAGTCGGTGGTCAAACTGGTGGCCTTCATCGCCGTTGGCCTGTTCGTTACCTACGGCATGTTCGGCGGCCTCTCGGACCTGTTCGAACGGGCTTCGGCCAGTCCGGAACTCGGCAAGCTGCTGCAACTCGATGCCGCCAGGGCAGGTACGTGGACGGCATTGATCGTCCTGTCCGGCCTGGCCATCATCCTGCTGCCGCGCCAGTTCCAAATCATCGTTGTCGAGAATGTCGACGAGTCGCATCTCAAGCGGGCGGTCTGGCTGTTTCCGCTCTACCTGCTGTTGATCAATGTTTTCGTCCTGCCGCTGGCCATCGGCGGGCTGCTGCATTTCGACGGCCAGGGGGTCAATCCGGATACCTTCGTGCTGACCCTGCCGCTCGCCCGTGGCGCCGAGGCGCTGGCGCTGCTGGCCTTCATTGGCGGCCTGTCGGCGGCCACCGGGATGGTGATCGTCGAGACCATCGCCCTGTCGACCATGGTCTGCAACGATCTGGCGATGCCGCTGCTGTTGCGTTCGCGCTGGCTGCAGCCAGCACGGCGCCAGGATCTTTCCGGATTGCTGATCGGTATCCGGCGGGCGGCCATTGCCCTGATCCTGCTGCTCGGCTACGTTTATTTCCGTGCCGCCGGCGAGGCGTACGCGCTGGTCGGCATTGGCCTGATCTCCTTCTCGGCGGTTGCCCAGTTCGCCCCGGCGCTGTTCGGCGGCATGTACTGGAAGCAGGCGACACGCGCCGGGGCGGTGGCCGGACTGATGGCCGGTTTTGCCGTCTGGCTGTACACCCTGCTGCTGCCATCGTTCGCCAAGTCGGGCTGGATCGGTAGCGGCTTCGTCGAACACGGGCTGTTCGGCATCGAATGGCTGAAGGCGCAGGCGCTGTTCGGCCTGAGCGGCATGGACGAGATTTCCCACTGCCTGTGGTGGAGCCTGCTGGCCAATTTCGCCTGCTACATCGCCGTCTCGCTCAATTCGACACCGGATGCCGTCGAAGCCAGCCAGGCCGAGCGCTTCGTCGACATTCTCCGGCATGGCCGGCGCGATGCCGATGCCCGTCTGTGGCGCGGCAAGACCTCGCTCGGGGCGGTCGTCGAGTTGCTCGAGCGCTTTCTCGGGGCGACCCGTGCCCG
>PHCU01000060.1 GCA_002842345.1 Betaproteobacteria bacterium HGW-Betaproteobacteria-12 | reverse complement strand
CTTCGACCCGGCGGCCTTCGACAACAAGCCGATGCGCCCCTACAACGTCGGCCCGAGCGCCCTGCTGATCAACTTCCAGGCCCTGCGCTTCACGCTGCAGCCGGCCGACGGCCAGGCGCGCGTGCTGCTCGAGACGCCGAGCGAGGGCCTGACCGTCGACAACCGCCTGCGCCTGGTCGCCGGCCCCTGCGGCAGCGACTGGAAGGACCGCATCGCCCTGCGCCTGCAGCCCGGCCCGGACGGCCAGCGCCTGGAAATCGCCGGCAGCTATGCCGCGCTGTGCGGCGAGCGCGGGCTCAATCTGGCACCACTGCCGCCGGCCGTCCAGGCCGAAGGGCTGATCCGCGCGCTGTGGCGCGAACTGGGCGGCGGCTTCGCCGGCCGGGTGCGCGACGGGCGCCTGCCGCTGACGGCGACGCCACTCGCCCGGCACGAATCGGCGCCGCTGGCCGAAGTCATTCGCGACATCAACAAGTTCAGCAACAACGTGATGGCCCGCCAGCTGTTCCTCAGTCTCGGCCATGACGGCCACGACGACGCCCCACCGGCCAGCGCCGAGCGTGCCGGGCAGCGCCTGAACGACTGGCTGAGCCGGCGCCAGTTGCACTTTCCCGAGCTGGTGGTGGACAACGGCGCCGGCCTGTCGCGCCGCGAACGGATCAGCGCCGCCAACCTGAACCGCCTGCTGCTCGACGCCTGGGCCAGCCCCCTGATGCCTGAATTCGTCGCCAGCCTGCCGCTGGCCGGCATCGACGGGACCATGAAGAAGCGCCTGAACGGTGGCGCCCCGGCCGGCCGTGCGCATATCAAGACGGGCACGCTGGATGGCGTCAAGACGGCCGCCGGCTACGCGCTCGACGGCGACGGCCGGCGTTACGCGCTGACCATCTTCATCAACGATCCGCGCGCCGGCGCCGGCAATGCCGCCATCGACGCCTTGCTGACCTGGGTCGCCGAACGACGCCGCCAGCCATGAGCGGCAGCGCCTTCCCCGGCGATTTTTTTGCTGGCGCCGGACTCAATCGCCAGCACGTCTTCGCCCTCGCCGATCTGCCGGTCGGAATACTGAGCAGCCTGCAGCCGCGGCCCGAGGAGCGCCAGCTGATCCTGCTCGGCCATGCCGGGCGCCGGCTGTGGGATTGCGTGCAGGCCGCCGGTTTGCCCGGCGAGCATCCGATCGACGACTACTGCCGGCAGACGATCGCCGGCTTATTCGCCGAGCACTTGCCAGGCCAGCCTTACCGCCTGGCCTACCCGGGGGACACGCCGGTCGGCTTGCAGGCGCTCGGCACGCTGGCCGGCTGGCACCACCCCTCGCCCTTCATGATCGGCGTCGATCGCCAGTGGGGCAGCTGGTTCGCCTACCGCGCAGTGATCCTGTGCGCCACCGATTTCGCCCCGACCCCGGTCGTCGAACAGCGCAGACCCTGCCTCGACTGCCGCGACCAGCCCTGCATCGCCGCCTGCCCGGCCGGTGCCACCGGCACGCCGTTCCGCCTCGCGGCCTGCGCCGAGGAGCGACTGCGCCCCGGCTCAGCCTGCGCCTACGGCTGCCTGGCGCGCAACGCCTGCCCGGTCGGTGGCGAGCATCGTTATGAGGAAGCACAGATCCGCCACAGCTTCGCCCAGTCGCTGGTGATGCTGCGCCGGTTCGCCGGCGAAAAAGGCGGCTGACGCTGCCGGCTCAGTCGACGACAGCCGCCGCCCGACGTCCGGAGACCAGCCACTGCAACAGCTTGGCGAACAGGATGTCCGAGCAGACCGGCTTGGCCAGAAAATCGTCCATGCCGGACGCCAGACACGCCTGCCGGTCCTCGCTGAAGGCGTTGGCGGTCATGGCGACGATCGGGATTTCCTGCCCGCCCGGCAGCTGGCGTATCCGTCGCGTCGCCTCGAGGCCGTCCATGGTCGGCATCTGCATATCCATCAGGATCAAATCGAAGTGCTGGCGGCGGACCCAGTCGACCGCCTGCTGGCCGTCTTCGGCCAGCGTGACGGACAGCAGCTCGGATTCGAGCAATTCCAGCACCACCTCACGGTTGGTCCAGTTGTCCTCGACCAGCAGTATCGAGCGCCCAGCGCACTGCTGGCGCAGGAGCTCCCCGGCCGCCCCCCTCGGCGGGAGCAGCGCCGTTTCGCCAGCAACCGCGGCGCCATCGGCGCGGGCCAGGCAGGCGGTAAACCAGAAGGTGCTGCCGACCCCGGGCAGGCTGGCACACCCGGCATCGCCACCCATCAGCTGCGCCAGTCGGCGCGTGATCACCAGCCCGAGGCCGGTGCCGCCGAAGGCGCGGGTGGTCGAATTGTCGGCCTGCTCGAAGGGGGCGAACAGGCGCTGGATCACCGCCGGCGACAAGCCCGGCCCGGTATCGACGACTTCGAAACGCAGCAGCTCGCCGGCCGCGCTCGTTCCCACCGGGAAACAGCGCAGGGTCACGCTGCCGGCCTGGGTAAACTTGACCGCATTGGCCGCGTAGTTGAGCAGTGCCTGGCGCAATCGGGTTGGGTCACCGCGCCAGCCGGCGCCGACAGGCAGCCGGTCGCAGTCGATATTGATGCTGACCGCCTTGCGCCGTGCCTCATCGGCGACCAGATTGCTGACCGCGGCACAGATTTCGCCGGGATCGACGGGCAGCGATTCGATATTCATCCGCTCGGCCTCGATCTGGGACAGGCTCAACACGTCGTGGATGATGTCGAGCAGATGGCCGACCGCCGTCTGAATCTTGTCGAGCCGATCGCGCTGGCGTTCGCTGACGCCTTCCCGGCGAACCAGATGCGCCATCCCGGTGACGGCATTGAGCGGCGTCCGCAGTTCGTGGCTCATGTTGGCCAGGAAGGCGCTCTTGGCGCGATTGGCGGCTTCCGCCGCCTCCTTGGCCGCCGACAGTTCGCGGGTGCGTTCACGCACCAGACCTTCCAGATTCTCCCGATAGCTGGCCAGTTCGCGCTCGACCTGCTTGCGCTCGGTCACGTCGCGGGCCGAACCGACGATGCCGATTACGTCCCCGTGTTCGTTGATGAACGGCGCCTTGTGCACGTCAAGGCAGAGATAGCTGCCGCGGATATTGCCCGCTTCCTCGAAGATCGACGGCAGGCCGCCTTCCAGGGTCAGGCCGTCGGAATCCCGGCAGAGCTCGCCGAAGGTATGCCACTGCCGATTGTCGGCATGGCTGTCGCGCTCCCGCTGAGCGAAAAACAGGTCGGTCCGGCCCACCGGTTCGGCCGTGTCGCGCGCCTGCAGCAGTTGCTCGGCCATCGCCTTGTTGGCGAACAGATAACGGCCGTCCAAGCCCTTGGCCCAGATCATGTCCGGCACGTTGTCGCACATCATGCGCAGCAAGTTGGACAGTTCGCGGGCGCTCGCCTCGCTCGCCCGCAAGGCCGCCTCGATCTGGCGGCGCTCGTGCATTTCATCGGTCAGGCGCATGTTGACCTCGATGGCCTGGGTCGCCCAGCGCGAATTGCGCACCCCCTTGGAGAGGACCAGCAGGGTCACCGTCGTGCCGGCCGCCGCCAGCCAGAGAAAGAAGGGCTCACCACTCGTCGAGTACAGATAGCCGTAACGGAGAAACAGGGGCAGCGTGATCCCGGCGCCGACCGCCAGGAAAAACCAGGGCACGACGGCAAAGGCCAGGGTGGCCACGGTGGTCAGCGAGAGGGCCAGGAAGAGCCCCATGCTGTGCGCGAAACTGCCGGCAGTGGCCGGCACCAGCAAGGCCCCGGCACCACAGCTGACGGCGGCCAGGACGCCGACGCCGGCGCGCGTCCGTAGGCATTGCTCGGCATTTTCCGGCGTCAGTCCGCTGCGCCGGACGCGCCATTCGTAGGCGACCAGCAGCGTTGACAGCAGCACGACGATGCCCAGCCAGGCCAATCGGATATCGGCCGCCAATCCGCCATGCTCAAGAATCAGGGAGAAAATCAGGGCGCCGGCAGCGACACCGACCAGGTTTCCCGCGGCCTGGCCGAAAAAAGTTTCGATCCGGACCAGCCGGACGCGCTGCGCGAACGGCAACTTGCGGGCCGCTTCGCCAAAACCGGCGAGGGAGTCGAAATCGATCCTCATGCCGCGCCACCGGCAAGCGGCCGGACAGCGGCCAGCGCCAGCCAGCCGCGGATGACGCGGTAGCCCACCCACAGGCCGAGGATCGGGATCATGATCCAGGCGGCGAAGGGAATGCCGATGATGGTCAGCATGACCAGCCCGGCGATCAGCAGCCAGAGGGCAGTGAACCAGAAGGTGCGGATCTGCCAGCGGAAGTGGCTTTCCAGCCAGGTGCCGGCGACATCGCCGCGCTTCAGGTAATTGAGCAACACGGCGACCAATGACGGCAGGCCGAAGACGAAGCCGCCGGCGACCGTCACCGACGACGTGACGCCGACGACCACGGCCAGCGCATGCAGGCCGTAGATGACATGGGTCAACTGGACCAGCGACGGGCGCACGCCCTGGAGATCGGGCACGGGAAGCGGCTTGTTCATGGTGTTTCCTCCGTCAGGATTTTCTGCAGGAACAGCGCCTGCCCGGCCGCCGGGTCGAGCACGTAGGGGGCGAAACCGGCACGGGCATAGGCGGCCAGCGCCTTTTCATTATTGGCCAGCACTTCCAGCGTCAGCTTGCAGCAGCCCAGTTCGCCGGCCCGCCGGGCGGCCCAGGCGAGCAGCACCTGGGCGATGCCGCGGCCGCGCCAGTCGGCATGGACGACGATGTCATGGATGTTGAGCAGCGGCTTGGCGGCAAAGGTCGAGAATCCGGCAAAACAGTTGATCAGACCGATCGCCGCATCGTCGGCGCAGACCAGCGCGGCGTGGAAGCCGGAGCGGCCGTTCAGCCGCTCGACCAGATGACGGCGCGCGTAATCCGACAAGCCGCTGCCGCCGCCCATCGGATCGGCGGCGTAGTGGTCGAGCAGTTCCAGCCAGCTGGCGGCCTGGGCCGGATCGCCGAGATCGAGTGGCGTGGCGACGAACATGCGAACTCCCCGGTTGCTTGGCCGCCCCTGCCCATACCCAGGCGATTGCGCTACAGTACGGTGGTCGGCTCAGAATTCCGACGATGATACGACAAGCCTCAACGGCGAAAGGGAGAGTCTTCATGCGACGCAACCTGCTTGCCCTGATCGCCCTGCTCGGGCTGACAGGGATGACGGCGGCCATGGCTGCCGAACCGACGACCAAGGCCAAATACGTCGTCGCCTTTGCCCAGGACACCATGGCCAACGACTGGCGGGCCGCCCAGGTGCGCGACCTGAAGGACGCGCTGGCCGGCCACCCCGACGTCGAATTCGTCTTCAGCGACGCCAAGGGCGATACCGCGCGCCAGGTCCAGGACATCGAGAATTTCGCCGCCCGCGGCGTCGATGTGCTGATCACCAGTCCGCGCGATGCCGAACTGATGCGCGAGCCGATCGCCCGCGTCCATCGCCGCGGCATCCCGGTAATCCTGCTGTCGCGCCGGGTCAATGGCGAGGAGTTCACCCATTTCGTCACTGCCGACAACCGCGCCATTGCCCGCCAGGCGGCGCAATATCTGGCCAAACGGCTGAACGGCAAGGGCCGCATCCTGATGTTGCAGCACATCCCGAGCACGACGCCGGGCCAGTTGCGCACCGAGGGTTTCCTCGACGAACTGAAGAAATACCCGGGCCTCAAGGTGGTCGCCATCAAGCAGGCCGACTCGCAGCGGGCGCTGGCCATCCAGAAGGTCGAGGAGGCGCTCGCCGAGAAACTCGCGTTCGACGCCATCTACGCCCAGTCGGACAGCATGGCGATGGGCGCCATCCTGGCGCTGAAAATGGCCGGCCGCGATCCGCAGCAGATCCCGATCACCGGCATCGACTACATCGGCGAGGCCCGCACCGCCATCCGCAACGGCGAACTGGCCGCCAGCTTCACCTACCCGACCTTCGGCCGCGAAGGCGCCGAAGCCGCACTGACCCTGTTGCGCGGCGGCAAGCCGGCGGCGCGCGAGGTCGTCGTCAAATCGATCGCCGTCAGCCGCGACAACGTCGAGCGGATCGCCCCGATCTTCTGACATGCCCCGCCTGTCGCTGGCCCAGCGCCTGCTCCTTTTCTGGTTTGCCGCAACGATCGCCGTCCTGGTCGTCGCCGGCGGTATCTACAGCGCCCTGCGCCAGCACGCCTTGGCCAAGGAGAGCGCGCAGCAACTGAACCAGGCGATGCAGCGCCTGGACGCCGTGCTGACCCACCGCAGCGACGAACTGGCGATGATCGGCGACACCCTGGCCGACACCGCCAAGCTGCAGGCGACGCTCAACCTGTTCCACGGCTATTTCGCGCTGACCAAGGGCAACCCCGACATTTTCGATGCGCCGGCCGAAGACCTCGCCGTCATGCTCGGCGAAAGCGGTCGGACCGCCGGCGTCGACTGGATCGTCGTCACCGGCACGCACGGCCCGATCGCCGGCTATGCCAACGGCCGCACCCTGTACTGGTCGCAACGCAGCGGCGAGGGGGCGCAGCTGTTCGCCAGCACCGGCACGCTGTCGCCGTTCGCCGCCGTCGCCGACCTGCCCGGCCTGATCCGCCCGACGACGCACGGTCTGCCGGCGCATTTCGCCCCCTGCCGGACGCTGCCCGGCCTGGCCATCGTCCGCGACCTGCCGATCCGCGGCAGCAACGGCGACACCGGACACCTGTCGCTGGGCCGCTGTCTTGACCAGAAACTGGTCGATCGCGTTGCCGCCGAAGCCGGCATCCCGTTCGCCCTCGAGGCCGGCGGCGTGCTCCTCCAGTCGCCCGGCATGCCGACCGTCGATACCCTGCCGCCGGCCAGCCAGGCGCTGGGCGTGACCGGAGCCCTGCACTGGTTCCCGCCCCCCCGACACGGCCTGCAGGACGATACTGCCTACGCCACGGCACAGAGCATCCTGGCCGACGGCCAGGCGGTCAGCTTCGCCTTCGCCCGCAACCTGAGCGCCGGCGGCAGCCAAGCCATCCCCCTGCTCGGGGCCGGCTTCCTGGCCCTGGCCGCGGTTTCGCTGCTGGTGATGGCCGGCGGCCTGATTTTCCTGCGCCGCCAGGTCACCGCCCCGCTCAGCCAGCTGATGGGTGCCGTCGATTCGGCCCGGGCCGGGCATTTCCAGCCGCTGACCGGGGCGCTGCCGGACAACGAGCTGGGCAGCCTGGCGGCGCTGCTCAACGAGACGATGGCCGAACTGCTGCGCCAGCAGACGCACCTGCATACGCTGGTCGCCACGATGCCCGACCTGATCTGGCTGAAGGACAAGGAGGGCGTCTATCTCGCCTGCAACCCGCGCTTCGAGGAGTTCTTCGGTGCCAGCGAGGCGGAGATCGTCGGCAAGACCGACTACGACTTCGTCGACGCCGAACTCGCCGACTCCTTCCGCCACCACGACCAGGCGGCGATGGCGGCCGGCGGGCCGAGCAGCAATGAAGAATGGCTGCGCTTCGCACGCGGCGGCTATCGCGGCCTGTTCTCGACGACCAAGACGCCGATGTGCCTGCCCGATGGCACGCTGATCGGCGTCCTCGGCGTCGCCCACGACATCACCCCGCTGCGCCGGGCGCTCGACGAACTGGCCGGGCACCGCGACCGGCTCGAGGAAAAGGTCGGCGAACGTACGGCGCAACTGGAAAAGACCCATCGCCAGCTGCTCGAGACGCAATTCGCCATGGACAGCGTCGGCATCGGCATCCACTGGGTCGATCCGGTCGACGGGCGGCTCACCTACGTCAATCGTCACGCCGCCGAAATGCTCGGCTACACGCCGGAGGAAATGCTGGCGCTGCGTGTTCCCGACATCGACGCCGAGGTCGGTCCTGAACGCCTGGCCGAGATCGTCGCCCAGGCCCGGCGCGACGGCTCGCGGCAGTTCGAGAGCGTGCAGAAGGCGCGCGACGGACGGCGCATTCCGGTCGAGATCAGCCTGTATCACCGACCGGGTTGCGCCGAGCAGCCGGAACGACTGATCACCTTCATCAGCGACATCAGCCGGCGCAAGGAGGCCGAACAGGCGCTGCAGCAAGCCAAGGCGGCGGCCGAGGCGGCCAACCAGTCGAAGAGCCGCTTCCTCGCCAACATGTCGCACGAAATCCGCACACCGCTTGGCGCCATCACCGGCATGGCCCACCTGATCCGCCGCGCCGGCCTGCCGCCCGAGCAGAGCGAACGCCTGAACAAGATCGAGGTGGCCGGCCACCACCTGCTCGAAGTGATCAACGCCATCCTCGACCTGTCGAAGATCGAGGCCGGCAAGTTCGAACTGGAAGTCGCCGAGGTCAATACCGCCAGCATCCTCGCCAACGTCGCCTCGATGCTGCAGGACAAGGCCCAGGACAAGGGTCTGCAGTTGCGCCTCGACGGCGAACCGCAGCCGGTTCCGCTGCTCGGCGACCCGACCCGGCTGCAGCAGGCCTTGCTCAATTTCGCCGGCAATGCGCTGAAATTCACCGAACACGGCAGCGTCACACTGCGCGTGCGTCATGAACAGGAGGACGACGAGACGCTGCTGGTCCGTTTCGCGGTCGAGGATACCGGCGTCGGCATCGACGCGGCAACGCAGGGCCGGCTGTTCGCCGCCTTCGAACAGGCCGACAACACCATCAGCCGGCGTTTCGGCGGCAGCGGCCTGGGCCTGGTCATCAGCCGCCGCCTGGCCCAGGCCATGGGCGGCGACACCGGGCTGCACAGCCAGCCCGGCGTCGGCAGCACCTTCTGGTTCACCGCCCGCCTGAAAAAAGGCACCAGCGCCCGGCCGACGGTGCCCGTTGCCAGCCATGGTGAAGCAGCGGAAACGGTACTGGCCCGCGACTTCGTCCACTGCCGCCTGCTGCTGGCCGAGGACGAGCCGGTCAATCGCGAGGTGGCACTCAGCCTGTTCGAGGATGTCGGCATCGCCGTCGACAGTGCCGAGGACGGCGCGCAGGCGCTGGCCATGGCACGCGAACGGGACTACGACCTGATCCTGATGGACATGCAGATGCCCAAAATGGACGGCCTGGAAGCCACCCGGCAGATCCGCGCCATCGGCCAGCGCCTGCCGATCCTGGCGATGACCGCCAACGCTTTCGCCGAGGACCGGGCGCGCTGCCTGGACGCCGGCATGGACGACTTCATCACCAAGCCGGTCGATCCCGAGCGGCTGTTCGCCACCGTGCTGAAATGGCTGCGCCGCGACAGCGCGGCAGCGGTAGCCGCCGCCGCGGCGCAAGAAGACGCCTGACGGCTGCCCGGGCGGCCTCAGGCCGCCGCAAACACGGTCTCGGTACCCTCGTCCCAGCCGTCCCACAGATAGTCGTCGGCCTTGCCGTCGGCGATCAGACGCAGGGCGTAATTGACCTGTTCCTTGTAGAACTCGCAGAAGGCACCGATCTTGTCCATGCCGCCGTTCATCTCGAAGGCTTCGGCCGGACAGGGCGAGCCGCAGAAATGGCGGATCGCGCAATCGCCGCAGGGACTGAATTTGTCGACATCGCGCGTCGTGACGGTCTGGAAGGCCGGCGAAGCCAGGGCCGCCTCGACACCATCGACCAGCAGGTTGCCGCCGCGGAAATCGGGCAGGCCGATGAACTCGCTGCACGGATAGAGGCCGCCATCCGCCGCCAGCGCGAAGAAGGCCCGACCGCCGCCGCAGGGCGAGATGTCGCACATCAGGCGGCGCGCCGTCGGGGCCAGGATGCCGATCAGGATGTTGGCGAAGTTGGCGACCATCAGCTTGCGGCCGGTCTCCCGGTAGAGCGCGTGGCTGCGGTCCAGGGCGGCGAAGAAGGCCTTGGCCATGGCGCCGTCGGCCGGCTTGACGCCGCGCGCCCCGGGCAGCGTGCAGCGCACGGTGTTGAGCATGCAGGTCGGCACCTCATGGGCATGAAACAGCTCAACCATGTCGGTCAGGTAGGGCAGGTTTTCGGTGGTACAGGTGGTGATGACGCTCCACGAACCGTAGCCGCGCAGCTTCTCCATCGTCCGCAGCACCTTGTCGTGCACGCTCTTGCCGCCCCAGGTCAGCCGCGTCGCGTCGGTGATCGCGGCCAGCGGGCCGTCGAGCGACAGGCCGATGCTGACGTTGCGTGCGGTCAGGAAATCGAGCGCCGCATCGTCGAGCAGCGTACCGTTGGTCTGCAGCCCGAAGGTGAAGTCGTCGCCAAAGACGTCGATCGCCGCGAAGACGGCGGCCTGATTCATCAGCGGCTCGGCACCGTGGAAGATGGCGCGCGGCTTGC
The DNA here is from genome assembly GCA_002842345.1 of Betaproteobacteria bacterium HGW-Betaproteobacteria-12. Taxonomy (GTDB): domain Bacteria; phylum Pseudomonadota; class Gammaproteobacteria; order Burkholderiales; family Rhodocyclaceae; genus Azonexus. The sequence goes on along the minus strand of PHCU01000060.1, from coordinate 27,933 downwards.
GGCCCTCCGGCATGACCGAGCGGAAGTAGTCGCGCAGTTTGCCCAGCGAGGCCAGCAGTGTGCCGATCGGCATGTGGCTGCCGCCGCTGCGCTGGCTATCGGGCAGGTAGCAGTAGGTGCAGTTGAGATTGCAGCGCTCGGTCGGGTTCAAGTAGACACCGGAGGGCTTCAGTTCGAAACGCAGGGCATGCAGTTCCTGGCGGAAACCCTCGGCCTTTTCGCGATAGGCGGCGAGCGTCGCCGGATCGAGCACCTCGCCGACCTTGCTCTTGTCGACCAGGGCCCAGAAGGCGGTCTCCGGATCGGTCACGGCGGCGTAGACCGCGTGACCGATGTCCACTGGCCGGAACTGCGGCTCGCGCAGCGCTCCCTCGGCAAGCGCTGCGGTCATTTGGCCGCCTTCTTGTCCATCAGTACATAGTGCGACAGGCCCATGCCTTCCGGATTGCAGCTCTTGCGCACGGCGATGGTCGGGGCGACCGGGGCGGCCTGGGTTTCAGCGGGTTGCGGGGTTTTGACGCTTGAAGTCACGGGTTGGGTCATGTTCCACTCCTCGGGAATGCAAAAACAAAAAGGGCTCCGGCTGACGGCACGCTTGCGCATGCGGTCAGCCGGAGCCCTTGCCTTGGCTCCTGATGGGTATCGATTCGTCTTCTGGCTTCCGGATCAGCCGAAGCGCTGCGCCTTCCCTGCGTGGTATGCCCCGCAAGTGGCTGGTCTGGCGACCGTGCAGTCTTCGTCCCCGGTTACAGCGGCGGGCCCGCCACGGATTCGCACCGTGTTCCGTATCTCGATGCCGATAGGAGGGCGGATTCTCGCAAGGCCGCCCGCCGCGGGTCAATTAGTCCTAAAGGCCTCGTACTAAAGACCTAGTTCCTGCCACAGGCTATCGACCCGTTTCTTGACGTCGGCGTCCATGACGATAGGCCGCCCCCATTCGCGGCTCGTCTCGCCCGGCCACTTGTTGGTCGCATCCAGCCCCATCTTCGAGCCGAGGCCGGCCACCGGGCTGGCGAAGTCGAGGTAGTCGATCGGCGTGTTGTCCACCAGCGTCGTATCGCGCGTCGCGTCCATGCGCGTCGTCATCGCCCAGACCACTTCCTTCCAGTCGCGGATGTCGATGTCGTCGTCGACGACGATGATCGTCTTGGTGTACATGAACTGGCGCAGGAAGCTCCAGATGCCGAACATGATGCGCTTGGCTTGGCCGGGATACTGTTTCTTGATGCTGACGATGGCCATCCGGTACGAGCAGCCCTCTGGCGGCAGATAGAAATCGACGATTTCCGGATACTGCTTCTGCAGCAGCGGCACGAACACTTCATTGAGCGCGACGCCCAATACCGCCGGCTCGTCGGGCGGCTTGCCGGTGTAGGTGCTGTGGTAGATCGGATTCTTGCGCATGGTCATGCGCTCGATGGTGAACACCGGGAACTCGGCCTGCTCGTTGTAGTAGCCGGTGTGGTCGCCGTACGGCCCTTCGAGCGCCATCTCGCCGGGATGGATGACGCCTTCGAGGACGATTTCGGCCGAGGCCGGCACCTGCAAGGTCGAGCCGAGGCATTTGACCAGTTCGGTCTTGCCGCCGCGCAACAGGCCGGCGAACTGGTATTCCGACAACGAATCGGGCACCGGGGTCACGGCGCCGAGGATGGTCGCCGGATCGCAGCCGAGCACCACGGCCACCGGGAACGGCTGGCCGGGATTGGCCAGCTGGTGCTCGCGAAAATCGAGGGCCCCACCGCGATGCGCCAGCCAGCGCATGATCACCTTGTTCGGGCCGAGCACCTGCTGGCGGTAGATGCCGAGGTTCTGCCGACTCTTGTGCGGCCCGCGGGTGACCACCAGCCCCCAGGTGATCAGCGGCGCAACGTCGCCCGGCCAACAGTGCTGGATCGGCAGGCGGCTCAGATCGACATCCTTCCCTTCCCAGACGATTTCCTGGCACGGCGCCGACGACACCGTCTTCGGCGCCATGTTGAGCACCTGCTTCAGGATCGGCAGCTTGTCCCAGGCGTCCTTCAGGCCTTTCGGTGGCTCCGGCTCCTTCAGGTAGGCCAGCAGCTTGCCGACTTCGCGCAGCGCCTGCACCGACTCCTCGCCCATGCCCAGTGCCACCCGTTTCGGCGTGCCGAACAGGTTGGCCAGCACCGGGATGGTGTGCCGGGTCGCCCCGGTCGTCGGCTGCTCGAAGAGGATCGCCGGGCCTGCCGCGCGCAATACGCGGTCGCAGATCTCGGTCATTTCCAGACGGGTATCGACGGCGACGCCGACGCGCTTCAGCTCGCCGGTCTTTTCCAGTTGCGACAGGAAGTCGCGCAGGTCGTGATATTTCATCGGGTGCGATAGGAAAAGTGACAGCCGACACAGGCCGAAGTGAGATTGGGCAACAGGGCCAGCGCTTTGTCACGGTCGCCGGTCTTGGCGACGGCGGCGAATTCGCTGACCGCCCGGTGGCCATCCATGCCGATGCCGTGCATGGCCGGCGGCATGTGCGGACCGGGCCGGGCATCCACCGGCTTGCCGCGGTGCTTGCCCATGGCTGCCATGCCGAGCTTGGTTTCGGCCGCCTCGCCGGCTTCCTTGACCTTGCCTTCGGCCATCAGCGTCAGCACTTCATTGACCGCGACCAGGTTGTCGAGCATCTCCTGCCGCAGCGACTCCTGCGCCGCTGGCGGCAGCTTGACCAGTTGCCGGGAATCATCGCCGATGGCCGCGATGGGGAGCAGCAGTAGAGCGAGCAACAGCGTTTTCATCCGAGGTTCCTTCCGGACAGCAGGTAATCGACGACGATGCCGGCGAAGATCGCCGCACCAACCCAGTTGTTGTGCAAAAAGGCCTTGAAGCAGGGCATCCGCTCGCGGCCGCGGATCCAGGTGTAATGGACACCCATGATGGCGGCGGCGACGGCGAGGCCGGCGAAGAACGGCCAACCGCGCAGCAGGCTCCAGCCGAGGCCGGCGATGATGGCCAGCGTCGCCGCGTAGCACAGCATCACCGCCGCCACGTCGAAGCGGCCGAAGGTGATGGCCGAGGTCTTGATGCCGATCTTCAGGTCGTCGTCGCGATCGACCATGGCGTACTCGGTATCGTAGGCGACCGCCCAGAAGATGTTGGCGAGCAGCAGCCACCATGCTTCGGCCGGCACCGTGCCGAGCTGCGCCGCGTAGGCCATGGGTATGCCGAAGCCGAAGGCGATGCCGAGGTAGGCCTGTGGGATGGCGAAGAAGCGCTTGGTGAAGGGATAGCTGGCGGCCAGGAATAGCGCCGGCAGCGACAGCCAGATGACCAGCGGCCGGCCGAGCACCAACACCAGGGCGAAGGCCAGCAGACACAGACCGGCGAACAGTACCAGCGCTTCCTTGGTGCTGACCCGGCCGGCGGTCAGCGGCCGTTCCTTGGTACGTTCGACATGACGGTCGAAATCGCGGTCGGCGTAGTCGTTGATGACGCAGCCGGCCGAGCGCATCAGCACGGTGCCGAGCAGGAACACCACCAGCACCGCCCATTCCGGCCGGCCGTCGGCCGACAGCCACAGTGCCCACAGGGTCGGCCAGAGCAGCAGCAGGATGCCGATCGGTTTATCGAGGCGCATCAGCTTTTCGTAGAGATCGAGACGCGCCTTGAGCGCCGGCCAGGTCAGCACGCGCCGCCCCCCTGCCCGTCACGCCCCCGCTGCGCCTGCTGCCAGGCCAGCACCGCCTGCCCGGAGTGGGCCAGGATGGCCTGGTAGCGCTCGGCCGGCAGGGCGTGGCGCAGCGCCGCGAACAGCTGCTGCGTACCCTCCTGCGCTTGGGGGCTGGCGCCGGCCGCATCGGCCAGCAGCGAGATCTGGATGCTGGCCAGGGCATCGGCCAGCAGGCGCCAGCCGAGTTCGGGCATCTGTTCGTTCAGGCCGAGCATCAGGCTGCCCAGCGGCTGGACGATGCTTTCGACCTGCTCGGCCGTCTCGCAGGCGGCCATGGCATGCCACAAGGCAAGGTGGATGGCGCGGCGCAAGTCGATCTTGAAGTCGATGGCCGCCGCTTCACTCGCGTTGATCGCCGCGAAATACTGCTGGAAGCGGGCGTCGGCGGCGGCATCGAGACGAGTCCGCAGGCCGCCGATCAGGGTCGTCAGCGCCGGGATGGAATTCAGCCGGAAGGCCTGGGTGTAGGCCAGCCCCCACTGGTCGAGACCGCTGACCAGCAATGCCAGGCGCGCGGCGCGACCGGCGTCGTCGCCGGCCGCCTGGCTCCAGTTCCAGCAACGGGCGGAGATTTCGCCGAGGACGCCGGCATCGGCTGTGCTGTCCGGCGACACGGCCAGACGGAAGACGCCGGCAAAAACATCCTGGGCCATGCGCGCGGCGAGACGCTGAAGGACGACATTCTAGCGGTCCCGCCGGCGCTTCGCCGCACTCGCCGATGGCGTTTCCGCAGCCGGCGGCAGCCCTGCCCGCGTCAGGGGATTTGGCGCGCCCGGCACAACCTGTTAATAGTGCACCTGTGCGCGGCGGACAAAACACGCCGGCGCCGACCAACAGAGAAAATGGAGTTTCGATTGAAAGAGGATCCGGTTGCCCGGAAAAGAACCTTGCGCCTGAGCGCATCGTCCCGGGCCGTGATCATGCTGACCGGAACGGTGGTGCTGTCCACGGCCATCGCCGTGGCGGCACTGATCGTCGATCTGCGCACGCGCGAACTCAATCACGCCAATCGCGAAATCGTCAGTGTCAGCAAGATGCTGGCCGAGCAGACGGCGCGCACGCTGGATGGCGTCGAGCTGGCCATGGAAGGCGTCCGCGAGCGCCTGTCCAACGACATCGGGCGCAGCCTCGACCTCAGCCACCCGGCCGTGCAATTGTTGCTGACCTCGCGCAGCAACGGCCTGCCGCAGATCAAATCGATGTTCGTCGCCGACCGCGAGGGCATCAATGTCAACTCTTCCCGTCCCGATTTCGTCCGCCGGCTGTCGCTCAGCGACCGCGAATTTTTCCGCCACTTCGTGGACCGCAACAGCGAAGAGATCTTTGTCAGCCGGCCGGAAAAAGCCAGGGTGGACGACCAGCTGACCTTCTATATCAGCATGCGCCTCAACGAGCCGGACGGCAGCTTCCGCGGCGTGGTCGTTTCGGCGATCAGCATAGGTCGCCTGGAAGCGCTGTACGAAAGCGTCGAGCTCAATTTCGTCAATCGCATTCAGTTGCTGCATCGCGACGGAGTGCTGATGGCCGGCACGGTCGATCGACGCGCCCTGCTCGGCACCGGCGTCATCGACCAGGCACTGCCGGCCGACGAAGCCGCCGCCACCGGCAGCGTCGTCATTCACGACGAAGCGGCAGAGGGCCGCTGGCACACCGCCTATCGCGACGTCTCCAGCTACCCGCTGCGCATTGCCACCTCGGTCAATGAAGCGGTGGCCCTGCGCAACTGGCAGGGCGTTGCCCGCACCATCGGCGGCGGCACCGCGGTGATCATCCTGCTGACGCTGACGACGGCCGCCCTGATGCTCAAGGGCATCCTGCGCCGCGAACGCCTGGAGGAAGAACTGAAAATCAGCGATCGCCAACTACGCCTGACCGTGCAGACGGTGCGCGACCCGATCGTCACCTTGAATCCGGAAGGCCGGATCATCCTGTTCAACCGGGCCGCCGAGCATTTCTTTGCCACCCGCTTCGTCGATGCCCTCGGCCAGGATGCCGGCAGCTTCTTCACGCAAAGCCAGCCGCCGGTCGTCGCCACGCGCCTGCTGCAACTGCTGGCGACGGCCCGGCAGACGCAGGACGAGCCGCAGGTCGAACTGATCACCCTCAGCCACCAGGGCAACGAACGGCCCTTCGAACTCAGCCTGTCGACGGCCAGCTTCCTCGGCGAAACGCTGGTGACCGCGGTGTTTCATGACCTGAGCGAACGGCGCCGGGCCGAACTGGAACTGATGCAGAAGAACCGCCAGCTGCAGGAACTGTCGGCGGCCATCCAGAATGTCCGCGAACGCGAGCGCAGCCGCATCTCGCGCGAACTGCACGACGAACTCGGCCAGTCGCTGACCGGCATGCGCCTGGAAGTCTCCTGGCTGGGCAGCCGCCTGAAGACCGAGCACCCGGAACTGGCGCGCAAGGTGACGTCGATCAAGGAGCTGATCGACCAGACCATCGGCGCCGTCCGCCGCATTTCGGCCGAGCTGCGGCCGCTGGTCCTCGACGATCTCGGCTTCGCCGCTGCCGCCACCTGGTACACCGACCAGTTCGCCGCCCGGACCGGCCTTGTCATCACCCTCGAGCTCCCCGCCATCGATCCGCCCAAGGGCGGCGCGGTCGCTACGGCGCTGTTCCGCATCCTGCAGGAGTCGCTGACCAACATTGCCCGCCATGCCGCGGCCCGGACCGTCGACGTCCACCTGCGCTTCGCCGACAGTCAGTGGCAACTGAGCATTGGCGACGACGGCCAGGGCTTCGCCAGGACCGATTCGCAGCGCGCCGGCATCGGCCTCATCGGCATGGAAGAACGCGCCCAGATACTCGGCGGCCAGCTGTCGATCGCCACGCAACCGGGCCAGGGCACGCGGATCGACGTACGCATCCCGGATACCGCAACGGAAGAGGAAAGCCATGAAGCAAATCAGGGTACTGCTGGCTGACGACCACGCCATCATTCGCGACGGCCTCAAACAGATATTTGCCGACACCGACGATCTGCTGGTCACCGGCGAGGCCGCCAACGGCCTGGAAGCCATGGACCTGGTCCGCGCCCAGGCTTGCGACGTGCTGGTCCTCGATATCTCGATGCCGGGCCGCAACGGCCTCGACCTGATCCGGATGATCCGCGACGAAAAAGGCCATCTGCCCATCCTCGTCCTCAGCATGCACCATGAGGAGCAGTATGCGGTGCGCGCCATCCATGCCGGCGCCTCCGGCTACCTGACCAAGGAAAGCGATGGCGAGGTCCTGATCGCCGCCATCCGCCGGGTGGCCGGCGGCGGCGTTTACGTCACCGAAAAGGTCGCCGAACTACTGGTCCGCGGCATCCGCCCGACCAACGACGCACTGCCGCACGCGGCGCTCTCCGATCGCGAATACCAGGTATTCAACATGCTGGTCATGGGCAAGGGCCTGACCGAGATCGGCGAGGAGCTGTCGCTCAGCGTCAAGACCATCAGCACCCACAAGACGCACATCCTGCAGAAGATGAACATGAGCAACACCGCCGAGCTGATCCGTTATGCCATCGCGCATGGCCTGGTCGAAGCATCGCAATTCTGAGGCCCGGCAATAGGAAATTTCCTATGCCGCAATTAATCCCTTGCCGATGTCGGGGAATTTGCCCCCCATCTAGTATTCAGCCTGAAAACTAGGCCAGATGGACTAGTTCGCGTCCGACGGGTTTTTTTGGACCCGTGCTTTGAATACGAAGGATTGAAAATGAACTTCCCAACTGTTCGCACCCCCTTGCTGGCAGCCTCGCTGATGGCCTTCCTGCTCTCGGGCAGCGCCGTCGCCGCCGTTGATGCAGATGCCGCCAAGTCCCTGGCCAAGAAAAACGACTGCTTCAAGTGCCACGCCATCGACAAGACCAAAAAAGGGCCGTCCTACCAAAAGATCTCTGCCAAGTACAAGGGCAAGGAAGCCGAGGGCATGGAGAAGATGCACAAGAACATCACCACCGGCCCGAAGGTCAAGCTGGAAGACGGCTCCGAGGAAGAGCACAAGATCATCGAGGTCAAGGATCCGGCCGAACTGAAGAATCTGCTGCAGTGGATTCTCGCGCAGTAAAGCGCATGAGCTATAAAACGCCGTCCGACGGGCGGCGTTCATAACGGGTTTTCAATGGGGGTGTATATGAGAGGCTTACGACAGTTGTTGGCCATGACGGCGTGTGTCGCCATGCTGGGGGCCGGCCAGGCACTGGCCAAAGAGGCGCCGAAGGATCTGCTCCTCAAGGGCGACGCCAAATGTACCGGGTGTCACGACGAAGCTGATGATTCCAAACCGACGATGCTGGACCTCAAGCCGTCCGTGCTGGCGATCGGCAAGACCAAGCACGGCACCAACGCCGACGGTCGCACGCCGACCTGTACCGACTGCCACGGCGAAAGCGAGAAGCACGTCAATCACAAGGGCAGCGGCAAGCCGCCGAAACCCGAGCGCTGGTATGGCAAGAAATCCGACACCACCGTCGAAGCCCGCAACGGTTCCTGTCTGACCTGTCACCAGGGTGGCAACCGGATCGGCTGGCAACACAGCGCCCACGGTAGCCAGGACGTCACCTGCAGCTCCTGCCATCAGGTGCACGCCGCCAAGGACAAGGTGCGCGACCGCCAGACGCAGACCGAAACCTGCTTCACCTGCCACAAGGAGCAGCGCAACCAGGTCAACAAACCGTCGCATCACCCGATCGTCGAAGGCAAGATGAGCTGCTCGTCCTGCCACAACGTGCACGGCGATAATCCGAAGCAACTGATCAAGGCGACCACCAACGAGACCTGCTACACCTGCCACATGGAGAAGCGCGGTCCGTTCATCCACAACCATGAACCGGTCTCCGAAGACTGCTCGATCTGTCACCAGCCGCACGGCACGACCATCGCCAACCTGCTAAAGAGCCGTCCCCCCTTCCTCTGCCAGGACTGCCATTCGGGCACCAATCACCACCGCAGCCAGGTCGGCGCCTTGCCGGCGAACGCTGGCAACGTGACTGGTCGAGACATTATTGGCACGGTCGGTCGTGGCTGTCTGAATTGCCACACCAATATTCACGGTGGCAACAGCACCGAAGAATCGGCGCAATCCGGTCGCTTCCGTCGCTGATCATTAGGGGGAATGATTAATCATGAACACGATGAAAAATACGTTCAGGCTGACCACGCTGTCGGCAGCCCTGATGCTGGCTTTCGCTCCGGCGCTGGCGCAGGATGCCGAGATTGCCGAACTGATCAAGCCGGAGAGCAGCATCTCGCTCGGCGTCGGCAATGTCTGGGGTGACGACCGTCACCAGATGGGCATCTACGACGGGATGCGCGACGCCCAGGCCTACGGCCTGTTCGACGCCGACATCGTCAAGCGCGATGACGCGACAGGTACCTGGTACAAGCTGGACGCCCGGAACTTCGGCCTCGACAACCGGGAAATCCGCGTCGAAGTCCTGCGCCAGGGCAATATCGGCGGTTTCCTCGAATACAACCGGACGCCGCGCGACAATCCCTTTACTTTCTCTACCGGTCTGCAGGGCATCGGCTCGTCGCGCCTGAATGCCAGCGGCGCCGGCGTCAATGCCTTGCCGAAACGGGAGAAATCCCTGGGCACGCTGCGCGAGATGATCAACGCCGGCTTCTACAAGAGCCTGATGCCCGGCCTCGACCTCAAGATCGATTTCAAGAACGAGGACAAGACGGGTACCCGCCAGTGGGGCGGGGACTCGCCACGCTTCCTGGTCGAACCGATCGACAGCACGACCCGCCAGTTCGAGACCGTGCTGCAGTACAGCGGCAAGATGCTGCAACTGTCGGGCGGCTACTACGGCAGCTGGTACGACCAGGACAACGGCGGCGTCGTGCGCTATTCGACCAATGGCAATGCGGCCATCACCAATCTGTCGCAACCGCTCAGCAACCAGGCACACCAGCTCTTCCTCGATGGCGGCTACAACTTCACGCCAAGCACCCGTGGGACGTTCAAGATCTCCTACAGCCGCGCGACGCAGGATGAATCCTTCGCCACCAACGGCCTTGTCACAGCGCTGGCGGGTAGCCCGACCAGTCTGGACGGGCGCGTCGATACCAAGCTCGTCCAGTTGGGTCTGAGTTCGCGGCCGCTGCCCAAGCTGTCGCTGAACGCCAATCTGCGCTATCACGATATCGACGACAAGACGCCAGTACATCAGTTCATCAACAGCAATCTCGGCTTCAACACGCCGCACTCCTTCAAGAAGCTTTCCGGGAAGGTGGAAGGCACCTACCGCCTGCCGCTGAACTTCGCCGTGACTGCCGGCGTCGATCATTTCACGCAGGACCGCTCGACTCCCAAGCGCGGCACGTGGCTGGTGCCCTACGCGAAGGACCTCGAGGAAACCACCTACCGCCTGCAGTTGCGGCGCTCCTTCGATGACAACCTGAACGGCTCCATCGCCTATCTGCGCAGCGATCGCAAGAGCTCCAACATCGTCCCGGCCACCACCGGCGATGCCAACGAAAGCCTCATCTCGCCGATGCACATTGCCGACCGCAAGCGCGACAAGCTCCGTGCCAAGGTCGACTGGGAACCGGCCGAACGGCTGTCGCTGCAGTTTGCCGTCGAAGGATCCGACGACAAGTACGACAAGAGCCAGCCCTGGGGCCTGAAGGAAGGCGAGGCCTGGCAGACCTCGATCGATGCCAGTTACATCTTCAACGACGACTGGAAACTCAGTGCCTGGCTATCGCGCGAGGAAATTTCGTCGAATCAGGATGTCGCGCCGGCGGCGGCTGGTCAGCTAGCCAACCAGGTCGACCTCGAAGAAGTGACCAAGTCGCTCGGCCTCGGCCTGCTTGGCAAGGTGGGTCCGAAGTTCACTTTCAGTGCCGACCTGGAGTGGATGCGCAGCGTTACCAAGTATGACCAGAACCTGAACATCACCGCCTTCACCGCCAACTTCCGGCCAGTTCCGGACATCGAGAACAAGCTGACGCGGCTCAAGCTGAAGGGCACTTACGCCCTGCGCAAGAATGCCGACCTGCGCTTCGACCTGATCCACGACCGTTGGCACACCGACGACTGGAGCTGGACCTCGGCTGGCGGCACGCCCTACTGCTACAACAACTGCGCCGGTCCAGACGGCACCATGGTCCTAGCCTCGCCGTCCCAGAACGCCACGTTTGCCGGAATTCGTTACATCTACAAGTTCCAGTAAGACAGTCCGCTTTGATGAAGTGAAGACCCAAAAAGGGGGCCGGGAACTACCAGCCCCCTTTTTTTTCTGATGCAGGTATGGGTCGTCATTACCAATAAGAAAAGAAAGGATCCGGAGATCATGCGTTCGCTTAGCTCACTATCAAGAATTCTCGCCGTCCTGGCCTGCCTCGCTGGCGGCCCGGCCCTGGCGGCCGAAACACCGCCGGCAACGGCCAATGCCGACCTGAACAATGCCGGCTGTCTGAAATGTCACGACAGCAAGTCGGCCAAGATCCAACTGGTCAACGACGCCGGTGACAAGCGCACCCTGCCGGCCGTCAACCAGGGCAAGCATGCGAAGAGCGTGCATGCCAACATGCAGTGTGTCGCCTGCCACACCGATATCGTCGACAACCAGGCACAGCACCAGAAGGTCGCCGGCGTTGCCAAGCCGGATTGCGCCAGCTGCCATGCCAAGCTGTGGGACGAGGCGAAGGCCAGCCCGGCCGGGCGCGAGCGACTCGGCGTCGTTGCCGAGAACATCGGCGCCTACAAGGAATCCTTCCACGCCCGGCCCGATGCCGACCATCCGGAGCGCCCCAAGGCCTACTGCAGCGAGTGCCACGCCACCCACGATTTCGCGGTGCCGCCGCAAGGCACGCCGGAGCGCGAGCAATGGCGCCTGGAGACGCTGCAGACCTGCGGCCCGCAATGCCACGAGGAACAGATCGAGGATTATGAAACCTCGGCCCACGGCCAGCTGACCATGGGCAAGGACGATCCGAAAGGCGCCGTCTGCATCGACTGCCACACCAGCCACGAGATCCGCGGCGCCTCGTCCGACCCGTTCAAGCTGAAGAACGTCGAATACTGCGGCGGCTGCCACAAGGAAGAACTGGACAGCTACCGCGATACCTACCACGGCCAGATCAACAAGCTCGGCTACACCTACACGGCCCGCTGCTCCAGCTGCCACGGCAGCCACGGCATCCTCGGTGCCAAGGATCCGGAGTCGAAGGTGCATGTGGACAACCGGCTGAAGACCTGCCGCCAGTGCCATGATGGCAAGAAGCCCGGCATCGCGCCGGCCACCGCGGGCTTCATTTCCTTCGGCCCGCACGCCAACAGCCATGATTTCGAAAAGTATCCGCAGATGTGGATCGCCACGAAGTTCATGATCGCCTTGCTGATCGGCGTCTTCGCCTTCTTCTGGGCACACTGCGGCCTCTGGTACTACCGCGAGTGGCAGGAACGCAAGGCCGGCAAGACCGTGCCGCACATCCAGACCGACAAACTGGGCCTCCCGGAAAAGCACTTCGAGCGCTTCTCCTGGGGCTGGCGTCTGGCCCACCTGGTGTTCGCCCTGGTCACCATGACCCTGATCCTGACCGGCACCACGGCCATGTTCTCGGGCAGCGCCTGGGCCCCGGTCGTCGCCGACCTGTTCGGCGGGCCGAAGATCCTCGGCATCGTCCACCGCGTGGCGGCGACGCTGTTCATCGGCATCTTCGTCATCCACTTCATCTACGTGATGCAGCGCCTGCTGCGCGACAAGACCTTCCGCTGGTTCGGACCGGATTCGCTGATCCCGAACTGGAAGGATCTGGCGGACTGCTGGGGCATGTTCAAGTGGTTCTTCGCCAAGGGTCCGAAGCCGCAGTTCGACCGCTGGACCTACTTCGAGAAGTTCGACTACTGGGCCGTCTTCTGGGGTGTCAACGTAATCGGCTGGAGCGGCATGATGCTGGCCTTCCCGCACGTCACCGCCACCTACCTGCCGGGCTGGGTGTTCAACGTCGCCACCCTGGTGCATGGCGAGGAAGCCTTCCTGGCGGCCGTCTTCCTCTTCACGGTGCATTTCTTCAACAACCACTTCCGGCCCGACAAGCTGCCGCCGCCGGACGTCGTGATGTTCACCGGCACCCAGTCGCTGGAAGAGTTCCGCAAGGAACACCCGGCCCACTACCAGCGCCTGGTGAGCAGCGGCGAGCTGGAGAAGTACCTGGTCGCCGCCCCGTCCCGCCAGATGCACCTGAGTTCGGTGATCCTCGGTCTGGCGCTGATCAGCGTCGGCCTGGTCCTGCTGGTCCTCGTCGGCATCGGCTTCTTCACCGGCTGACCACCGCCGGATGATGGCAATCGAAGGGGAGGAGCTACACTCCTCCCCTTTTCCTTTACGGGTGATCCCATGACCGTTTTCGTCCTGGCTGCCGGCGCCCTGCTGGTGCTGGCCCTGGCCATCCTGTTGTTCCCCCTGCTGCGCAAGCGTCACGCCCCCCAGCAGAGCAGCGAACGGCGGACCACCAATATCGCGCTGATGCGCGACCAATTACGCGAACTGGAAAGCGACCGGCTGACCGGCAGCCTGTCGGCCGAGGCCTATGAACAGACCCACCGGGAAATCCAGCGGCGCCTGCTCGACGAACTGCCGGCCACCAGCCTGCCCGCCGACAGCGACATGCCGGGCACCAGCCGCAAGACGGCCATCGTCGTGCTGTTGCTGCTGCCGCTACTGGCCACCGGCGGCTATCTCTATCTCGGCTCGCCACGGGCGCTCAATCCTGTGCTCCAGGTCAGCCCGGAGGAGATGACGCCGGCCAAGATCCAGCAGATGGTGGAAGGCCTGCAACAGCGCTTGATCAATGAACCGGACAATGCCGAGGGCTGGGCCATGCTCGGCCGCTCCTACCGCTCGATGGAGCGCATGCCGGAAGCCATCGACGCCTACGGCCGGGCCGAGGCCGGTCTGGCCGACAACGCCGACTTTCTCGCCGAGTACGCCGACCTGCTGGCGACGGCCAACGGCGGCAACCTGAGCGGCAAGCCGCTGAGCCTGGTCAAGCGCGCCCTGGCCATCGACCCCAACCACCTGATCGCGCTCTGGCTGGCCGGCACCGCCGCCTTCAACGGCAAGGATTTCGCCACCGCGGTACAGCTCTGGGAGCGGGCCCGGCTAAACATCGAACCCGGCTCCGCCGACCAGCAGGTGCTGGCCGACAACATCGCCGAAGCCCGTCGCCTGAGCAAGGTCGATGTCGATCCGGGCAAGGCGATCAGCGGCACGGTCAGTCTCGCCCCCGCAGTCGCCGCCACCAGCCAGCCGGACGAGACCGTCTTCGTCTTCGCCCGCCCGCTCGATGGCACGCGCTTTCCGATCGCCGTCGTCAAGCTGCGCGTCGGCGACCTGCCGGCCAAATTCGTCCTCGACGACAGCTCGGCAATGGTCGCCGACAAGGCCATTTCCGGCCACCCGAAGGTCATCGTCGAAGCCCGCCTGTCGCGCACCGGCAACGCCATCGGCCGCGACGGCGACATGCAGAGCGCCGCCCAGACCGTCAAGCTCGGCGACAGCAAGCTGCAACTGCAGATCGACCGCGCCTACGTGCCACCGACCCGGCCGGCCCCGTAAGCGGTCGGCGAAGCGGAGGGTGGTCCGTTAGCCGGCGACGTCATTTTTCGCCGACTGATCGATCACCTTCCCGACGCCATTGCATGCCAACGGAATAACAATAATGGCAAATGTTGGAAATTAGTGTCGAATTTCTTTACAAATCTATCGATGACGCGATTACAGAACCCAAAACAACACTGATTTGTAAAGATTTTTTATGAATGGCCCTGTTCTTGCTGATCAATAGCAAAAAACCACAAGCAGGAGCCCAACATGAACACCATCCAAAAAGCCCTCGCCATCGCCAGCCTGGGAGTCTTCTCCCTGACCGCGCAGGCCGCCACCTGTACCAACGACTCCTTCGTCATCACGACGATGACGAGTAGTGTCGACGCCACCTCCGTCCTGCTGCCGCCGGGTGGCATCCAGTCGACCAGCTGTTACGGGGTCATCGCTGGCAACGACGCCCAAGGCGGCACGCTCGAACCGAACCCGAACCTCGGCTATCTGAACGACGGCCTGCTGAACGGCGAGGGCGGCAAGATCAGTCCGACCCAGTTCATTTCCGCCTCGCAACTGCAGGGCCTAGAGAATCCCAATAATCTGGTCGATCCGGGCTGGATCATGCTGGGCACGCTGGGTGGCAACAGCGGCGAGCTGAATTACTACGACAAGCCGCTCGACATCAGCAAGCTGCTGACCTTCGAAATGTTTGAGAACGCAAACGGTATTGGCGGCACCTGGTCACTGACCACCGTCCCCAACATCGTGCAGATTCTCAATGATGCCGGCATTTTCGATCGCAACTACTTTGACCACCTGGCCTTCGTCGTCAAAGCCGGCTCCGGCCCCAGTGATGGTGGCTGGGCGGTTTATGACTTCGACTTCAACATCCTGCTGGCCGCCTTCCCAGGCGCCTTCGACCTGACCACCCCCTACTCCTTCACCGGCACCTGGAACATGAACGACTTTGGCGACAAGGACATCTCCCACATGAGTGTCTGGGCGCGCGACCCGATCTCCGCCAACAGCGTGCCGGTTCCCGGCACCGTGTTGCTGCTCGGCCTTGGCCTGGTCGCTCTGGGTTTCGCCCGCCGCAAATAAGCACAACACTGACCGGTTGTACCGACCAAGGGGGCCAAGGCCCCCTTGCTTACGTTTACGGTTACTGATTCTCCCTTGCCAGCAGTGCAGCGACGACCGAGTGCAGGCGCGCCGGCGTCGCCTCGGCAGCCGATACCGGCGCCCCCGCCCGTAAGCCGATGGGCGAGAAGCAGCCGCGGCGGAACGGCGTCTGCATTGCCGCGCCGTCGATGCGGGAGAAATAGCTACCCCACAGCCCGAACAGCGCCAGCGGCACGACCGGCACCGGATCGGCGGCGAGGATGCGGCTGATGCCGGGGCGGAAGGGCTGCAGCTCGCCGTCGCGGGTGATGCCGCCCTCGGGGAAGAGGGCCACCAGTTCGCCATTCTTCAGCGCCTGCGAGACGGCGGCGAAGGCCTGCTCCAGCAATGCCGGATCTTCCTTGGCCGAGGCGATGGGAATGGCGCCGCAATGGCGGAAGATGAAGCCAAGCAGCGGCGTCTGGAAGATGCGATGGTCCATGAGGAAGCGAATCGGCCGCGGCGAGGCGCCCATGATCACCACCGCGTCGACAAAACTTACATGGTTGGCGACCAGCACCGCCGCCCCCTGCTCGGGGATGTATTCCAGCCCCGCGCAGCGCAGCCGGTAGGCGGCCTTGACCAGCAGCCAGGCGATGAAGCGCAGCAGGAATTCCGGCACCAGCCCATAGATGTAGATCGCCACCGCGGCATTAAGCAGCGCCGCGATACCGAACAGCGCCGGGATTGACAACCCGGCGCCGAGCACGGCGGCAGCGGTCAGCGCGCCGACGACCATGAACAGCGCGTTGAGAATGTTATTGGCGGCGATGATGCGGGCGCGGTGACTGGCCTCGCTGCGCGTCTGGACCAGCGCATACAGCGGGACGATGAAGAAGCCGCCGAAGACGCCGAGCATCAGCAAATCGAACAGCACGCGCCAGATCGCCGGCAGGCTGAGCAGCGCCGTCAGTGCATGCGCCGTCGTGCCGGCCAGACCGACCGGCGAAGCGAAATAGAGGTCGAGACCAAACAGCGTCAGGCCGATCGAGCCGAAGGGCACCAGGCCGATCTCGACATGCTTGCCGGACATCCGCTCGCAGAGCAGCGAACCGAGGCCGATGCCGACCGTGAAGATGGCCAGCAGCATGGTGACCATCGACTCACCCCCACCGAGCACATTCTTCGTGTAAGCCGGAAACTGGGCGAGGAACAGCGCGCCGTATAGCCAGAACCACGAAATCCCAAGGATGGACAGGAACACCGTGCGATTGCCGCGGGCAAAGGCGATGCTGCGCCAGGTTTCGGTCAGCGGATTCCAGTTGACCGCCAGCTCGGGTGCCGGTGGCGATGCCTTCGGAATGCCACGGCTGGTCAGGTAGCCGAGCACCGCCACCGCCAGCCCGCCGACGACGATCCACATCGGCTGGTCGACGGCGCCGGCGAGCAGACCGCCGGCCAGGGTGCCGACCAGAATGGCGACGAAGGTGCCGGCCTCGATCAGCGCATTGCCGCCGACCAGTTCGTCTTCGTGCAGGTGCTGCGGCAGGATCGCGTACTTGACCGGGCCGAACAGCGTCGATTGCAGGCCGAGCAGGAACAGCGCGGCGAGCAGCCAGCTCAGGCTGTGCAGCCAGAAACCGGCGGCGGCGACGCCCATGATGAGTATCTCCAGCACTTTCGAGAGGCGGGCCAGCCAAGCCTTGTCGTGCTTGTCGGCGAGTTGCCCGGCGGTCGCCGAGAACAGGAAGAAGGGCAGGATGAACAAGCCGGCTGCCAGGTTGCCGAGCAGCTCGACCGGTAGCGTCGTCCATTGCGCCGCCTGGAAGGTCAGCAGCACGACCAGCGCATTCTTGTACAGGTTGTCGTTGAAGGCACCGAGAAACTGCGTGCCGAACAGCGGCCCGAAGCGCTGTTCCTTAAGTAGTCCGAATTGTCCGCTCATGCCTGGCTCACCGAGAAAAGGCGGCGGGTATTGAACACCGCCGGGGAAAAGGAATGCCCCTGCCAATTGAGCAGGCGCTTGAGAACGAAATCGAAGAGCAGCGGATTGTGCTCGCGCAAGGTGTCGAGATCGGCAACCGCCTCCTTCGGCAGCAGGCCGGCGCGGGCCAGCGTCGCCGACGAGATCAGCGGCAGGATGCCCGGTAGCGGGTAGTCGGAACCGTGCAGCAGGCGCTCGTGCAGGTCTTCGCGTTCGAGCAGCGTGCGGATCACCGCCGGCTGGCGATTACGCAGCGTGATCGCCGAGAGGTCGCCGTGGAGCAGACCCTTGGCGCGCGGCTCGGCCATCGCCTTGAGGAACAGGTCGAAACTGCTGCGCACCTTGCCATCGTCGTCGAGGTCCGTGCCCATCGTCGCGCAATGGGCGACGACGACCTTGACGCCGAGATCGAGCGCCCGGCGCAGGCGCAATGGATTGCCGAAAGCCTGCGTGTCGCTACCCTTGACCGCCTTTTCCTCGCCGCAATGGACGATCAGCGGTGTGCCCGATGCCGCCAGCACGCGATAGAAGGCGTCGCACTTGGCCGACGCCGGGTCCATGCCCTGCGCTGCCGGCAGCCATTTGACCGCCCGTGCACCGTTGGCAATCGCCAGTTGCAGGTCGGCAACCGCCGTCGCGTGGTAGGGATGCAGCGAAGCGACCCATTCGAAACGCGCCGGAAACTCGCGCGCCAGTTTCGCCGCCCAGGCATTTGGCACGTAGAAGGCGGAATGCTCGGGATGGGCATGGCCGGCCGCATCGTGGAAGCGCTCGAAGGCGAACAGCATGACCTTGAAGCCTTCCGGCATCGCGTCACACAGGTTGAGCAGGCGGGCCGTGTAGGCGGCATCGACGGCGCCCGGCGCATCGTGGGCGCAGCCGGCGTTCATGTAGAACAGGCGCTGGGCGTAATGCACCGGCTGCAGCGGTGACGACAGCTGCGGGCCGAGCTCGATGCCGCTGCCGCCATCGCCCAACCCGGCCAGATGCACGTGGCAATCCCACAGCCCGGCCGGATCGATGCCGGCCCAGGCCTGCTTCAGCCACGGGCTGTCGAGCAAGCGGACTGGAATTGCGGCGCGGCAGGGATTGACCACCGCCGGTTTGGCCATGCTCCAGCCGGCCGCCGACAGGGCGGCGCCGCCGGCCAGGAAGCCGAGAAATTTACGACGATTCATCAAACGGCCTCCGCCAGACGCTTCAGCGTCACATAGTCGATCTTGCCGGTACCGAGCAGCGGCAGCGCCTCGACCTTGTGGATCTTGCGCGGCACCGCCAGTTCCGGCAGGCCCAGCTCGCGCGCCTTGGCGGCCAACAACTCGCGGCTCAGTCCACCATCGGTGGTGAACAGCACCAGCGCCTCGCCCTTGGCCGCGTCGGGCTGGCTGGAGACGGCGTGGGCCTGCTCCGGCGAACTGGCGGTGGCCAGCTTCTCGACGACCTCCAGGCTGACCATCTCGCCGGCGATCTTGGCGAAGCGCTTGACCCGGCCGACGATCCTGACGAAGCCGTCGTCGTCGATGTCGACCACATCACCGGTCTCGTACCAGCCTTCACCTAGCTCGGAGACCGGCGACTGCAGCACGCCCGGTTGCTCGGCTTTCAGGTAGCCGGCCATGACGTTGGGGCCGCGCACATGCAGAATGCCGCCGCGTTCAATGCCCGGCACCGGCTGCAAGCGGTGCTCGATACCCGGCAGCAGGCTGCCGACTGTGCCGGTGCGGTAGGCCATCGGCGTATTGACGGCGAGCACCGGCGCCGTTTCGGTGGCGCCATAGCCTTCGAAGATGCGCACGCCGAATTTCTCGAACCACTGGCTGCGCACCGCTTCCGACAGCTTCTCGGCGCCGGCGACGACGTAGCGCAGGCGGTAGAAATCGTAGGGATGAGCGAACTTGGCGTAATTGCCGAGGAAGGTCGAGGTGCCGAACAGCACCGTGCAGCCGCGGTCGTAGGCCAGTTCCGGGATGATCCGGTAGTGCAGCGGCGACGGGTAGAGGAACAGGCTGGCGCCGGTCAGCACCGGCAGCAGCGCACCGGCGGTCAGGCCGAAGGAGTGGAAGATGGGCAGCGCGTTGAGCACCTTGTCGTCAACCGAGAAATCGATCACCGCCCGGATCTGCGCGATGTTGGCGAGGATCGCCCGGTGCGGCAGCACGACGCCCTTCGGCTTGCCTTCGGAGCCGGAGGTGAATAGCACGACCGCGGCGTCCTCGGGCGAGGCGTGCAACTCGAAGGCGCGCGGGAAACGGATCGCCCACAGCAGCAGCCACAGCTTGTCGGCGAGGCCGATGCGTTCGCGGATGTCTTCCAGGTAATGCAGCTCGACGTTGTGCAGCCCGGCCAGCTTGTCGCCCAGCTTGGCCTGCTCGACGAAAGCGCGCGAAGTGATGATGACTTTGACTTCGGCGGCGTCGCAGGCGGCCTGCATGGCATCGATGCCGGCCGTGTAGTTGAGCATCGCCGGCACCCGGCGGCGGGCGGTCAGGCCGAAGATCAGGCCAATGGTCGGCACCAGGTTGGGCAGCAGCAGGCCGACCTTTTCGCCCGGCCGGGTCAGGCGCTCGACCTGGCGGCCGAGAATCAGCGCCATTTTTAGCAGGTCGTTGTAGGAGTACTCAATCTGTTTGACATCCTCGAGCAGCCGGCGGCGCTTGCCGAAAATTTCGGCGGCGTCGCACAGCGCGGCGTACAGCGTCTGCTGCGGGCGCGAGGCGAAGATCATCTCCTGCATCAGCTTGCGCATCTGCTCGCCGGCGCGGCGCCGGCGCAGCTTGGCGGTGGCCGCCTCGGGCATCGGGAAATGCGCGGCCGGCAGCACCGTCAGGCGAATTTTTGGGAACAACTCCTTCGGGTACTTGCCGGACAGGCGCGAGAAATAGGAACGCGACGCGCCGTCGAGCCGCACCGGGATCACCGTCGCGCCGGTCTTGGCGGCGACGAAGGCCGGGCCGTCGTAGACCTTCATCAGCGAGCCGGTCTGGGTGATCCGCCCTTCCGGGAAGATGACCACCGGCCGGCCGGCCTCGATCAGCCGGATGACTTTCTTCATCGCCATCGGGCTGGTCGGATCGACGGCCAGGTAATCGACCTGCGACAGCAGCAGGCGGAACCAGAAATTGTTGGCGACGCCGGTATGCACCACAAAGACCGGGTCGATCGGCAGGAACAGGCCGAGCAGCAGGCCGTCGAGGAAGGATTCGTGATTGGCGACGACGAGCAGCCGCGAATGCGAGAAGTCCGACTGGCGGAACTGGATGTCGACACGAAAGCACAGCATGGCCAGCGCGCGCAGCAACGGCCGCAACAAAGTACGCATCAGGTGTTTTCCTTGAGGTAGTCGAGGACGTTGGTAAAAGTGGACTCGAGGGCGGCGCGGTCGATCCAGAACCAGACCTCCTTGCCAAGTTTCTCGGAAGCCAGCACGCCGGACTCGTGCAACACCTTCAGGTGGTGCGAGACGGTCGACCGGGCCAGCGTCGACACCTCGGCGATCTGCCCGACATTGAGGCGCTCGCCCGGCTCGAACAGCAACAGGATGCGCTGGCGATGCTCATCGCCGAGGGCCAGGAAAATCCGCGACATGGCGGCCCAGTCGGGGGGGATAGCTCGCGTGTAGTTCGTTTTCATATCGACGATCTTAGTTACGTCGATATGTTTTCGTCAACTTCTATTGTCGTTGTCGTCGTTTATTGCCGCCTGAAATGCGCTGCTCTTTGCCGCCCGGCGCTAGCGCAAATATACTGAAACGACCGGCCGGAATTTCCGGCCTGCCTGTGAACACCATGAGGAGAGCCGCCCATGCTGACGAAAGCACCTGAATGCCGCCGGGTCTGCAAGGACGAACCGGGCGCCGTGATGGACGAATTGGTGGCGGCGCTGGTCCGGTTGCGCGGGTTGGGCCTGTCCGAGGCCGAGGCCCTGCATATGTCGGGCGACCCGGTGGCGGTGGCGCGCATGTTTCCGGAAGGCAGCATGGGCAAGTTCCCGAGCATCGCCAAATCCTTCGTCGATTCGGGCTGTGCCGAATGCGCGGTCAACAAGGCGTTTACCGATCCGGCGCCACCGACGGCCGAGAACGACGGCGACTGAAGGCCGGCCTCAGCCTTTCAGCAATAGCCGGATATCGCCGACGATCTCCTCGACGCTGGCCGAATCCTTGACGTAAAGCCGGATTCGCCCGGCCGGATCGAAGACATAGGCGCCGGTCGAGTGGTCGAGCACGTAACCCAGTTCGCCCTCGACGTCCTTGCGCGCGCTGAAGACGCGGAATTCATCGCTGATCGCCTTGGTCTGCGCCGCGTCGCCACGCAGGCCGAGAAAGCTCGGGTGGAACCAGGGGACGAAGGTTTTCAGCCGCTCGCCGCTGTCGCGCTCCGGGTCGAGGCTGACGAACAGCACCTGAACGCGCCCGGCGTCCGCCCCCAGTTGCTGCATCACCGCGGCCAGTCGGGCGAGCGTCGTCGGGCAGATGTCCGGGCAGGCGGTATAGCCGAAGAAGACCACCACCACCTGACCGCGAAAGTCCGCCAGCGTGCGCCGGCGGCCGTCGTGATCGTCCAGTTCCAGGCGCTGGGCGAAGCTGGCGCCGGTCAGGTCGGTGTTGGCGAAGCTGGCCGGCGGTGGCGGCGAACAGGCGGCGAGCAGCGCAAACAGCAGAGGGACGAAGAGTCGAGGATTCATCAGATTAAATAATTTTGAACTAATTACGCATGGTGGATTCTGAGATGACAAGTCGGTTCTCACAAGGGGGGAGGGAACGGAATGACGAGCGTAACGCTTCATTCTTTGGCTGGCGGATCGAGCCAGGCGTCGGCACGTCTCCGCCGAAGCCGTTCGCGCGCCCTCGCCGCAGGCTTGCTGCTGCCGGGAGCCGCGGCGGCGGAATACAAATTCAACTTCCCTGAACCGGTAACGCCGATCGCCCGGGAAACGCTGCACATCCACAACGAGTTCATGCTGATCATCACCATCCTGTTCGTGGTGGTGTTCGCCATCATGATCTACTCGATGATCCGCCACCGCAAAAGCATCGGTCATGCACCGGCCAAATTCACCGGCCCGCGCGGCGCACTGCAGTGGTTCTGGGCGCTGATCCCGTTCGCCATATTGCTGTTCATCGACTTCGTGCTGATGGGCATCCCGGCCGTGCAGGCGATCGTCAATATGGAAGACACGCAGACCCGCGCCGACATGGTGCTCAAGGTCACCGGCATGCAGTGGAAGTGGCAGTACGAATATCCGGAAGCCGGCGTCAAGTTCATCAGCACCATGTCCACGCCGCGCGAGCAGATCGCCAACGGCGAAGCCAAGGGCGAGCACTATCTGCTCGAAGTCGACCGGCCGGTGGTGTTGCCGGTCGGCAAGAAGGTGCGCATCCTGCTGACCTCGACCGACGTCATCCACACCTGGTGGGTGCCGCAGTTCGGCGTCAAGCGCGACGCCATCCCCGGCTTCCTGCGCGAGACCTGGGTGCTGATCGAAAAGCCCGGCACCTACCGCGGCCAGTGCGCCGAACTGTGCGGCAAGGACCACGGCTTCATGCCGGTGGTGGTCCACGCCGTGCCGGAACCCGAGTATCTGGCCTGGCTGGAAGAGCAGAAGCTGGCGGCCAAGACGGCGGCGAGCGGCAGCGACCGGACGTGGAGCCGCGACGAACTGATCGCCGAAGGCAAGGTCGCTTACGACAAGCACTGCGTCGCCTGCCACCAGGCGGACGGCAAGGGCCTGCCGCCGGCCTTCCCGGCGCTGGCCGGCAGCAAGATCGTCGATGGCCCGCTGCTCGACGCCAACGGCAAGCTGATCAAGGACAGCCATGTCGACCGCGTGCTCAACGGCAAGGCCAATACCGCCATGCAGGCCTTCCGCAACACGCTGTCCGACGTTGAACTGGCAGCGGTGATCACCTATGAACGCAACAGTTTCGGCAACCATCGGGGCGACATGATCCAGCCCGCCCAGATCAAGTCCCTGCGCTAGGAGGCGAGCAATGAGCACAGCCGTTACCGATTCCGCCGAACACTCCCCCGGGCATCATCCGAGCGGCCTGCTGCGCTGGCTGACGACGACCAATCACAAGGACATCGGCACGATGTACCTGCTGTTCTCGCTGCTGATGTTCTTCGTCGGCGGCCTGATGATCCTGGCCGTGCGCGCCGAGCTATTCTCGCCCGGCCTGCAGCTGATGCAGCCGGAGTTCTTCAACCAGCTGATCGGCGTGCATGCGCTGGTGATGATCTTCGCGGCGCTGATGCCGGCCGCCACCGGCTTCGCCAACTGGATGCTGCCCTTGATGATCGGCGCCCCGGACATGGCGCTGCCGCGGCTCAACAACTGGGGCTTCTGGCTGCTGCCGCCGGCCGCCATCCTGCTCACCCTGCCGTTCACGCTGGCCCTGTTCGGCATCGGCGACGGCGCCATCGCCACCGGCTGGACCTTCTATGCGCCCTTGTCGGTGCAGGGCGGCATGGGCGTCGATTTCGCCATCCTGGCCGTGCATATCCTCGGCATCTCGTCGATCATGGGTTCGAT
The DNA here is from genome assembly GCA_002842345.1 of Betaproteobacteria bacterium HGW-Betaproteobacteria-12. Classification (GTDB taxonomy): domain Bacteria; phylum Pseudomonadota; class Gammaproteobacteria; order Burkholderiales; family Rhodocyclaceae; genus Azonexus. Next base: position 4,080 of record PHCU01000060.1, on the reverse strand, counting down.
CAACATCATCGTCACTATCTTCAACATGCGCGCCCCGGGCATGACGATGATGAAGCTGCCGCTGTTCGCCTGGGGCTGGCTGATCACCGCCTTCCTGCTGATCGCCACGCTGCCGGTGCTGGCCGGCGCGGTGACCATGCTGCTGACCGACCGCCATTTCGGCACGCATTTCTTCGACGCGGCCGGCGGCGGCGACCCGATCCTGTTCCAGCACCTGTTCTGGTTTTTCGGCCACCCAGAGGTGTACATCCTGCTGCTGCCGGTGTGGGGCCTTATGCCGCACGTGCTGTCGACCTTCTCACGCAAGCCGGCCTACGGCTACAAGGCGCAGGTGTACAGCTTCATCGCCATCGGCCTGCTCTCGGTGGTGGTCTGGGCCCACCACTTCTTCACCGCCGGCATGCCGGTGCCGGCGCTGATCTACTTCATGTTCAGCACCATGGCCATCTCGCTGCCGCTGGCCGTGCTGTTCTTCTGCTGGATCGCGACGATGTGGAAAGGCTCGATGACGTTCGAGACGCCGATGCTGTTCGCCGTCGGCTTCATCGTGCTGTTCGGCATCGCCGGCCTGACCGGGCTGATCCTCGCCGACGTCGCCGCCGACGCGCAGTACCACCACAGCTACTTCGTCGTCGCCCACTTCCATTACGCGCTGTTCGCCGGCGGCATCATGGGGGTGATGACCGGCGTCTATTACTGGCTGCCCAAATGGACCGGCCACATGTACAGCGAGAAGCTCGGCAAGCTGCATTTCTGGCTGACCGTCGTCTCCTTCAACCTGACCTTCATTCCGCAATTCTTCCTCGGCCTGGCCGGCATGCCGCGACGTATCCCGGACTATGCCCTGCAGTTCGCCGAGTTCAATGCGATCTCGACCTTGGGCGCCTTTGTCCTGGGACTCAGCCAGTTGCTCTTTGCCTGGAACATCTGGTCTTGTGTAAGGGGCGGCCCAAGAGTCGAGAACCAAGTCTGGGAAGGCGCGGAAGGCCTGGAATGGGAACTCGCCTCGCCACCGCCGCACCATAGCTGGACCAGCCAGCCGGTGATCAAATGAAAGCGCCCAGCGCCAGCCCGGCCTTCCCGGCCGCCGACCTCGAACGTCGGCGCCGCGCCGCCCGCCGCCTCGGCTGGCTGCTCGGCGCGGCCGTCCTCGCGCTGTACCTGATCGGGCTGTTCATCAAGCGCTGAGATCATGGACCAGGCCGCCCCCCCTCCTGTCAGCCACAAACGCCTGATCGGCCGGCTGCTGCTGATGGTGGCTGCCGCCTTCGCCTTCGCCTTCGCGCTGGTGCCGCTCTACAACGTGCTCTGCGAGGTCACCGGCTTCAACGGCAAGACCGCCGGCCAGGGTTCGATCAGCAAGGGGTTCGGCGTCGGCGGCCTGAAAACGGCAGCCGGCCCGGCGTCGGCCGTGGATCTCGAACGGCGCATCCGGGTCGAATTCACCGGCACCGTGATGCCTGGCCTGCCCTGGGACATGCGGCCGCTGACCCTGAGCCTCGAAGTCCATCCGGGCGAACTGCAGCAGGTCAGCTACCTGGTGCGCAACACCTCGGATCGGCCGATCACCGGCCAGGCGGTACCCAGCGTGTCGCCCGGCCAGGCGGCCCAGCATTTCGAGAAGATCGAGTGCTTCTGTTTTTCACAGCAGACGCTGGCGCCGGGCGAGTCGATGGAATTGCCGCTGGCCTTCATCGTCAAACCGGAAGTCGATCGCGACATCAGCCAGATCACCCTGTCCTACGCCTTTTTCAGCATCGACGGGCAACGCCAGACACTGACCAGCGGGGAGGCACAATGAAAACGACCAGCGCCCAGGTTGCCACGCAGCACGAGTATTTCGTGCCGCAACCCAGTCTCTATCCGGTGATCCTGTCCGCCGGCATGTTCCTGCTGGCGCTCGGCTTCATCGCCCTGATCAACGGCGCGCCGTTCGGCAAGTGGATCATGCTCGGCGGCACGGCGGTCATCCTCTATGTGCTGTTCGGCTGGTTCGGCAGCGTCATCGGCGAATCGCAGCGCGGCGCCTACCGCGAATGGGAGGACCGCTCCTTCCGCTACGGTATGGTCTGGTTCATCGCCACCGAAGTGATGTTCTTCGCCGCCTTCTTCGGCGCCCTGTTCTACGTCCGGGTCATTTCGGTGCCCGATCTCGGCGGCATGGTCGGGGCGCACGGCACCAGCCTGTGGCCGGAATTCGCCGGCACCTGGCCGAGTGCCGGGCCAAAAGGCCCGGCCTTCACGCCAATGGGCGCCTGGGGCATCCCGGCGCTGAACACCGCCCTGCTGCTCAGTTCCGGGGCGACGCTGACCTGGGCGCACTGGGGCCTGCTGCGCAACGATCAGCGGCAGCTCGTGCTCGGGCTGGCGGCGACGGTGCTGCTCGGCAGCCTGTTCCTCGGCTTCCAGGCCTACGAATACCATCATGCCTACAACGAGCTCGGGCTGACCATGGGGGCCGGCGCCTACGGCGCGACCTTCTTCATGCTGACCGGCTTTCATGGCTTTCATGTGACCCTGGGCACGATCATGCTGGCGGTCATCCTGCTGCGCAGCCTGCGCGGCCACTTCGATGCCGACCGCCACTTCGCCTTCGAGGCGGTGGCCTGGTACTGGCACTTCGTGGACGTCGTCTGGCTGCTGCTCTTCGTCTTTGTTTACTGGGTGTAGCCGGGAATGAGCCCGAAGCGGAAACCGGCGAGCAGCATCAGGAACAGCGCGATCGACAGGCCGATGCGCCAGGTCAGCATCCTGGCCGTGCGCTGGCTGTCGCCGCGATCGCGGTAGAGGAAGAACAGACTGGAAAACAGGCTGCCGACTATGGCCAACAACAGCAAAACCACCAGCGCTCTGAGCATCGACGCGTCTCCCGACAGGCTTTCGTCGGTGCAGTATGCGCGCCCGCCGGGACGCCAGGCAAGGGCCAGCCGGCGCCAGGTGGCGATCCTCGGCGGGCTGCTGCTGGCCCTGCTGCTGCCGGCCTTCCTGTCGCTCGGCCTGTGGCAGTGGCGCAAGGCCGAAGCCAAGACCCAGCTGCAAAGCGAACTCGACACGCGCAGCCGGGAGCCCGCCATCGCCATGCCGGCGACGCCGGTCGACGGCGAGGCGCTGCGCTACCGTCGGGTCGTACTGCGCGGCAGCTTCGATGTCAGCCGCCAGATCCTGCTCGACAACCAGGTGCACCAGGAACAGGCCGGCTATCACGTCATCACGCCGCTGCGCATCGCCGGCTCGAACCTGCACGTACTGGTCAATCGCGGCTGGCTGCCGGCCCCGGCCGACCGCCGGATCGTCCCGGTCGCCGAAGTGCCGGCCGGCGAAGTCGAACTGAGCGGCATCGCCGTACTGCCGGCAACGCGCTTCTTCAATCTGGCGGCGCAGCCGAGCAGCGGCTGGGCGCCGGTGTGGCAGAACCTCGACCTGGAGCGCTTCCGCCAGTCGGTCGACTACCCGCTGCAGCCGGTCATCATCCAGCTCGATCCGGCGTCGCCCGGCGGCTACGTCCGCGAATGGCGGCGGCCGGACGAACGGGCCGAGCGCCACCGCAGCTATGCCCTGCAATGGTTCGCCTTCGCCGCCACCAGCCTCGGCATCTGGGGCTATTTCCTGGTCCGCCGGCCATGAACGACTCCGTCATCCGCAGCACCGGCCACACTCCCGGCCGAGGTCGCCGCACGCTGCTGCTGATCGTCGGCGTGCTCTGCCTGCCCTTCATCGTCGGCGGCGCGCTGTATGTCGGCGGCTGGCAGCCGGCGCGCACGGTGCACCACGGGCAGCTGCTGACCCCGCCGCGCCCGCTGCCAGCAGAGGTGCTCGGCGCCTCCGCCGAGCTGCGCGGCAAGTGGCTGCTGCTGCTCGCCGTCCGCGGCCCCTGCACCGAGCCCTGCGCCGCCCGCGTCGACGAGCTGCGCCGCATCCATGTGGCGCTGTACAAGAACATGGGCCGCCTGCGCCGCGTCGTCGTCACCGACCAGCCGGACGACCCGCAGCTGGCCGCTTTGCGTCGCGCCCAGCCCGATCTGCTGGTCGTTACCGCCCCGCCCGGCGCCCTCGCCGGCGATCCGCTGCAGCTGGCCGACC
>PHCU01000224.1 GCA_002842345.1 Betaproteobacteria bacterium HGW-Betaproteobacteria-12 | reverse complement strand
GCGTGAAGCGCAGGGCCTGGAAGTTGATCAGCAGGGCGCTCGGGCCGACGTTGTAGGGGCGCATCGGCTTGTTGTCGAAGGCCGCCGGGTCGAAGTCGAGCGGCGCGAAGGCGCTGCCGTCGAGGACGATGTCGCCGGCGATGCGCTCGATGCCGCGCACCCGCAGCTGGCGCAGCAGCGCCCACAGGTGCTCGATGGCGAAGCGCGGGTCGCCGCTGCCCTTGAGGTAGAGGTTGCCGGCCAGCACGCCGTCGACCGGCGGTGCCTCGACCCAGGCCGTGGTCGGCCAGGTGTGGGCCGGGCCGAGCAGGTCGAGGGCAGCATAGGTAGTCAGCAGTTTCATCACCGAGGCCGGATTCATCGGCTGCCCAGCGTTGTGGCTGAGCAGCGGCGACGGGGCGTCGACCGGCTGGACGACGACGGCGACGCTGCTCGCGGGAATCTGCGCGGCGGCCAGCGCCTGCAGCACCGGCGGCGGCAACTCGGCACGTGCCAGGGCGGCGGCCAGGGCGAGCATCAGCAGCGCCAGCAGGCGCTTGATGGCGGCGGCGCCGAGGCGCACCGGGATCAACGGGGGGTGGGGCATGTCAACGAAAATGGGGGCCGCGGAGGCCCCCATTGTAGTGCCGGCGGCGGCCGTTCAGCGGCGATGGAGCTCGAAGCCGGAGATCAGCTGGTCGAGCTGGCGCGAGGTCTGCAGCAGTTCGTCGGCGGCAACGCGGGCGGCGCGGGCGGCATTGGTGTTCTGCTCGATCAGGTCGGTGATCTGCTGCATGCTGATCGCCACTTCCTCGCTGGCGACGCCCTGCTGGCGGGCGGCATCGGAAATTTGGCCGGCCATCAGCGTCACCTGGCCGGACGACTGGGTGATGCCTTCCAGGCCGGCGACGCTTTCGCGCAGCTTGCCGATGCCGTTCTCCACTTCCTGGGCGGCCAGGTCCATGCTGGCCACGGCCTGGGCGGTGACGTGCTGGATCTCGTTGACCGTGGCGTTGATGTCGGTGGTCGAGGTCGTCGTCCGTTCGGCCAGCTTGCGCACCTCGTCGGCGACGACGGCGAAGCCGCGGCCCTGCTCGCCGGCCCGGGCGGCTTCGATCGCCGCATTGAGTGCCAGCAGGTTGGTCTGGCTGGCGATGTCGGCGATGACGCGGGTGATGTCGCCGATCTTGGCGATCGACTTGTTCAGCTGGTCGATGGTCGTGTTGGAGGCAGTCACCGCCTCGACGACGCGCGTCGTCGCCGCCATGCTCTGGCTGATGTTGGTGTTGCTCTCGCTCACCTTGTCCTGCGAGTCGCGCGCCGCCGTCGCCGTCTCCTGGGCATTGGCCGCCACTTCCTGCACCGACTGGCTGAATTCCTCGGTCGCCGCGGCGACGCCCTCGACGCTGGCCTGCTGCTGCTCGGACTGGGCGGCCACCTGTGCCATCTGCGCTTCGAGCAGCTGGCAGCGTGAGTCGATGGCCCGGGAGGCGGAACTGATTTCGTCGAGCATCGCCTTCAGCGAGCCCTGCATGGTCGCCAGGTCACAGAGCAGCAGGCCGGTCTCGTCGCGGCCGCTGACATCGATCTCGTCGGTCAGCCGACCTTCGGCAATGCCTTCGAAGTGACCGATGGCCTTGCGGATCGGGCCGACGATGGCGGCAACCAGCAGGGCGCCGCCAGCGATGGCGAGCAGGATGGCGACAACGAGCAGGCCGAGGCTCAGGTTGCGGATGTCGGCATAGTGTTTTTCCGCCTCCACATAGCGACTGTTGGCCGACTCGGCCAGATCCTGGACCAGGGCCAGACCGTCGCGCTGCATCTCGGCGTAGAGCGGGTTGATGTTGCGCAATAGCGTGACGTTGGCATCGCCATAGTTGCCGGCCTTGAGTAGGTCGCGGGCAACATTGACGCCATCAGCCGAGAAGCGCTCGCGGGTGGCGCCGAACTTCTCCAGCAGCGCCTTCTGCCGGTCGTTCAGCGGCGCCGCCTTGAGCTTGTCGAGCAGCTCGTTGATTTCCTTGCGGTTGTTCAGGGTGTTGTCGATATGCATGTCGACCGGGTGGTCGTGCAGCTTGGCGAAGGCGCTGTTCGGGTCATGCTGCAGGCCGAGCATGATCTGCGATCGATTGTCGGAAAGCAGGAACATCATCCGGTTGACCACGTTCGACGGCAGCAGGTTGTCCTGATACATCGCCTGCAGTTCCCGGTCGGTGCTCTTCAGCCCGCTCAGGCCGACGAAACCGATGATCGCCATCAGCGCCACCAGGGCGCCCATCGTTGTCCACAGGCGGGTGCGCAGCGAAATGCCCTTGCGCCCGGTGGCCGGCAGCTTGCCGTGCTGGCCGGCGGCCGCATAGGCGTTTTCGGCCGCCGCCCGCTTGTCGCGCGCGGCCGGCGTGCGGACCGACATGTAGCCGGTGGTCTGCCCATGCTTCTTGAGCGGCACGACGAAGGCTTCGACCCAGTAGTAGTCGCCGTTCTTGCAGCGGTTCTTGACCAGGCCGCGCCAGGGCAGGCCCGACTGGACGGTGGCCCACAAGTCGCGGAAGGCGGCTTCCGGCATGTCCGGATGGCGCACCAGGTTGTGGTTGTTGCCGATCAACTCGTCACGACTGAAACCGCTGATTGCGACGAAAGCATCGTTGGCGTAGGTGATGACGCCCTTGAGGTCGGTCCGCGAGACCAGATAAGTATTGGCTGGGAAGGCGACTTCGCGCTGGCTGACGGGTTGATTATTTTTCATTTTATTGGTGCAACAGGATGGGCAGGGAATAAGGGCAACGGCTTGAAAAAGCTACAGTAATAGCTAGGCTGGCGGGCATTCTAGGGCCGGTGGCGACGAAACATTGTGAATCTTTTCACGGCGTTTTCGCTGCTTTTTCATGAATGATGCCATTTGGGTTGGTTTGCATTGGTACAGCAAGCGCAAATCATGGCGGCACAAGGCATCGCATTGACTTGCGGGTTGCTGTATTTGTAAATTCCAAAGGCATTTTCCGGCCGGGCCGGCGGGCTGGGCGAAAGCGCTCCCGGCACTGAGCGCGGATTCGGCGCGTCGCCGGTTGACTAGCACTGAGGAAAACAATTTTCCCCGGCGGCCCTTGAAATCGCTCAGACCCGCCCCTATTATTAGCACTCACCGACAAGGAGTGCTAACAGCCATTCCCGTGTCGGTCCCGGCGCCGCATCTCTCCGGCCCGGCCAATTTCAGTCTGTCGCAACTCTCTACTTTTTGTTCAGGAGTCAGCTTTATGAATATCCGTCCTTTGCACGACCGCGTCATCGTCAAGCGCGTTGAAGCCGAGCGCACCACCGCTTCCGGTATCGTCATCCCCGATTCCGCCGGCGAAAAGCCGGATCAGGGCGAAGTCCTGGCCATCGGCCCGGGCAAGCGCGACGACAACGGCAAGCAGATCGCCCTCGACGTCAAGGTCGGCGATCGCGTTCTGTTCGGCAAGTACGCCGGCCAGGCCGTCAAGGTCGAAGGCCAGGAAGTCCTGGTCATGCGTGAAGAAGACATCATGGGCGTGCTGGTCGCTTAAGCGCCAAGCCCTTCAACTTACAGAATTCAGGAGCTATTAAATGGCAGCCAAAGAAGTCAAATTCGGTGATTCCGCCCGCGCCCGCATGGTCGAAGGCATCAACATCCTGGCCGACGCGGTCAAGGTCACCCTCGGCCCCAAGGGTCGCAATGTCGTGCTCGAGCGCTCGTTCGGCGGCCCGACCGTGACAAAGGACGGCGTTTCCGTCGCCAAGGAAATCGAACTGAAGGACAAGTTCGCCAACATGGGCGCCCAGATGGTCAAGGAAGTCGCTTCCAAGACTTCCGACATCGCCGGTGACGGCACCACCACCGCCACCGTGCTGGCCCAGTCGATCGTCCGCGAAGGCATGAAGTACGTCGCCGCCGGCATGAACCCGATGGATCTGAAGCGCGGCATCGACAAGGCCGTCGCCGCCACCATCACCGAACTGCAGGCCATCTCCAAGCCGTGCACGACGACCAAGGAAATCGCCCAGGTCGGTTCGATCTCCGCCAACTCCGATGGCGACATCGGCGAAATCATCGCCAATGCCATGGAAAAGGTCGGCAAGGAAGGCGTCATCACCGTTGAAGACGGCAAGTCCCTGGCCAACGAACTCGACGTC
>PHCU01000223.1 GCA_002842345.1 Betaproteobacteria bacterium HGW-Betaproteobacteria-12 | reverse complement strand
CAAGATCGCCAACGACGTCCGCTGGCTGGCTTCCGGGCCGCGCTCCGGGCTCGGCGAGATCAGCATTCCGGAAAACGAGCCGGGCAGCTCGATCATGCCGGGCAAGGTCAATCCGACCCAGTGCGAGGCGCTGACCATGCTGTGCACCCAGGTCATGGCCAACGATGTCGCGGTGAGCTGTGGTGGTGCCGCCGGCAATTTCGAACTGAACGTCTACAAGCCGCTGATCGCCCACAACCTGCTGCAGAGCATCCGCCTGCTGGCCGACGGCATGAATGCCTTCGAGGAACATTGCGCGCGCGGCATCGCACCGCGCCACGAACGCATCGCCGAGCACCTGGAGCGCTCGCTGATGCTGGTCACGGCGCTGGTGCCGCATATCGGCTACGACCGGGCGGCGGAAATCGCCAAGCGCGCCCACCACGAGGGCAGCACGCTGCGCGAAGCGGCGCTGGCGCTCGGTTACCTGACGGCGGACGAGGCCGAGCGCTGGCTGCAGCCGGAAGCGATGCTGGGGCCGGGGGCTTAGACCGAATACGGCCGGTGCAGCCAGCCGCGGACGACGTCGACGTCGCGCTGCGGCAGGTAGGCGAAGCCGGCCAGGGCATCTTCGACGACGCTCTGGGCGACCCAGTGCGGCACGGCCTTGCTGGTCAGCATGTGGAAGTACCAGGCCATCGGGTAGCCGGCGCCGCGGTCGAACTGGCTCAGTGCCGCCTGCAGCTTGAGTTCGGTGGTGCCGGGGGCGGCGGCGAATTCCGGCGGCTCGCCAGCCAGCGTGGCAATCGGCTGGGCGCGGAAGACCGGCTGGTGGTAGCGGTCGAGGTGTTCGCGGGTGGCGATCACCCAGTGGTTGTAGAAGTCGCTGGTGTTGGCCGCACTGCTCTGCGACCAGTCGGCGACCATGCGGTGGATGCCGGCCGGTTCCGGTTTCTGGGCGAGCATGCGCTTGAGGAAGGCGCCGACGTGCTGGATGCGGCGGAAGGCGTAGTGGGGCAGGCCGACCGGCTGCGGCTTGTCGCTGCCACCACGCGGATCGACCAGTTCTTCGACGGAAGATGGATGGTTGGCGAACAACTGGTGGACGCGCATTTCCTGCAGGTCTTCGATTTCCAGTTGCAGGAAGTCGTCGCAGCCATCGCCGGCCGAGGCGACCAGGTAATGCGTCTGGCCGACCAGGCGGGTGGCGAACAGTTTCTGCTCGGCAAAATCCTCGGCCAGGTGGGCGAGGTCGCCGTCGCGTTCGTCGAGCGCCGCTTCGACCCAGGTTTCGAGACTGTCGCTGATTCGCTGGCCGCTGGCATCGACGATCCCACCCAGGCGGTACCAGCCGCCGCGGCTCAAGGCGTGGCGGAATTTCCAGTCGGGCAGCGCCTGGCCGAGGGCCTTGACCAAGGCGCCGGGGCCGGAGCTGACCGGCACCTGGGTGCAGGTTTCGACGATGGCGGCGGCAAGCGACTTGCAGTATTCCGCCCAGGCCAGGGTGTCTTTCATCGATGGTTCCTCGTTGTCAGGCAGTTTTCTCGGCCGCCAGGCGATTCTCTACCGCCTCGCGCACTTCGATCTCGGGATCGTCAGCCAGCGCCGACAGGAACTCGACGGGCGCGTTGCTGACCGCCGCTAGGCGCACCCACCACTCGCTGTCTTGCAGCAGAGTGGCGGCCAGGCCGGGCAGGGCGCGTTCGGCGACGATGGCGCGGACTTCCGGTTCGGCATCCTCGGCCAGCATGTGCAGGGCGAAGGCCGGCAGGCGGCTGGCGACCACCTTGCGCACCTCGCGCTCGGGATCCTTGGTCAGTTTGGCCAGTTGGCCGTGCGGCAGACGCCGGGCGACGGTGGCGCGGATCAGGTAGTCCGGGTCGTGGATCAGCTGGATCAGCAGGGCTTCGGGCAGGCGGGCAGCGACCGACAGGCGCACCTCGCGGTCGGGATCGCCGATCATCGTGATCAGTTGCTCGACCGGCAGACGGGTGGCGACGACGCGGCGCACTACCTCGTCGGGATCCGACTTGAGGCTGAAGATGGCCTCGACCGGCGCGTAGCGGGTAGCGATGGCGCGCCGCTCCCAGAAGATGTCGGCCAGGTATTCGGTCGCCAGTTCCTTGTTGTTGCGCAGGAAACGGTCGATCTGCCGGCCGCTGTGTGCCCGGATGCAGGCGTCGCCGGGCTGGCAGCGCCCGCCGTTGAGAAAATCGGGAAAGAAGCTGCAGCCGGAGCAGAGCCCGAGCTTGCCGACGCCGGCCTGTCGATTTACCGGTTCACTCGTCATCGGCCTTGGCGGCAACCAGAATGCCGGTGGCGCCGGCGGCGTCGTTGGTCAGTTCGAGGCAATGCCCGGTGGCGCCGCTGATCAGGAACAGGTCGTAGCCGGCAACGCTGAGCGCCGGTTTGTAACGCGGCGAAACGTCGTCTTCGCTGCATTCGCTGAAGTGCAGCTTGGGAAAGCGCTGGCGCAGGGAGGCGACGCGCGCGTCGAGTTGGGTCGCCTCGGCGACCTGGACGAGCTGGGTCGGGGTGATCATGCCGCTTCTCCGGTTTCCATTTCTTCCTCGAAGCGGGCCAGCGAGGCCGAGGGTACGCCCATGATCTGGGCCAGCCAGGGCGGCGGGCTGGACAGGCGCTGTTGCAGTTCGAGCAGCGCTTCACGGGCGTTGCCGCCGGCCGGCTTCTTGACCGGATGAACACCGGCGCGCACCACCTTGGCGGCGGCCGGGCCGCCGATCGACTGGACATAGACGATCTGGCTGTCGCCGATCAGCGCCGAACGGGCGGCGTTCTTGTCTTCCGCGGCATCGGCTTCGACGGTGCTGCGGACAGCGATCAGGCGGATTTCCGTCGGGCTGACCTGGTAGATCAGGAAGCGTTCGCAGGAGCCGAAATGGCCGTCGAGGTTCTCGCCGCGATTGGCGGCGACGGCGACGCGCAACGAACCGGGCATGTCGCCCTCGGCATAGGCTTCGATGGCCGGGAAGTCGCTGTGGTCGACACCCTGGCCCCAGAGCAGGCGGATGGCTTCCTTGAGGCTCTCGGCCTCGACGCCGACATGGCAGCCCTGCTCGGCGAAGTCGCCGGCCAGGATGACACGCAGGTCTTCAACGGTAAGTGTGCCGAGCTTGGTTTCGGTCAGCGGTGCGGCCAGTTTCTCGATCAACGCCCCGACCAGGGCGCGGACATCCAGACCGTTCAGGGCACGGGCGGCAAGGGCGATGCGCAGGGCGGCTTCGCGGGAGGCGACGGGGGTTTCGGACATGATGGGCTCCTGGGTAAGTCTTCAGGGGAATGCCGGGCAGCGTGGTGACTGCGCCGGCACTCGGTTCAAGACTCAGGCCGGCGAGATGCAGCCGGACGGGCAGACGTCGACACACAGCGGGGAATCGTTGTGGCCGTCGCATTCCGTACAGGTCGCGGCGTCGATCTTGAAGAAGATCTTGCCGGAGCTGATCGCCTTGGTCGGGCAGACCGGCTTGCAGTCGCCACAGGCGGTGCACATGTCGGGATCAATCTTCATTGCCATGATGCTCTCCTTTATGTCCGCCTTCGCTGGCTAATCGGCTGGCTGGGCGGTCAGGTTCAACAAACTTAATCCTCAGCTGCACCAAGACGCTTGGCGCGCAGGGAAATCGGCAGGCGCGGCGGCTTGGCGATCGGATCGATGTAGTAGGTGCCGCCATTGTCCAGCTTCAGTTCGCCACCCCATTTTTCCGCGGTGTCGAATTCGATGGACTCGATGGAGGCTTCCAGATCCCGCTTCGGAAGGTAAAAAACCAGCCCGCCGCTGGGGCCATGCTGGATCATGATGTTTGCCATTTGACGCTCCTGCAGGACCGGCGGAGCCGAAGCTCCGCCGGTGATCCGGTTTAGCGAACCAGGTCGAAGTTGTAGTCGGTGGTGCCCATGCCGATCGTTTCCTTGTCGAGTTGCTCAAGGACGGCGTTCGTCAGTTGGGTGACCACGGACATCATGCCTTCGTAGCCCAGGGTCGTGGCGCGGTGCATGTGGTGACGGTCGAAGATCGGGAAGCCGATACGGATCAGCGGCACTTCGAACTCTTCACCCTTGTAGCGGGTGTCGCGCTGGATGTACTTGCCGTAGGAGTTGCCGATCAGGAAGTCCGGCTTGTCCGTGAAGCACAGGCTGCGCATGTGCCACAGGTCGTTGCC
>PHCU01000059.1 GCA_002842345.1 Betaproteobacteria bacterium HGW-Betaproteobacteria-12 | reverse complement strand
AACGTCATCAACACCGCCGGCGGCGGCGCCTACGGCCACCTCGACAGCCCGGCCGCCGGCGCCCGCTCGCTGCGCCAGGCCTACGACTGCTGGAAGGCCGGCGCCGATCCGGTCGAGTGGGCCATGGATCATTACGAATTCGCCCGCGCCTTCGAATCCTTCCCACAGGATGCCGACATGCTCTACCCGGGCTGGCGCCACAAGCTGCGGCCGGCCGCCTGAGCCCCCGTCCCGACCCCGCTGCGGCGGGGTTTTTCATGGCGTTTGACCGCCGACCTTCCCCCACCTACAGTTAAGCCTTCGCTTTCGCCGGCACCAGGAACATTCAGATCCCCATGAACTTCGTCCGCAACCTGACCCTGCGCCAGCTGCAGATATTCGTCGTCGCCGCCCGCCACCTGAGCTACGCCCGCGCCGCCGAGGAACTGCACCTGACGCCGCCGGCCGTGTCGATGCAGCTGAAGCAGCTGGAAGACAACGTCGGCCTGCCGCTGTTCGAGCGCATGGGGCGCGGCGTCGCGCTGACCGGCGCGGGCGAGCTGCTGGTGCACCACGCGCTGCGCATCCTCGGCGAGATCAAGGATGCCGAAGCCAGCCTGCAGGCGCTGGCCGGGGCCGAGAGCGGCCAACTGTCGGTCGGCCTGGTCAGCACCGCCAAGTACTTCATGCCGCGCCTGCTGGCCAAGTTCGCCCAGGCGCATCCGGGCGTCGAGGTGCAGTTCACCGTCGGCAACCGCGAGGCGCTGCTGCAGAAACTCCAGGACAACGCCATCGATCTGGCGGTGATGGGGCGCACGCCGGTCGAGATCGACGCCCATGCCGAGCCGATGGCCAGCCATCCCTACGTGCTGATCGGTCCGGCCGAGCACCCGCTGCGTGCCGCGCGGCGCTTCGACCTGCACGAACTGCGCCGCGAAACTTTCCTGCTGCGCGAGGAAGGCTCCGGCTCGCGCCGGGTGGCCGAGGAGATGTTCAAGAATCACCTGTTCACGCCGGCCCGCACCATCAGCATGGGCAGCAACGAAACCATCAAGCAGGCGGTGATGGCCGGCATGGGCATCGCGCTGATCTCGCTGCACACCCTGCCGCTGGAACTCAAGACCGGCGTCATCAGCGTGCTCGACGTGCTCGGCACGCCGGTCGAGCGCACCTGGTACGTGGTGCACATGAATGCCAAGCGCCTGCTGCCGGCCGGCGTCAAGTTTCGCGAATTCCTGCTCGACGAGGCGGCGCCGGCACTCGGCGCCGAGTTCGACGCCTATCTGCCGCGGCCGGCCGCCGGCGGAACCCCGGTGCTACAATCTGCTGCACTGCAACAATGATCTCCCGCCCCCCGTCCGCCATCATGCATCCGCGCCTCGCCATCGCCGAACTCGAAGAACACCCGCTGCGCCAGCGGCTCAACAACGAGTTCCACGCCCGCCCGCCGATCCCGCTGCTCGGCGCGGTGCTGGTCTCGCACCTGGTCTTCAAGCACAGCGCGACGACCGCCCAGGCCGAGCGCGACAACCTGCAGAAGCTTTGCCAGGGCCAGGTGTGCACATCGATCGAGAGTTCCGACGCGCACCTGATGCTGGAAACCGGTGCGTTCCGCATGCGCTGGGAGCTGCACACCGAGTTTTCCAGCTACACCTTCTTCAAGGAGCTGGCCAGCGGCGAGACCCTGGATCCGGACGTCACCGCCTTCGATGCCGTGCATCCCGAGTGGTTCACCGGCATTCCCGGCCAGCTGATGGTCGCCACCCATGTCGAACTGCGCGCCACCGACGAGATCAGTCCGGAATCGGTGCTGGCCAACCTGACGCCGAACGGGCGGACGATGGTGGCCTCGAAAGTGGCCGACGAAGCGGCGTGGATCTTCACCGACTTCAAGATCGACAACGGCTTCTCGCGCTTCCTGGTGCTCAACGCCGGCATGACCCAGCGCCAGACCGGGCGCACCGTGCAGCGCCTGTGCGAAATCGAGACCTACCGGATGATGGCCCTGCTCGGCCTGCCGGTCGCCAAGGAAGTCAGCCGCTGGCTGTACAAGGGGGAAAAGCAGCTGGCCGAACTGATGGACCACATCGGCCAGGCCAAGTCGCCGACCGACGAACGCGAAGTGCTCGGCACGCTGTCGGCGCTGGCCGCCGAAGTCGAACATTCGGTCGCCCGCACCACCTTCCGCTTCGGCGCCGCCGCCGCCTATCACGGCCTGGTCATGCAGCGCATCGAGGAGTTGCGCGAGACGCGCATCTCCGGCCTGCCGACCTTCTACGAATTCATGCAGCGCCGCCTGCTGCCGGCGATGAACACCTGCGAGGCGATCAGCCGCCGCCAGGAAGAACTCTCCGCCCGCGTCGCCCGCAACAGCCAGCTGCTGCGCACCCGCGTGGACATTGAGCTGGAGCGCCAGAACCAGGAACTGCTGGCGCAGATGAACAGCCGCGCCCGGCTGCAGCTGCGCCTGCAGGAAACGGTCGAGGGCCTGTCGGTGGTCGTCCTGACCTACTACGGCTCGCAGCTGGTGCAGTATCTGGCCAAGGGCACCAAAGACCTGCACCACCTGAATACCGACGTGGTCACGGCGATTTCGATTCCGCTCATCGCCGGGCTGGTGGCCTGGGGGACGCGGCGGATGCGCAGGAAACTGGCGCGGGAAGAGGGTGGGGCGGCTTAAGCCGCCTGCCGCCGCTTTGGCTTTTCTGAACCGTTGTTTCCGCGCTTGAGGCGCGGGCGTACTTTCTTTTGCTTCGCCAAAAGAAAGTAGCCAAAGAAAAGGCGACCCCCGGGTCGGCGCCGGCTACGCCGGTCCCTTGCGCTACTCGGCAGGCCGGGCGGCTGCGCAACTCGGGGCTACGCCCCTCAGACAGTGCTCGCCGACTTCCCCCGGCCCGCCTGCGTTGCTCAGCGCCTCTCAGGGGGACCCGAAAGGCGTCCCGGAACCAGGCTCCATCCGAAAAACCAAATGTTACGGTCGGCCCGAAACCAAAAACCGTCGGTCGAGCCCGGATGGTTTACCGGGCCCCTTGAGAGGCGCCGAGCAACGCAGGGGCTGGCGGAAAAAGGGCGAGGACTGTCTGAGGCCCGCAGGGCCGAGTTCCGCAGCCCCCGCCAGCCCCGAGTAGCGCAGGGGACCGGGCGCAGCCCGGCGCCGACCCAGGGTCGCCTTTTCTTTGCTTACTTTCTTTTGGCGAAGCAAAAGAAAGTGAGACGCCCCTCAAGGGCGGAAACCAAGGGCCAGAAACGCCCCCCCCCGCCTCAGCCGCCCAACTCCCACCCTCGGGTTAATTTATAATCCGCGCTTTGCCTTCGGGAACCCCACCGTGACCGCACCGCTTTTCGAATCCACCATCACCAGCCTGCCCCTGCTCAACAAGGGCAAGGTCCGCGACATCTACGCCGTCGATGCCGACAAGCTGCTGACCGTCACCACCGACCGCCTGTCCGCCTTCGACGTCATCCTGCCCGACCCGATTCCGCGCAAGGGCGAAGTGCTGCAGGCGGTGGCCAACTTCTGGTTCGAGAAACTCGGCCACATCGTGCCCAACCAGCTGACCGGCATCGATCCGGAATCAGTGGTCGCCGAGAATGAACGCGACCAGGTGCGTGGCCGCGCCGTCGTCGTCAAGCGCCTGAAGCCGCTGCCGATCGAGGCCGTGGTCCGCGGCTACGTCATCGGTTCCGGCTGGAAGGATTACCAGCAGACCGGCGCCATCTGCGGCATCGCGCTGCCGGCCGGCCTGAAGATGGCGGCCCAGCTGCCCAGCCCGATCTTCACCCCGGCGACCAAGGCCGAAGTCGGCGACCACGACGAGAACGTCTCCTACGAACAGGCCGCCGCCAATTGCCAGGCGACCCTGGCCGAGGCGCTGCAGGGCACCGGCAAGAGCGGCGCCCAACTGTGTGGCGAAGCCCGCGACGCCGCCATCCGCCTGTACCAGGAAGCGGCCGTTTACGCGGCGACGCGGGGCATCATCATTGCCGACACCAAGTTCGAGTTCGGCATCGACGCCGCCGGCACGCTGCACCTGATCGACGAGGCGCTGACCCCGGACTCCTCGCGCTTCTGGCCGGCCGACCAGTACGCCGAAGGCAGCAACCCGCCGTCCTACGACAAGCAGTACGTCCGCGATTACCTGGAAACACTGGACTGGGGCAAGGTCGCCCCCGGCCCGAAGCTGCCGGTCGAAGTCATCGCCCGCACCAGCGCCAAGTACATCGAGGCCTACGAGAAGCTGACCGGCCAGACGCTGTAAGCCGCCGCCCTGCCCCGCTGTCGCGGGGAACCGGCGGCCGCTGACGGCCGCCCCCGAGCGCCCCGCACTGCGGGGCGCTGTGCCGTGGGAACCCCGCCGGCGATCACCGGTCGAAGTTGAGTACCCTGATGCCAGGAGGTTGCCATGCGCCATTCCTTCGACTTCGACGTCGCCGGCTTCAACCTGCCGGCCGTCCGCACGATCGCCGCCGATCAGCCGCTGACCTGGCTCAAGGCGGGCTGGGCCGACCTCAAGGCGAACCCGCTGCCCTCGCTGGCCTACGGCCTACTGTTCGCGCTCGGCGGCGACCTGCTGATCCTCGCCGCACTCGACCAGGCGCATCTGCTGACGGTGGCAATTTCCGGCTTCTTCCTGCTCGCCCCGCTGCTCGCCGCCGGCCTCTATGAATTGAGCCGCAGCCGCGCCGCCGGCAAGCGCCTGATGTTCATCGATTCGTTGCGCTGCTTCCGCCGCAATGGCCAGCAGCTGGCCCTGTTCGGCCTGCTGCTGGCGCTCATGGCGATCATCTGGGAACGCTTCTCGGCCATCGCTTTCGCCCTGGCCGGCGGTGACGTCACCGGCAGCGCGCTGATCGGCCAGATCGTCTTCGGCGGCGAACATCTCGCCTTCATCGCCGCCTGGTTCGTTCTCGGCGGCATCCTGGCCCTGGCCGTCTTCGCTCTGGGCGTGGTCTCGGTGCCGATGCTGCTCGACCGCGATGTCGATGTCGCCACGGCGATGCTGACCAGCCTGCGCGCCGTCGCCCACAACCCCGCGCCGCTGTTGCTCTGGGCGATGCTGATCGTCACCCTGACGCTGATCGGTTTCGCCACGCTGCTGTTCGGCCTGGTCGTGCTGATGCCGATTCTCGGCCACGCCTCATGGCATGCCTACCGCGACCTTGTAGAATAGGTCGCACCTCCCGATCCCCACGGGCGGCGCAGACCGCCCGTTTTTCTTGCCCCCGACGACCATGACCACTACAAAAAATCCGCTGCTCGATTTCTCCGACCTGCCCCGTTTCGACCTGATCCAGCCGGAACACGTCAAGCCGGCCATCACCACCTTGCTCGCCGACGGCCGCGCGCTGATCGAGCGGCTGACCGCCGAGAGCACGCCGGCCACCTGGGCCGACTTTGCCGGCGCCCTGTCCGTTGGCCTCGAACCTTTCGGCCGCGCCTGGGGCGTCGTCGGCCACCTGCATTCGGTCAACGACGTGCCGGCCTGGCGCGAGGCCTACAACGAGATGCTGCCGGAAATCTCGCGCTTCCACAGCGAGCTCGGGCAGAACCTGAAACTGTTCGACAAGTACCGGGCGCTGAAGGCCAACCCGGAATACGCGACGCTGTCGCGCGAGCAGAAGAAGATCGTCGACAACGAGATCCGCGATTTCCGCCTCTCCGGCGCCGAGTTGCCGGAAGAGCAGAAGCCGCGCTACCAGGCGATCATGGAAGAGTTGTCGCAGCTGGCCGCCAAATTCGCCGAAAACCTGCTCGATGCGACCAATGCGTTCGCCGAGATCGTCACCGACGAGGCGCAGCTCGCCGGCCTGCCCGACTACGCCAGGGACGCCGCCCGCGAGGCGGCCGAGAAGGCGGGCGTGGCCGGCTGGAAATTCACGCTGCACGCCCCGTCCTACGGCCCCGTCATGCAGTACGCCGACAACCGCGAACTGCGCGCCCGCCTGTACCGCGCCTACGCCACCCGCGCCGCCGAATTCACCGACGGTTCGAGCCGGCCGGAGTGGGACAACACGCCGATCATGAACCGCATCCTCGAACTGCGTCAGGAAGACGCGCAGATGCTCGGCTTCGCCAATTTCGCCGAAGTCTCGCTGCAGCCGAAGATGGCCGACACGCCGGAACAGGTGCTGGCCTTCCTGCGCGACATGGCAGCCAAGGCCAAGCCCTACGCCGCCAAGGACATCGCCGAATTGAAGGCCTTCGCCAAGGATGAACTGGGCCTCGCCGACTTCCAGCCCTGGGATGCCGCCTACGTCTCGGAAAAGCTGCTGCAGGCGCGCTACGCCTTCTCCGAGCAGGAAGTGAAGCAGTACTTCACCGAGCCGAAGGTGGTCGGCGGCCTGTTCCAGGTCATCGAAAGCCTGTTCACCGTCAAGGTCAAGCCGGACACCGCGCCGGTCTGGGAGCCGGAGGTGCGCTTTTACCGCATCGAGACGCCGGCCGGTGAGCTGGTCGGCCAGTTTTACATGGATCTCTATGCCCGCGAAACCAAGCGCGGCGGCGCCTGGATGGACGAGGCGCGTTCGCGCCGGCGGGCCGGCGGCGGCATGCAGAAGCCGATCGCCTACCTGAACTGCAATTTCGCTCCCCCGGTCGGCGGCAAACCGGCCACCTTCACCCACGATGAAGTCATCACCCTGTTCCACGAATCCGGCCACGGCCTGCATCACCTGCTGACGCGCGGCGAGGAACTGGGCGTCTCGGGCATCCACGGCGTCGAATGGGATGCCGTCGAACTGCCGTCGCAGTTCATGGAAAACTACTGCTGGGAATGGGAAGTGCTGCAGGACATGACCGCCCATGTCGAGACCGGCGAACCGCTGCCGCGCGCACTGTTCGACAAGATGCTGGCGGCAAAGAACTTCCAGAGCGGCATGATGACCGTGCGCCAGATCGAATTCTCGATCTTCGACATGCGCCTGCACTGCGAATTCGACCCGAAGGGCGGCCGCCCGGTGATGGACCTGTTGCGCGAAGTGCGCGATGAAGTCGCGGTACTGGTCCCGCCCGAGTGGCACCGCTTCCCCAACAGCTTCTCGCACATCTTCGGCGGCGGCTACGCGGCCGGCTACTACAGCTACAAGTGGGCGGAAGTGCTGTCGGCCGACGCCTACGCCGCCTTCGAGGAGGCCGGCAGCCCGTTCGACGCCACCGTCGGCCGGCGCTTCCTCGACGAAATCCTGGCCATGGGCGGCGCCCGTCCGGCGCTCGAATCCTTCCGCGCCTTCCGCGGCCGCGAACCGAGTGTGGACGCACTGCTACGGCATAGCGGTATGATTGCCGGATAGAAGCCCTCCCCGGAGAATCCGATGCGTTATCTGCTCGTCCTCTGCCTGGCGCTGCTCAGCGCTGGCGTTTCCGCCCAGGCCTACCGCTGGGTTGACTCCACCGGCCGCACGATCATTTCCGACACGCCGCCACCGGGCAAGGTCAAGGCGGTCACCAGCGTCGGCGAGGGATCCGCGGCCACCAGCGAAGACCTGCCGTTTGCCGTGCGCAAGGCGCGCGAGAACTTCCCGGTGACCCTGTACACGGCGGCCGACTGCGTCACCGAGTGCAAGCAGGCGCGCGACATGCTCAACGGCCGCGGCATCCCGTTCTCCGAGAAAATGCTGCAAAAGGCGGAGGACTCCGCCGAATTGAAGGCCCTGGTCGGCGATGTCTTCGTCCCCACCCTCAAGGTCGGCAAGCAGAGTTTCCGTGGCTTCGAGGCCGGCGCCTACAACAACCTGCTCGACCTGGCCGGTTATCCGAAGACCGCCGCCTACGGCAGCAAACCGTCCGGCGGACTGGCTCCGGCGGCAGCACCTAGCGCCGAAAAGCCCGCCGAATAAGGTTTTTGGCCGGGAAGGCTATGGCAGAATCGCGATCCCCCCTCGCCCCCGTCACCTTATGAAAATCGCTTCCTGGAACGTCAACTCGCTGAAGGTCCGCCTGCCCCACCTGCTCGACTGGCTGGCCGAACAGCAGCCGGACGTGCTCTGCCTGCAGGAATTGAAGCTCGAGGACCATAATTTTCCCCGCGCCGAGATCGAGGCGGCCGGCTATCAGGTCGCCTTTTCCGGGCAAAAGACCTACAACGGGGTCGCCCTGCTCGCCCGCCAGCCGATCGCCGATGTCACCTATGGCAATCCGCTCTTCGCCGATGAACAGAAACGCCTGATTGCCGGCACCGTCGACGGTGTGCGCGTCATCTGCGCCTACATGCCGAACGGCCAGGAAGTCGGTTGCGACAAGTACGACTACAAGCTGCGCTGGCTGGCCGCGCTGACCGACTGGCTGGCCACTGAACTGACCGCCCACCCGCAGCTGGCGCTGTGCGGCGACTACAACATCGCCCCGGACGATCGCGATGTGCACGACCCGCAGCGCTGGCAGGACTGCATCCTCGTTTCCGGGCCCGAACGCGCCGCCTTCCGTCGCCTGCTCGAGCTCGGCCTGAGCGACAGTTTCCGGCTCTTCGAGCAGCCGGAAAAGGCCTTCTCCTGGTGGGATTACCGCATGCTCGGCTTCCAGAAGAACCAGGGCCTGCGCATCGACCACATCCTGCTGTCGGCAGCGCTCGCCAGCCGCTGCACGGCGGCTGGCATCGACCGCGCCCCGCGCAAGCGCGAGCGTCCGTCCGACCATGCGCCGGTCTGGGCGACCCTGGGCTGACATGACGCTCCCGATCGTCTCCAGCCACCGGCAAACCCTGATTTCCCTCTACCCGGCGCTGACCGGCCTGTCGGCCGAGCGTCTGGAGGCGCTGCTGCGCCCGGCTGCCGTCATGCACCTGCCGGCCGGCGCCCAGGTCTTCGCCGAGCACCAGCCCTGCCAGGGCTTCCCGCTGCTGCTCGAAGGCAGCATCAAGGTCTGCAAGCTGGCCGCCAGCGGCCGCGAGCTGATGCTCTACCGGGTCAGCCCGGGCGGTTCCTGCATCATTTCGTCGAGCTGCCTGCTCGGCAAGAGCGACTACAACGCCCGCGGCATCGCCGAGACGCCGCTGACCCTGCTCGCCCTGCCGGTTGCCGCCTTTGCCGAACTGATGTTCGCCTCGCCTTCGCCCGCCTCGACCAGCGTCTGGCCAAGCTGCTGCTGGCGCGTCCGGGCGACGTGCTGAGCACCACCCACCAGCAACTGGCCGACGAACTGGGCAGCGTCCGCGAAATCGTCAGCCGGCTGCTCAAGGGCTTCGCCGCCCAGGGACTGGTCAGCCTCGGCCGCGAGCAGATCACGTTGATCGACCGCCCCGGCCTGCAGCGCATTGCCTCTGTGTGACTCAGGTTACAGACGGTTGCCGCTTGCCCCGCTAAAGTCAGCGCCGTAGCAACCCCTCACTGAACGGAGAATGGACATGAAAAGCAACGTTGGCGGCATCGACAAAATTTTGCGCATCGTCGCAGGCCTCGCCCTCATCGCCTGGGCCCTGATGGGCGGCCCGGTCTGGGCCTGGATCGGCGTCGTCCCGCTGGCTACCGGCCTGATGGGCTGGTGCCCGGTTTACCCGATCCTCGGGCTGAGCACCTGCCCGATGAAGAAGTAAGCGCACGCCACCTGCCGCCCCCCAGAAAAAAGCGCCGTCACCGGCGCTTTTTTCTTGCAGCCCGAATCACCTTCAGCGCGCTTCGGGCAGCGACAACTGCCCGGCTTCGACCGCCTGGCGAATCAGGAAAGCCGAGCCTTCGGCGGTCAGATGACTGGAGTCCCAGGCCAGCGGGACGAAGCGATCCGGCAAGGTCGAGATCAGGCAGCCCTGCTCGTTGCACAGCAGATCCAGCGGCGAGAAGTAGCCAATGCCGGTCCGTTTGGCGAGCGCCCGGATTCGCTCGTCATGGGGGCGAATCCAGTCATTGAAACCGACCGAACTACGATCCCTCTTGCCGGCGATGAAAAAATTCCGGGCGATGCTCGGCTTGCCGCCCTTGAAGGTCGGCAGGTGGCCGACCAGCACAATGCGCTGAACCCCGCTTGCCTTGAGGCGGTCGATGCTTGCCGCCAGCAGTTCGTCGGTCAGCGGCGCCCCGCCATCCTTGCCGTCATAGATCGACCAGTGGCCGACCAGCAGCACCAGGTCCGGGCGCAACGCCGGGATGCGGGCAAAAGTCTCGGCGTTCATGCGGACGCAGTCCGGCCGCCTGTCGACCGGGAAATCGAGCACTGGCGGGCAGCCGCTGGTCGAATACTGGGCGACGCGATAGCCATGCTGCTCAGCCAGGGCGGCGACGCCGGGGTACAGCGAGGCCGAGTGCGAATCGCCCCAAACCATGACCAGCGGCCGCGACGAACCGTCGACTGCGGCGCATTCTTCGGCAAACACGGGGGAGCTGCCGGCTTCACCGCTGAGGAAACAGCGTCCGTAACGGTAGCCTTTGCTCCAGTCGTAGGCCGGCAGTTCGGTCGCCTTGGCGATCGAACGGAACTGCAGGCCGGCGCGACGGTAGGCGTTGTAGCCGAGAAAGCCGATCAGGGCGACCAGCACCAATAGCCCCGCAGCCAGCGTCTTGCCCCGCCGGCTGGAACGAATCGGCTTCTCCACCAGGCGGTAGGTCAGTGCGGCCAGAATGATCGCCAGCAGCACGGCAGCGAGCAAGGGCCCGGTGCCCGGCTCGGGACTGACCGTGGTGCGCAGGAAGGCGAGCAACGGCCAATGCCAGAGATAGAGCGGAAAGCTGATCAGGCCGATCCAGACCACCGGTGGCGCCGACAACAGGTGACGGTTGAGCCATGCCTTGGGACCGGCGGCGATCAGCAGGACGGCGCCGCTGGTCGGCAACAGCGCCCACCAGCCGGGAAAGCGGTCGCCATCGGAAATCAGGCAGACGCCGGCGAGCAGCAGCAGGGCTCCGGCCAGTGCGCGCAGGTTGCCCTGGCGGCAGCCGGGATCGATGAAGCGCGGCCCCTGACGCAAGGCGACACCGGCCAGCACGGCACCGGCGAGCAGTTCCCAGAAACGCGCCAGGGGTGAATAGAAGGCGGCGACCAGATCGCGTTCGATACTCCCCAGATTGGTCGCAAACGACAGCGCCAGGGCAACGATGGTCAGTGCCATCAGGCGCTTGCCGGGCAGCCGCCAGATGGCGAAGAGCAACAGCGGCCAGACGATGTAAAACTGTTCCTCGATGCCGAGCGACCACAGGTGCAGTAATGGCTTGCCGAACGCCTCGCTGTCGAAATAACCGCTCTCGCTCCACAGGGCGAAGTTGGCCACGAAGGCGGCGCCGGCGGCGATGTGCTTGCCGAGTTGCTGGTATTCGGGCGCCGGCAGGGTGTTCCAGCCGAAGGCGTAACAGGCGGCCAGCACCAGGAACAGGGCCGGAAAAATGCGCCGGATCCGGCGCATGTAGAAATCGGCGAAACTGAACTGCTCGTTGGCCAGGCTCTTGAAAATGATGCTCGAGATCAGATAGCCGGAAATGACGAAGAAGATATCGACGCCGATGAAGCCGCCGGGCAGCCAGGTCGGAAAGGCGTGGTAGATCACCACCAGCATCACGGCCAGCGCCCGCAGGCCATCGATGTCGGGGCGATAGGCAGGGTGCGTCAGGTCATGCAGGGCGCGCTCCTGCCCGGGGCTTGCGGCAATGCTCACGGCGCGATTCCCGGCTCAGGGCTCGAGGTAATTGGCGATGCGCACGTAATCCTCGACGGCCAGGTCTTCCGGGCGCAGGGTCGGACTGATGCCGAGGGTGGCGAACCCGGCGTCGTCGAGCACGCCCTTAAGCGTATTGCGCAGCATCTTGCGCCGTTGCGCGAAAGCTGTCTGGACGACCTGGGCGAAGCGCACCATGTTCTTCGCCGTCAGTTCGGCGACGTCCTTGGGAATCAGGCGGACCACTGCCGACTGCACCTTGGGCGGCGGATCGAAGCTCTCGGGCGGCACGTCGATCAGCCATTCGAGGTGGAAGCGGTACTGCAGCATCACCGACAGACGGCCGAAATCGCCGTCGCCGGGAATGGCCACCATGCGTTCGACGACTTCCTTTTGCAGCATGAAATGCATGTCGCGGACGACGCCGACGTACTCGGCCAAATGGAACAGCAACGGCGTCGAGATGTTGTAGGGCAGATTGCCGACCAGCCGCAGGTCCCGGCCGATGCCGGCGAAGTCGAAGGCCAGCGCATCGCCTTCGTGAATGGTCATGCGCGCCGGCGGATGCTGCTTCTTCAGACGGGCGATCAGGTCGCGGTCGATCTCGACGACGTGCAGATGATCGAGGCGGGCCATCAGCGGCTCGGTGATGGCCCCCAGGCCGGGGCCGATTTCGACGACGGTATCGCCGCGCTGCGGAGCGATCGCCGTGACGATGGCGCCGATGATGCCGCTGTCGACCAGGAAATTCTGGCCGAAGCGCTTACGGGCGACGTGTCCCTTCATGCTGCTTTCCTTGCTGCCATGCGGGCCGCCTCGGCAAAGGCCTCGAACAGGCTGCCGGGGTCGGCGCGGCCGCTGCCGGCGAGTTCCAGCGCCGTGCCATGATCGACCGAGGTGCGGATGATCGGCAGGCCG
This sequence comes from Betaproteobacteria bacterium HGW-Betaproteobacteria-12, assembly GCA_002842345.1. Taxonomy (GTDB): domain Bacteria; phylum Pseudomonadota; class Gammaproteobacteria; order Burkholderiales; family Rhodocyclaceae; genus Azonexus. The sequence goes on along the minus strand of PHCU01000059.1, from coordinate 20,307 downwards.
AGAGTGACGTTGATGCCGTGACCGAAGGTGGCGTACTTCAGTGCCGTCAACCCCTGGTCGTGGTACATCGCCAGCACGGCGTCGCCGCCGGCCAGCACCGGCGGGGTAAACATGGTGTCGGCCGGGTGCGGACCGGACAGCTGCAGCCCCTCGCCGCGCAATTTGTCGAGGACCGGCGTGATGACATCGATTTCCTCGCGGCCGAGATAGCCGCCCTCGCCGGCGTGTGGATTGAGGCCGGCGACCAGAATGCGCGGTGCGGCCAGGCCGTACTTGCTGCGCAGATCAGCGTGCAGGATACGCAGGGTCTGTTCCAGCACCTTGGGCGTGATTGCCGCCGGGACCTCCTTCAGCGGCAGATGAGTGGTCACCAGGGCGACGCGCAACGGACCGCGTTCGGTGTTGCCGGCGAGCATCATCACCACCAACGGCGTCGCGGTCTGCTCGGCCAGGTATTCGGTATGGCCGGTGAAGGCGATGCCGGCATCGTTGATGACGCCCTTGTGCACCGGCGCCGTCACCATTGCGGCGAACTCGCCGCGACGACAACCGGCCAGCGCCCGGTCGAGCAACGCCAGCACGTAAGGGCCGTTGGCCGGGTCAAGCCGGCCTGCTTGCGCGGGCGCGACGAGCGGCACATGCAGCACGTCGAGCACGCCGGCCTGCGCGGCCTGCCCGGGCAGATAGTCGCGCAGCACAACCGCCAGACCGAGGGCGCTTGCCCGCTGCTGCAACAGTGGCCGGTCGGCGAGGACGACCGGCTGCGCCGCGCCGGTCAGCTCAAGCAAGCGCAGGCAGAGCTCGGGGCCGATGCCCGCCGGTTCGCCGCTGGTAACGGCAATCAGCGGCCGGTTCATTGCTCGTCGAGTCGGTTCTCGACGTAGCTGCGGTCGCGCAACTGGCGCAGCCAGTCCTGATAGGCCTCGTCGAGCTTGCGCTCGCGCAACGCCTGACGGGCCACGGCGCGCTGGCGTTCGGCGGAGACGTCGCGTTCGCGGCGCTCGACGACCTGGATCAGGTGCATGCCGAACGGCGACTGGACGACGTCGCTGAGTTCGTCCGGCTTCAGGGCGTTCATCGCCCGCTCGAATTCCGGCACCGTGTCGCCCGGATTCAGCCAACCGAGATCGCCGCCCTTGGCCGCCGAGCCGTCCTGCGAATAGAGCCGGGCCTGCTCGGCGAAGTCGACGCCATTGACGATGCGGTCGCGGACGATTTCCAGCTTGCGCCGGGCCTCGGCTTCGGAGACCACCTCATTGATGCGCACCAGGATGTGGCGGGCCCGGGTCTGCTGCACCGAGGCCGGCTGATTGCCACCGCGCTTCTCGACCAGCTTGAGGATGTGAAAACCGGCCGAGGAGCGCAGCAAGTCGCTGACCTGACCCGGCTGCAGACCGGCGAGCACTTCCGCGTAGAGGGCTGGCAGGCGGTCGCGCTGGCGCCAGCCGAGCGAACCGCCCTGCAGGGCATCCGGCGCATCGGAGTAGGCGGCGCTCAGTTCGGCGAAATTCTCGCCGGCACGCGCCCGTTGCAGCGCTTCGTCGCCACGCTGGCGCAGCTTCTGCAACTGCTCCGGGCTGGCCGACTCGGGCGCCCGCAGCAGGATGTGGGCCAGTTGGTATTCCTCGTTGCCGCCGGTCGCCGCCTGGTTGGTCAGGTAGTTGTCGATCTCGCCTTCGGAAATGATCAGCTTGCTGTCCACCTCCCGCTCGCGCAGGCGCACCATGGTCATCTCGTTACGGATTTCTTCGCGGAACTTCGCATATTGGATACCGTCGGCCTCCAGGGCCTTACGGAACTGTGGCAGCGGCATGTTGTTGTTGGCGGCAATGCGGCCGATGGCCTGATCGAGCTGGGCATCGTCGGGCTTGAGGCCGGTTTCGTGGGCATACTGGATCTGCACCCGTTCCATGATCAGGCGTTCGAGCATCTGCCGCTCCAATTGTGCCTCCGGCGGCAGCGGCGTTCCCTGCTTGCGCAACTGGCTTAGGGCGGCTTCCAGCCGAGTGTCCAGTTCATGACGAGTGATCACTTCGGAATTGACGACGGCAACGATGTAATCGGCCTCGACCGGCTCCGCAGCCGCGGCATGGGCTGGCGAAACGAGCTGGAGAGCGAGGAAGCCGAGCAGGGCAAGCAGGCGATGGGCGAATTTGGGCATGATGATCATTGAGAGGAGTACAGGCTGCCGGCTGTCGGCAGTTCGTTGGTCTTGCCGTAACCGGGAATGCTGCGCCGCAACAGGCTCAGCGGATTGGAGCCGATGCTGCCGAAGTCGTTGAGTTCGAGTTGCAGGAACAACGAGGTATTCGGCGAACCGGAGAGTGCCGCCAGCCGCTGGCCGACGACGCGTACCGACCAGCAGTCGGCGTTGTATTCGATACCGCCGATGGCTTCGAGCAACTGCGAATCGCGCAACGAGTAGTTGTAACGGCCCACAGCATACCAGCGCGGGGCGATCGGCCACTGGCCGGCGATGTCGATCTGATCGACGATCGGCTTCTGTTCGTTCAGCGGATCACGGGTAAAGCGGTAGCTGGCGCTGAGCACCTTGCCGAGTTCCGGCTGGTAGCGCGCGCCGACGGCGAAACGCTCGTTGGCCGCGGCATCGTGGTTGTATTCCCAGGCCGCATCGACGTAGGTCTTCGGCAACAGCACACCGCTGACCGCGGCCACCAGGTTGGAGAAATTGTCCTGGCGCGTCGTCTCGCCAGCGATGGCGACGCTTTGTGCCTTGAAGTAGTAGCGCTGGCCGAGCATCGCCTTGAAGCGCTCGACGCCGGTCGCGGCATCGAGCAGGCGGGTGGTCAGGGCGGCCGTCAGCTGGTTGGCGTCATTGATCCGGTCGAAGCCGCTGTAACGGTTTTCCGAGAACATCTGGGCGAAGTTGAAGTCTGACAGCGCGGTATCGAACAGCGGAATGCGGGTCTGGTCGCGAAACGGAATATTGACGTAATAGAGGCGCGGCTCCAGCGTCTGGATGTAATCGTTCGCCAGCCAGCGGGCCTCACGCTCGAAAACCATCGTCGAATCGAGGGTGAAGGTCGGCAGCGTGCGGCTGAGGCTGTTCGTCCCGTCGGCCAGCGCCTGATCGAGCTGGTAGCGGGTCATGTGCAGGCCGATCTTGGGGGTGATCTGGAAGGCCGGATGGATCACCGGCAGCGAGACCTGCGGATAGAGGACGAAGCGTTCACCATTCGGCTTGGTCAGCGTATCCGGATGGGTAAAGCGCGAGTACTGGCCGATCATCGACATATCGGTCTTCAGCACGTTCGGCTTGTAGGCGGCGACGTTGAGCTGCGGCTCAAGGAAATACGGACGGACAATCTGCTTGGTCGGATCCGCATCGGGCTGCAGGGTCTGGTAGCGCAGCACCTGGGTTGTCGTCTGCAGCCAGGAGAAAGGGCTATATGCCAGCGTCAGCTGCCGCGGCAATTGCGTCTGCGAGGTCTGCAGCAGGCGCGACGAGAGATCTTCCCAGTAGCGGTCGTCGGAGACGCCCTGCCAGTTGATCGCCGCGGCGAATCCCCGGCCGAGATTCTGTTGGTGCTGGATGCTGTAGGCGTAACGCCGGAGCTCCGTCTGCTCGTCCTTGGGCAAATACTCGGCACGGGTGGTGCCGCCGTAATTGTGGTCGAGATAGCGCGCCTCGCCGCCCAACTGGAAGCCACGCTTGGCCATGTAGCGCGGATAGAAGGTGGCATCGTAGCTGGGCGCAATGTTCCAGTAATACGGCACCGTGACGTCGATGCCGCTTTTCGACGAGGTCGACAGCGAAGGTGTCAGCACGCCCGACTTGCGCTGCTGATTCAGCGAAAAGGAACCGAGCGGCATGTAGAAGATCGGCGTGTCCTTGAACCACAGCGAGCCATGGCGCATGTCGCCGACCTGACGATCGTAGTCGAGATGAATTTCCTCGGCCTGCAGACGCCAGTCGTCCTGTCCGGGCTTGCAAGTGGAATAGGTCGCCCGGGTAAAGCGGAACTGGTTCTCGCCCTCGAAATCGACGCGTTCGGCATGGCCGCTCGCCGCCGCCGGCCGCCGCACGTCGGCACTGGTCGGCAAGCCGTAGCTGTCCGGCACGTTGAGCATCATCGGCGCGCCGGACGAAGCGGCGTTGTTGGTCGCCACGGTGACGACGGTGCGCTGCGGTCGGTAGAACTCGCTGTCGACTTCCCGGACGATGAAATAGTCGGCTTGCTCCGTATGGCCGATCTGGTCGGCCAGGCGCATGCGCAGATAAGGGGTATCGACCGAGGCCCCGTCCTGGGTCAGGCGCACGTTGCCACGGGCCTCGACCTCGTCGTCGATAACCCGGTAGGCAATCCGGTCGGCGTAGAGCAGCGAGCCGGCCTTGCGCAATTCGACGTGGCCTTCGGCGACGGTCACCTGATCGGCCTGGCCTTCCAGGCTATCGGCGATCAGGAACAGCGGATAGCGGTCATCCTGGCCGGCCGCCGCGGCATCGCCGGCAGCCTGCTTGCGCGCTGCCGCCTTCTTGCTGCCCAGCACGTTGAAGCGGCGCTCCTGGCGCAAGCGCACCGCGTCGCTAGCGTCCGGCCGAGTGGCCGCCGGCGGCGCCGGTTCGTCGGCAGCGACCGGCGACGGCTCCAGGAGCGGCGGCATGTCGTCGGCGGCGTAGCTCGACTGCATGCCGGCGAACAGGCAGCAGACGAATACGGCGAGCGGGCGTCGGGGGAAACCGGGCATCAAGGCAATCAGCGGAGGGCCAGAACCGGAACGGCCGGTGCCCGAGTGTTAAAATCCCGGCATTTTACAACGAACAGAACCCTACCCGATGTCGCGCGATCAACTTGTTACCGACTGGGTTGCCAGTCGCTTTCCCAACCAATCGGTCAGCATCACCCCGGCCTCGGCCGATGCCAGCTTCCGCCGCTATTTCCGCCTGAGCTGGCCGGACGGCACGACGCGCATCCTGATGGACGCGCCGCCCGAGAAAGAGGACTGCAAGCCCTTCATCCATGTCGCCGGCCTGCTGGCCAAGGCCGATCTGGCGGCGCCGCGCGTGCTCGACCAGGATCTCGACAACGGCTTCCTGGTGCTTACCGATCTCGGCCGCATCGGCTATCTCGACGCCCTGAACGCCGACCTGTCGCTGGCCGACCTGCTGATCCGCCCAGTGCTCGACGTGCTGGTCAAGTGGCAGCTGGCCTCGACCGCCGCCACCCTGCCCCCCTACGACGCCACTTTGCTGCGCCGGGAACTCGACCTGTTCCCGGAATGGTTCGTCGGCCGCCACCTCGGCGTCCAGCTCTCCGACGACGAGCAGCTGATGCTCGACCGTACCTTCAAGTTTCTGATCAACTCCGCGCTGGCCCAGCCCAAGGTGTTCGTCCATCGCGACTTCATGCCGCGCAACCTGATGGTCGTCGAAAGCGAGGCGCGCCTGACGCCGGGCATCATCGACTTCCAGGACGCCGTCTGCGGCCCGATCAGCTACGACGTCGTCTCGCTGTTCCGCGACGCCTTCATTTCCTGGGACGAAGAGCAGGAAATCGACTGGGTCGTCCGCTACTGGGAAAAAGCCCGCGCCGCCGGCCTGCCGGTGCGCGAGGACTTCGGCGCCTTCTGGCGCGAGTACGAACTGATGGGCCTGCAGCGCCACCTCAAGGTGCTCGGCATCTTCTGCCGCCTGAACTACCGCGACGGCAAGGACAAGTACCTCGATGACCTGCCGCGCTTCATCAACTACGCCAAGAAGACCGCCAGCCGTTACGTGCAACTGAAACCGCTGCTCAACCTGCTCGACAAGCTTGATGGCAAGACCGAGCAAATCGGCTACCGCCGCTAACGGCAGGCAACCAGAAACCAGATGAAAGCCTTTATCCTCGCCGCCGGCCGCGGCGAACGCATGCGGCCGCTGACCGACCACACCCCGAAGCCCTTGCTGGCTGCCGGCGGCAAGCCGCTGATCGTCTGGCACCTGGAGCGTCTGGCGGCGGCCGGCTTTGGCGAGATCGTCATCAACCACGCCCATCTCGGCGAACAGATCGAGCAGGCGCTGGGCGACGGGTCGCAGTGGGGACTTGCCATCCGCTACTCGCCGGAACCACCGGGCGCCCTGGAAACCGCCGGCGGCATCGCCAATGCCCTGCCGCTGCTCGGCGAGGCGCCCTTCCTGGTGGTCAATGGCGACATCTGGTGCGACTGGGACGTTGCCCGCGCCCGGCAGTTAGCCGACCGAACGGCGCACCTGGTCATGGTCGCCAACCCGGCCCACCATGCGCGCGGCGACTTCAGCCTGGACGGCGACAAGGTCATTCTTGCCAATAGTGAGCAAACGCTCACCTACGCCGGCATAGGTGTCTTTTCGCCGAGTTTCTTTGCCGGCGTACCGCCGGGTGCGGTGATGAAACTGCGCCCACTGCTCGACGCCACCATCGCCGCCGGAACGCTGAGCGGGGAACGCCACACAGGCCGCTGGGTCGACGTAGGAACGCCGCAACGCCTTGCGGAACTGGATGCCGAACTGAGAACGCCATGAGCCACGCCCATTTCATCGCCCGCCGCAAACGCCTGCTGAAAACCATCGGCGCCGGCGTCGCCATCGTGCCGACGGCGCCGGAAGTCATCCGCAATCGCGATGCCCATCACCCCTACCGCTTCGACAGCTACTTCTGGTACCTGACCGGCTTCCCGGAGCCGGAAGCGGTGGTCGTGCTGGTCGGCGCCCGGGATGGCAAGAGCCGCCCGAAATCCATCCTGTTCTGCCGCGAGAAGCATGAAGAGCGGGAGATCTGGGACGGCTACCGCTACGGCCCAAAGGCCGCCAAAACCGCCTTCGGTTTTGATGCCGCCTACCCGATCGAGCAATTCGACAAACGACTGCCGGAACTGCTGGTCGACCGCGACACGCTGTGGCATGCCATCGGCCACGATGCCGGTTGGGATGCCCGCATCGCCAAGGCACTCAACGAAGTACGTGCCCAGACCCGGGCCGGCAAGCGGGCGCCGCGCGCCATCCACGACCTGCGCTTTGAGCTCGACGCCATGCGCCTGGTCAAGGACGACGCCGAAGCGGCGATCCAGCAGCGCTCGGCCGACATCGCCAGCGCCGGGCACGCCCGCGCCATGCGCGCCTGCCGCCCAGGGATGGCCGAGTACGAACTGGAAGCCGAACTCTCCTACGAGTTCCGCAAGCGCGGCGCCGACGCCCACGCCTACACGCCGATCGTCGCCGGTGGCGCCAATGCCTGCGTGCTGCACTACGTCGACAACAACAAACTGCTCAACGACCACACCCTGGTGCTGATCGATGCCGGCTGCGAAGTCGCGGGCTACGCCGCCGACATCACCCGCACTTTTCCGGTCAATGGCCACTTCAATGCGGCGCAGAAGGACGTCTACGAAATCGTGCTGGCGGCGCAGGACGCCGCCATCGCTGCCACCGCCCCCGGCCGGCATTTCATGGAGGCGCACGATGCCGCGGTGCGCGTACTGACCCGCGGCCTGGTCGACCTCAAGCTGCTGCAGGGCGACCTCGACAGCCTGATCGAGAAGGGCGACTACAAGCGCTTCTACATGCACCGCACCGGCCACTGGCTCGGCCTGGACGTGCACGACGCCGGCGAATACAAGGTCGGCGACCAGTGGACGCCCCTGCAGCCGGGCATGACCGTGACCGTCGAACCGGGCCTCTACATCCGCCCGGCCGCCGACATCCCCGAGGCGCTGGCCGGCATCGGCATCCGCATCGAGGACGACGTGCGCGTCACCGCCGACGGCTGCCATGTCTACACCACGGCGCCGAAGACGGTGGCCGAGATCGAGGAAGTCATGCGCCATGACTGAGGCCGTCGAACACGTCGACATCCTGATCGTCGGCGCTGGCCCGGTCGGCCTGACGCTGCATCTGGCGCTGGCCGCCGGCGGGCAGAAATCGCTGCTGGTGGACCGTCGCCCTCAGGCAGCGCTGCAGGCCGACCCGCGCGCCCTGGCGCTGTCGCACGGCGCCCGCGAGCTGCTCGAACAGATCAATTCCTGGCCGAGCCGCGCCGCGACGCCGATCGAGACCATCCATGTATCGCAGAAGGACGGCTTCGGCCGCACGCTGATCGACCGCAGCGACTACCGGCTGCCGGCACTCGGCTACGTCGTTCGCTACCGCGACCTGACCGCCGCACTGGCGGCCAACCTCGCCACCGACGTCCTGCTCGCCGAAGCCGAGATCCTCGACATCCAGTCCGCCGATGACGGTGCCACCGTCGCCCTGCGCCATGCCGGCCAGTTGCGCACCATCCGCTGCCGGCTGCTGGTGCACGCCGAAGGCACGCCCGGCGACGACCCGGCCGTCACCGTCAGCGACTACGCCCAGCACGCGGTGATCTGCGAAGTCACGCCGACACCGGGGCACAACCAGCGCGCCTGGGAACGCTTCACGCCGGACGGCCCGCTCGCGCTGCTGCCGCTCGGCGACGAATACTCGATCGTGTTCACGCTGCCACCGGCCAAGGCCGACGCCGTCATGGCGCTCGATGACGACGCCTTCAGCGCCGCGCTGCAAGCGCAGTTCGGCCGCCGCCTGCGTTTCGCCCAACCCGGCCCGCGCAGCCGCTTTCCGCTGGCGCTGCGCCAGCGCCAGACGCTGGTCGGCGGCCGTGCAGTCTGGATCGGGAACGCCGCCCAGACGCTGCACCCGGTCTCCGGCCAGGGCTTCAACCTCGGCCTGCGCGATGCCTGGCAACTGGCCGAGACGCTGCTCGCCGATGGCCTCGACGGCGCCAGCCTGCAACGCTATGCCGCCAGCCGCCAGCTCGACCGCCGCGGTGGGGCTTTCTTCACCGACCGGATCGTCAAGGCCTTCTCCAACGACTTCGGCCCGCTCAAGCTGGCCCGCGGCCTCGGCCTGCTGGCCCTCGACCTGTGCCCGCCGGCCCGGCATTTCGTCGCCAAGCGGATGATCTGGGGCGCCCGCGCCTGGCCTTGATCCGCGCCAAGGACGAGGACGCGGCCACTGCGCTAAAGTCTAGACCTCCGTCCCCCACCCCGTCCGCATGAAGCGAAGCACCGCCTGGTTTCTCGCCTGCCGCCCGAAGACGCTGAGCGTCTCGCTGTCGCCGGTCGTTGTCGGCAGCGCCGTCGCCTGGCACGACAACGGCGCGCTGCTCTGGCTGCCGCTGCTGGCTGCGGCGCTCGGCGCCGCCTTCATCCAGATCGGCACCAACCTGTTCAACGACGTCGGCGATTTCCTGCGCGGCACCGATACGCCGGGCCGCCTCGGCCCCAAGCGGGCTACCGCCGAAGGCTGGCTGACGCCGGCGATGGTGCAGAGCGGTGCCTGGCTCGCCTTCACCCTGGCCTTCCTCTGCGGCATCTATCTGGTCGGCCACGGCGGCTGGCCGATCGTCGCCATTGGCCTCGGCTCGCTGGCCGCCGGCTGGGCCTATACCGGCGGCCCGAAGCCGATCGCCTACGGGCCGCTCGGCGAGATCTTCGTCTTCCTCTTCTTCGGCCTGGTCGCCGTCGGCGGCAGCTATTACCTGCAGACGCTGGACCTGAGCCCCGGCGCCCTGCTCGCCGCGACGCTGGTCGGCCTGCATGCGGCGGCGGTGATCACCGTCAACAATTACCGCGACCACGACGGCGATGCCGCCAACGGCAAGAACACGCTGGCCGTGCGCCTCGGCCGGCCGGCGACGCAGCGCCTGTACGCGGCGCAAATGCTCGCCCCTTACCTGCTGCTGCCGCTGCTCGCTGAGCTCGGCTGGCCGGTGCTGCTGCCGCTGCTGTCGCTGCCGCTGGCGCTGCGGCTGATCGGCCGTTTCCGCCGCGAACCGCCGGGCCCGGTCTTCAATGCCATCCTCGCCGCCACCGCCGGTCTGCAACTGGCCTTCGCCCTGCTGTTAACCCTCAGCTTCACGATTTGACTATTTTTTAGGCGCCGACTCGGGTAAAATGCGCGGCTTCCCTGCTTTGCCCCGCGCCCGCTTTTGCCCCCATTGCCGCCCATGGAATTCGTCGGTTTTACCTTACGGAACAATCTCTTCGTCGCGCCGATGGCCGGGGTCACCGATCGTCCGTTCCGCCAGTTGTGCAAGAAGATGGGCGCCGGTCTGGCCGTCTCCGAAATGGTCACCTCGAACTCGCTGCTCTACGGCAGCGCCAAGACGCTGCGCCGCGCCAACCACGTCGGCGAAGTGGCGCCGATCTCGGTGCAGATCGCCGGCGCCGATCCGAAGATGATGGCCGAAGCGGCCCGGCACAACGTCGACAACGGCGCCCAGATCATCGACATCAACATGGGCTGCCCGGCGAAGAAGGTCTGCAACGTAATGGCCGGCTCGGCGCTGATGCAGGACGAGCAACTGGTCGGCCAGATTCTCGACGCCGTCGTCGCCGCCATTCCCGACACGCCGGTGACGCTGAAATTTCGCACCGGCTGGAACATCGCCAACAAGAACGCGCCGACCATCGCCCGCATCGCCGAATCGGCCGGTGTGCGCGCCGTCGCCATCCACGGCCGCACCCGCTGCCAGCAATACACCGGCGAAGCCGAGTACGACACCATCGCCATGGTCAAGACGCTGATCCGGATTCCGGTGATCGCCAACGGCGACATCACGACGCCGGAAAAGGCCAAACACGTGCTCGACGTGACCGGCGCCGACGGCATCATGATCGGCCGCGCCGCCCAGGGCCGGCCCTGGCTGTTTCGCGAGATCGAGCATTACCTGCAGACCGGCACGCATCTGCCGCCGGCCGAAGTCAGCGAGATTCACGAGATTCTCAAGGCTCACCTGGCGGATCTCTACGATTTCTACGGCCCGGAAACGGGGTTCAAGGTCGCCCGCAAGCACATCTCCTGGTACACCAAGGGGCTGGTCGGCTCGGCGGCCTTCCGCAAGGAAATGAACGTCCTGCCCAGCATCGAACAACAGATGCAGGCAGTGAACGACTTCTTCTGCCGTCTAGCGGAAGAGCATCGACACTTAAAATACAACGAGGAGGCGTTGGCAGCATGAGCCAACATGATTTGGGGCGGTGCGTCGTGAACGCACTGGAGCAGTACTTTCGCGACCTGGACGGGGAAAAGCCGGGCGCCATCTATGACATGGTCCTCAAGAGCGTCGAGAAACCGATGCTTGAAGTGGTGCTGGCCAAGGCCGGCGACAACCAGACGCTGGCGGCGGAGATGCTCGGCATCAACCGCAACACGCTGCGCAAGAAACTCACCGAACATCAACTTCTGTAAATCACCATGACCATCAAGCAAGCGCTGATTTCCGTCTCCGACAAGACGGGTGTTCTCGAATTCGCCCAGGGCCTCGCCGCGCAAGGCGTCAAGCTGCTGTCCACCGGCGGCACCGCCAAGATGCTGCGCGACGCCGGCCTGGCGGTCACTGAAATCGGCGACTACACCGGCTTTCCGGAAATGCTCGACGGCCGCGTCAAGACCCTGCACCCGAAGGTGCATGGCGGCATCCTGGCCCGGCGCGACCTGCCGGAACACCTGGCAACCATCGCAGAACACGGTATTCCGACCATCGACCTGGTTTGCGTGAACCTCTACCCGTTCGCCGCGACCATCGCCAAGGCTGGCGTGACGCTGGAAGACGCGATCGAGAACATCGACATCGGCGGCCCGGCCATGGTCCGCTCGTCGGCCAAGAACTACGCCGGCGTGGCCATCGTCACCGATCCGGAAGACTACGCCCCGCTGCTCGCCGAAATGCAGGCCAACGCCGGCGCGCTGCAACTGGCAACCCGCTTCGGCCTGGCCAAGAAGGCGTTCACGCATACCGCCCGCTACGACAGCATGATCGCCAACTGGCTGACCGGGCTGGACGACGGCGCCGAAGCCAAGCCGGCCGAAGCCGCACCGCTGCCGTCGGTCTTCCCGGCCAAGCTGCAACTGGCCTTCGACCGCAGCGAAATCCTGCGCTACGGCGAAAACTCGCACCAGTCCGCCGCCTTCTACCGCGAAGCCTCCCCGCTTGCCGGCAGCATAGCCGCCTACAGCCAGCTGCAGGGCAAGGAACTGTCCTACAACAACATCGCCGACTCCGATGCGGCCTGGGAATGCGTCAAGTCCTTCGACGCCCCGGCCTGCGTCATCGTCAAGCACGCCAACCCGTGCGGCGTGGCCATCGATGGCACCTTGCTCGGCGCCTACGAAAAGGCCTTCAAGACCGACTCGACCTCGGCCTTCGGCGGCATCATCGCCTTCAACGGCGAAGTCGGCATCGAAGTTGTTGAAGCGATGAACGCGCGCAAGCATTTCGTCGAAGTGCTGATCGCCCCGTCCTTCACCGCCGAAGCCAAGGCCGCGCTGGCCGGCAAGACCAACCTGCGCGTCCTGGTCGTACCGATCTCGCGCCAGCTCAATGCGCTGGAGTACAAGCGCGTCGGCGGCGGCCTGCTGGTGCAGACGCCGGACAACTTCACCGCCCAGGCCAGCGGCCTCACGGTGGTCACCAAGGTGCAGCCGACCGCCCAGCAGATCGAAGACCTGCTGTTCGCCGAGCGCGTCGCCAAGTTCGTCAAGTCCAACGCCATCGTCTTCTGCGGCGGCGGCATGACGCTCGGCGTCGGCGCCGGCCAGATGAGCCGCGTCGATTCGACCAAGATCGCCAGCATCAAGGCTACCCACGCCGGCCTGTCGCTCAAGGGTTCGGTCGTCGCGTCGGATGCCTTCTTCCCGTTCCGTGACGGCGTCGACGTGCTGGCCGAAGCCGGCGCCGGCGCTGTGATCCAGCCGGGCGGCTCGATGCGCGACGAGGAAGTCATCGCCGCCGCCGACGAGCACGGCCTGGCCATGGTGTTCACCGGCGCCCGCCACTTCCGTCACTAAGAACAGCACTCAACAGAGATCAGCCATGAAACTACTGGTAATCGGTTCCGGCGGCCGCGAGCACGCCATGGCCTGGCGCCTGGCGCAGACGCCCGGCCTGCAGAAGGTCTATGTCGCCCCCGGCAACGCCGGCACGGCGCGCGAGCACGAGCTGGAAAACCTCGCCATCACCGATCCGGAAGCCCTGGCCGACTTCGTCGAGCAGAACAAGATCCACCTCACCGTCGTCGGCCCGGAAGCGCCGCTGGCCGCTGGCGTGGTCAACGTCTTCCGCAACCGCGGCCTGAAGATCTTCGGCCCGACCAAGGAAGCGGCGCAGCTCGAATCCTCGAAGGATTTCGCCAAGCGCTTCATGGCCCGCCACAACATCCCGACCGCCGGTTTCGCGACTTTCTCCGATCCGGCAGCGGCGCATGCCTACATCGATAAGCAGGGCGCACCGATCGTCATCAAGGCCGACGGCCTCGCCGCCGGCAAGGGTGTCGTCGTCGCCATGAGCCTCGACGAAGCTCACGCTGCGATCGACGACATGCTGTCCGGCAACAAGCTCGGCGATGCCGGCGCCCGCGTCGTCATCGAGGATTTCCTCGACGGTGAGGAAGCCAGCTTCATCGTCATGGTGGACGGCAAGAACGTGCTCGCCCTGGCCTCCAGCCAGGACCACAAGCGCATCTTCGACGGCGACCAGGGTCCGAACACCGGCGGCATGGGCGCCTATTCCCCGGCCCCGTGCGTGACCCCGGAAGTGCATGCCAAGGCGATGCGCGAGATCATCCTGCCGACGGTGCGCGGCATGGCCGCCGACGGCATCCCGTTCTCCGGCTTCCTCTATGCCGGCCTGATGATCGGCAAGGACGGTTCGGTCAAGACGCTGGAATTCAACTGCCGGATGGGCGACCCGGAAACCCAGCCGATCCTGATGCGCCTGAAGTCCGACTTCGTCAAGCTGATCGAACACGGCGTCGACGGCACGCTCGATCAGGTCGAGGCCGAATGGGACCGCCGCGTCGCCCTCGGCGTCGTGCTGGCCGCCGCCAATTACCCGGACAGCCCGCAGAAGGGTGACGTCATCCACGGGTTGCCCAACGGCAACAGCTTCGGCGAGGACGCCCACGTCTTCCACGCCGGCACGACCGGCCAGGACGGCAAGGTGGTCACCGCCGGCGGCCGTGTGCTGTGTGTCACGGCGCTCGGCGAAAACGTCAAGCTGGCCCAGAAGCGCGCCTACGAGGCGGCGGTGCAGGTCCAGTTCGACGGCATGCAGTTCCGCAAGGATATTGGCCACCGCGCCATCAGCCGCTGAACCAATTCGGTACAAGCCACTCTGACGGGCGGCTCATCATCGTGATGAGCCGCCCGTTTTCATTTTCGGAGCCTGCATGGACAGCACCCGCCTCAAGGATTTCTTCACCGGCCTGCAAGGCCGCATCGTCGGCGAACTGGAAGCCTTCGACGGCCAGCCCTTCCGCAGCGATTCCTGGGTGCGCCCGGAAGGCGGCGGTGGGATTTCGCGGCTGATCGAGGAAGGCGCGTTCTTCGAGCGTGGCGGCGTGAATTTCTCGCATGTCACCGGCACCGCGCTGCCGGCCTCGGCCACCGCGGTCCGTCCGCAACTGGCCGGGCGCGCCTGGGAAGCGCTGGGCGTCTCGCTGGTGCTGCATCCGCGCAATCCCTACTGCCCGACCGCACACATGAACGTGCGCTGCTTCGTCGCCCGCAAGGAAGGCGAAGAGGACGTCTGGTGGTTCGGCGGCGGCATGGACCTGACGCCCTATTACGGCCAGCGCGAGGATGTCGTGCATTTTCACCAGACCTGCCAGGAAGCGCTGACCCCGTTCGGCGCAGACGTCCATCCGAAATACAAGCAGTGGTGCGACGAGTATTTCTTCCTGAAACACCGCAACGAGCCGCGCGGCGTCGGCGGCATCTTCTTCGACGACCTGAACGAAGGCGGTTTCGAGCGCTGCTTCGCGCTGACCCAGGCGGTCGGCAATGCCTTCACCGCGGCCTATCTGCCGATCCTGGCCAAACACCGCGACACGCCCTACGGCGAACGCGAACGCGACTTCCAGGCCTACCGCCGCGGCCGCTATGTCGAATTCAACCTGGTCTGGGACCGCGGCACGCTATTCGGCCTGCAATCGGGCGGGCGCACCGAATCGATCCTGATGTCGCTGCCGCCGATCGTCAAATGGCGCTACGACTGGCATCCGGAGCCCGGCAGCCCGGAAGCCGAACTCTACGAGGTCTTCCTCAAGCCGCAGGACTGGCTGGAAAGCAGTTGCTAGGGAGTAGTTGAGGGCGCCTTGGCGCCCTCAACTGTTCTTGCCAACGACTAACAACTAGCAACTAATGACTACTTGAGTTTGCCGCGCACGACCTGGACGCGCGCCGGGTCCTTGACACTCAGCTGGCCGCCGCTGCCGGCCAGGTTGCCACAAGCGCAGGCGGCCTTGATGTGCGGCACGGAATTGACGACGACGGTGCAGTCCAGACACTCGTAGTAAAGGTCGCCGCCGGTCGGCAGGGCAGCCACACCGGGCTTCGGCTCGACCGGGTAGAAGTTGTAGATCTTGCGCATGTCGATGTTCAGCATGGTCTTCTCCGTCCCGGCATGCGCCTGCTAGCCCGCGTCGAGCAGGGCGCTGGCCCGGTAATGTTGGTTGGCCTGCTCCGTCCGCTCCAGCTGGTCGAACAGTTTGGCCAGTTCAAGATGGGCCTGCTGCGTCGGCGCAATCGCCAGCGAGGCCTCCAGATAGCTCTGCGCCTTGCCCCACAGCCGCTGGCGGATGCACATCCGGCCCAGCGCCTTGAGCAGCCGGGCGTCGCTCGGATACTGTAGCAACCAGGCTTCGGCACGGGCGATACGGGCCAGCTGTTCGCCATCATCGAGCCGGCCGTAGATGGCCACCAGTTCGGCCTGCCATTCGTCATGGCCGGTGGCATCGAATACCGCCTCGATCAGTTTCTGCGCCTCGCCAGCGGCCCCGATGGCGAGCAGGGCCCGCGCCGCGGCAAGGACGACGCGCTGACCGCGCTCCTCGACCGGCAGCGCCCGCAGATAGGCGATCAGCCGCCCGGCATCGCCGGCGCTGTGGGCTATGTTGCCAAGATGTGCCTGAGTTCGCGTCTCGCGTACCACTTCCGCCGGCAGCGCATCACGCTTGGCCAACTGACGCAGCAATTTCAATACGCCGTCCCAGTCGCCGATTCCCTGGCGCGCCCGCAATTCCAGGCGCAGGGCAGCGATGTGCCGTCCCTGTTTGCCCTGCAGCTTGGCCAAGGCCTGCAGCGCCTCGTCGAAGCGGCGCACCTCGTTCATCATTTCGGCTTCCAGCATCAGCGTCGCCGCTTCGGTCCGCGGATCGCTGGCCTTGGCCCGCTCCATCCAGTCCTGCTGTTTTCCCGCCTCGCGCATGCGTTGGGCGGCGCGCGCGGCAATCAGCGCCGACAGTCCGGGTGCCGTACCGGCGGCGTGCGCCTCGGCCGCCTTTTTCAGGGCCTGACCAAAACGCCCTTCGAAGAGCAGACGCACGGCTTCCTGGAAAACCTGGGCAGCGCGCTCGTGGCTGCGTTGTGCCCGATAGCGACGGGCCCGCTCCGGCAGGCCGAAGGTGTAGGAGAGCGTGCGCAACAGCGCATAGGCCACGAGAAAGAGGATCGCCAGGGCAAGTAGGAACAGGTTCAGCGTCACTTCCGCCCGGTACGGCGGCAGCGCCAGCAAGACGTAGCCATCGTTCATCCGCGCACCGAGGGCGACGGCCACGGCCGCCGCAAACAGCGCCAGGACCCAGAACAAGCCTCTCACCGCTTTTCCTTGCGGCCCATCAACTGGCGCAGGGCCGCGTGGCTATCGTTCAGGGTCGGCAGGGCAATATTGAAATCCGTTGCCAGCAGTTGCTGCAGACCCGCCTGCGCCGCCTTGACAGCCTTGTCGTCGGCGGCGAAATAACGCTTCAGCCAGCCCTGCGCCACTTTCAGCTCATTGCGGAAAGTGCCGTGATCGCGGGCCAGCAAGGCCAACCGGGCATTGAGCAGGCGCAGCTTGAGGTTCTCGCGCAGGAAGAAGCTCTGTCCCGGCGCCAGCAGCGGCTGGTCGGCCTGATCGACGCGCTGGATGCGCACCAGGCCTTTCAATTCCTGCCAGATGTCGTTCGCCGCCTGTTGCCACCAGGCCTGAACGACGACCGGCTCGGCCGGTGGCGCCAGCTGCTCGGCCGGCCGGCCGAGCGCTCCCAGCGGGAACTTGTCGACGCCGACGATGATCTCCTCCAGGCGCAGGCTGAGCCCCGGGACATCGACGAACGGCAGCCTGTTCAGGCGCGCCAGATCCTTCGCCAGGGCGGCCCGCAAGGGCAGATACAACGGCCGGTCGAGACGGGCCAGACGGCTGTCGGCTGTCTGCAGGGCCAGCACCGCCACCGCGACATTGCCGGCCAGTTGCAGTTGCTGCGCCGCCAGCGTGATGGCCTGCTCGACTTCGAGCAGGGTCGCTTCCTCACGGCCACGCGCCAGTTCGTCGTACAGCGTCTGCAGAGACTCGCCCTGGTTTTCGAATTCAGCCAGGCGGCTTTCGACTGCGCCGAGTTTGGCCTGCAGCCCTTCGACCTGTTCCAGCAACTGGCCGCGGGCGCCGCGCTCTTCCTTGCCGGCGGCTTCGGCCTCGGCCAGACGCTGCGCCACTTCCTGGCGCGTCTCGGTCAATTGTTGGCGGGTTTCCAGCCATTGCCAGCCGGCCAGCAGCAGCGCCGCCAGGGCCAGGAAAAACCACGGATTGCGCCAGGTGGAACGGCCGTGTGCCGCCACCAGGGAGGAATTCGGGTCGGAAAGGGGGGCGTTGTCGGGTGTCATGCCGGCCAATTATAAGCAAGTAAGGCGGCCAGAATGCCGGCGTCGGCGGCACCGCTCAGGATAATGTTGCTTAAACCCAATTCCCGCGCCGTCTCGGCGATGCGGGCATGCGGCACGAACAACGGCGTGGCCTGCAAGTGCTGGCGGCCCTCGTCGTCGAGCAGCGCCAGCAGGTAGCGCAGGCCTTCGCTGCTCGACACCGCCAGGGCGTCAAGACCGCCGGCACGCCAGGCGTCGAGCAGCGGCTGGCAGCCACTGGACGGCGCCGAGCGACGGTAGCAGGTGATGCAATCGACCATCGCCCCGCGCTCACGCAGGGTATCGGCCAGCAGTTCGCGCCCGCCGTCGCCGCGAAAAATCGCCACCCGGGTGCCGGCCACCCGTTCAGCGGCGAGTTCGGGCAGGGCCAGCAGGGCTTCCGAATCGAAGCGTTCGCGCGGGGCGATGCAACCACCGACGCCATGCGCCGCCAACGCCCGCACCGTACCCTGGCCGACCGCCGCCGGACGCAGGCTGGCCGGCCATGGCGCATAGGCCAACAGGGTCGGCAACGCATAATCGACAGCATTCGGGCTGATGAATACGGCCCAGGCGTATTGGGCAAGCTGCGCCGCGGCCTCGGCCAGCGGTTGCGGATCGTCGGCCGGGGCGATTTCCAGCAGCGGAAAGATCAGCGGTTCGCCGCCAGCGGCGGTGATCGCCTCGGCCAGCGGCGCGGCCTGGGCCAGCGGCCGGGTGACGACGATACGGCGGCCGGCCAGCGGGCTGGCGTTCATTTGCAGTGGGCGAGTTTTTCCAGGATGGCGTCGGCGCCTTGGGCGCGCAGCGTCTCGGCCAGTTGCCGACCAAGCGCCTCATCGTCGGCCGGGGCACCGCGTAGTTCGGCGGAGACCATTTCCTTGCCGTCGGCGGTGGCGACGAAGCCGCGCAGCCATAGCTGGCCGTTGTCGATCACCGCGTAGCCGCCCAGCGGCACCTGGCAGCTGCCACCCAGCGCCCGCGAGAAGGCACGCTCGGCCTTGACGCAATGGGCGGTCTCCGGGTCGTTGAGCGGCGCGACGACGGCGGCCATGGCGGCGTCACCGTCGACCAGTTCGATGCCCAGCGCCCCCTGACCTGGGGCCGGCAGCGACTGCTCGGGCGTCAGCACGGCCTTGATCCGGTCCTTCAGACCGAGCCGGATCAGGCCGGCAGCGGCGAGGATGATCGCGTCATAGTCGCCAGCGTCGAGCTTCTTCAGCCGGGTATCGAGATTGCCGCGCAGGCTCTTGATCACCAGTTGCGGATACTTGGCGCGCAGAACGGCTTCGCGGCGCAGGCTGGAGGTGCCGACCACGGCCCCGGCCGGCAGTTCGTCGAGGCCGGCGTACTTATTCGAGACGAAGGCATCGCGCGGATTCTCGCGGGCCGAGATGGCGGCCAGCACGAAGCCTTCCGGCATCACCATGGGCACGTCCTTCATCGAATGCACGGCGAGGTGAGCGCGGCCTTCGTGCATCGCCACTTCCAGTTCCTTGATGAACAGCCCCTTGCCGCCAATTTCGGCGAGCGGCCGGTCGAGAATCTGGTCGCCCTTGGTGGTCATGCCTAGAATGACGACTTCCGCCCCTGGATTCAGGCCGGCCAGGCGGCCCTGGACATGGACGGCCTGCCACATGGCGAGGCGGGATTCACGGGAGGCGATGATGATCTTCGAGAGAGCAGACATGAAGCGGCACGCGGGAGTAATGGGGAAGACAGGCATCTTAGCATGAGCGAGCAGAGGCCCTCCGCGACCCAGATCAAAGCGCCGGAACAGCGCCCGGAACATCCGGATTTCTGGTGCAAGCGCTTCGGCGAGGGCGTCACGCCCTGGGACGCCGGCCGCGTGCCGGCGGCCTTCGCCGCTTTCGTCGCCGCCCAGGCAGAGCCGCTGAACACGCTGATCCCCGGTTGCGGCAGCGCCTGGGAAGCGGCCCACCTGGCCGCCGCAAGCTGGCCGGTGACGGCACTGGATTTCTCGCCGAAGGCGGTGGCCAAGGCCCGCGAGGTGCTCGGCACGGCCGCCGTCGACCTGCTTTGCGCCGATTTTTTTACTTTCGTGCCGGCCCGGCCGTACGCGCTGATCTACGAACGCGCCTTTCTCTGCGCCCTGCCGCGCAATTTGTGGGCGGACTGGGGCCGGCGGGTCGCCGAACTGTTGCCCGCCGGCGGCCGGCTGGTGGGCTACTTCTTCCTCTGCGACCAGCTCAAGGGACCACCGTTCGGCATCCTGCCGGAACAGCTCGATGAACTGCTCGGTCCACACTTCGCTTGCATCGAAGACCTCGAGGTCAGCGATTCGATCCCGGTTTTCGCCGGCCGCGAACGATGGCAGATCTGGCAGCGCCGAGCCTGATTCACATTTTGTTGCACTTCGCCGGTCAGCCGTTCGTCTCGCGGTGACGTTGAGTGGACACCCCCATTCAGGAAAGTATGAAATGAAACGCTTCCTCATCGCCACCGCCGTCATTGCCGCCGCCCTGAGCGCCCCGGCCTCGGCGCAGGTTTCGGTCAGCATTGGCCAGCCCGGCTTTTACGGCCACATCGACATCGGCGGTTTTCCCCCGCCGCTGCTGATCCACCCGGAACCCGTGATCATTTACCCGGGACAGGTCAGCTACGAG
>PHCU01000222.1 GCA_002842345.1 Betaproteobacteria bacterium HGW-Betaproteobacteria-12 | reverse complement strand
TCGGCAACGTCGCCCGGACCGGCGCGCAGTCGGTCGGGCAGCACGTGGCCGCCGGTGCGCAGTCGCTGAAGACGCGTGCCGCTGCCGCCATCAATCCCGATGCTTCCACAGGCAGCGCTGCTGCCGGCTCGCCCGCTCAGGGCAGCGCGGCGGCCGCGACCGCCAACACCGGACAACCCGCGTGGGCCAGCCGCCTGCAACGCCGCCAGCAGCTCACCCATGCCGCCACCACCGTCGCACACACGCTGCGCGGCGGCGACGGCGGCGGCTCGGGCAGCGGCCCCAGCCTGCGCGACCCATCGAACTCATAAGGAGAACCTGCCATGCGATTCAAACGACCGCAGGTGCGCTACGCCGACACACCGCAGCCGGCCACGCCGTACCAGGCCGCCGAACAGGTATGGGACGAGCGCATCGGCTCGGCCCGCGTACAGGCAAAGAACTGGCGGCTGATGGCCTTTGGCTGCCTCGCACTCGCGTTGCTGATGGCCGGCGGCCTTGTGTGGCGCTCAGCGCAGTCCATCGTCACGCCCTACGTGGTGGAGGTGGACCACGGCGGGCAGGTCCGCGCCGTTGGCGAAGCCGCCACGCCGTACCGGCCCAACGATGCGCAGGCCGCGCATCACCTCGCGCGCTTCGTCACGCTGGTGCGCTCGCTGTCCATCGACCCGATCGTGGTGCGGCAGAACTGGCTGGATGCCTACGACTACACCACCGACCGCGGCGCAGCCGTGCTCAATGACTACGCGCGCGTCAACGATCCCTTCGCGCGCATCGGCCGGGAAACGGTGACGGTACAGGTCAACAGCGTCGTGCGCGCAAGCGATGCGTCATTTCAGGTGCGGTGGACGGAGCGCCGCTACGTCAACGGCGCAGCGGCAGGACTGGAGCGCTGGACGGCGGTGGTTTCGATCGTGCTGCAAGCGCCGCGCACCGAGGAGCGGCTGCGCCGCAATCCCTTGGGCATCTACATCAACGGCTTGTCGTGGAGCCGGGAACTCGACTCGATCGAAGGAGACAGGCCATGAAACCGTCTTTACGCTTTTACGCTGTTGTACTGATTACCGTCACGCTGGCGGGCTGCGCCACGCCGCGCAAGCCGCCGACCATCACGCTCGACGAGCCGGTGCAGGCGCAGCCCCTGCCCGAACCGCCCCTGCCTGTGGAAGTGGTCGCGGTGCCGGAGCCCTTGCCGCTGCCGGGACAGTTGATGCCGCTGCCGGTGCAGGACGAGACGCCGCCGACGCCCGAGCCGGAAGACGCGCGCGAGCGCGTATCCCTCGCCAACGCGGAAGCACGCATGGCGCCCACACGCGAAGGCTACATCAACGCGATTCAGGTCTGGCCTTTCACCGACGGCGCGCTCTATCAGGTCTATACCAGTCCAGGCCGCGTGACGATGATCGCCTTGCAGTCCGGCGAGGAACTGGTGACGGTCGCCGCCGGCGACACGGTACGCTGGATCGTCGGCGATACCTCCAGCGGCGGCGGTGACGAGTTGCGAGTCAACGTGCTGGTGAAGCCCACCCGCACCGGACTGAAGACCAACCTGGTCATCACCACCAGCCGCAGGACGTACCTGATCGAGCTGACCTCGACCGAGAGGGCGTGGATGGCGTCGGTGTCCTGGGACTATCCGCGCGACCGCATGCTCGCCTTGCAGCGGCAGTCACAGGCGGCGCAAAGCACCGCGCCGGTCGATACGGGCCTGACGCTGGAGAACATCCGCTTCCGTTACGCGATCAGCGGCAGTAGTCCGCCTTGGAAGCCGCTGCGCGCTTTCGACGACAGCGAGAAGGTCTACATCCAGTTCCCGGCCGGCATCGCGCAGGGTGAATTACCGCCGCTGTTCGTTATCGGCGCGCAGGGCGACGGCCAGCTCGTGAACTACCGCTTCCGCGCGCCGTACTACATCGTGGACCGGTTGTTCGGCGCCGCCGAACTGCGCCTGGGCGGCGACAAGAGCGACGTGGTGCGCATCGAGCGCACGGATGGCGTCGCGCGGGGGAACTGACCATGAGCCAAGACGATTCCCCAGACATGCCTCGCGCCGCACCGAAGCTGGCGCCGGAACAAGTCGCCCTGCGGGCGCAGCCGCGTCCGGTCACGCGGTTGAACCGGCGCATGCTGGCGGTGCTGGTCGGCAGCGTGGCCACCACCGTATTGGGCGCAACGCTCTGGTCGCTGCAAGCACCGCAGCGCCGTGGCGCAGGCGAGTCGGCCGAGCTGTACAACGTCGATCGCGTGTCGCGCTCCGAAGGGCTGGCGCAGTTGCCCACCGACTATTCGCAACTACCGCCGACCTTGCCATCGCTGCCGCCGGAGCTGGGCGAACCGCTGCCCGGCGACCTCGGCGCGCCGATCCTGCGCGCCGAGCAGCGGGCGCAGGGTTACTCACAACCGGGCTATGACCCGGCAGAGACCGAGCGCCTGGCACGGCTCAAGGAGGCCGAGGAAGCGGCGGCTTCGTCCGTGTTCTTCAGCACGGGCGGACAGCGCGCTGCCGTAGCCGCTCCCACTCAGAGCGTGGCAGGGCCGCCACCGCTGACCGGGCTGGCTGGCTTCGACCCGCTAGCCGCCGGGCCGGCTTCGACGGCTGCGCAGCCTGCCGATCCCACCGCCGTGCAGAACCGGCAGGACCAGAAGGAAGCGTTTCTGAGCAATGCCGGTTCTACGCAAACCCGTAATTCCGGCAACCTGCAACTGCCGACCTCACCGTACCAGGTGATGGCCGGCACGGTGATCGCGGGCGCACTGGTGACGGGCATCAAATCCGACCTGCCGGGCGACGTGATCGCCACGGTGACGGAGCCGATCTACGACACGGCCACCGGCCGCCATCTGCTGATCCCGCAGGGCTCGCGCATTCTGGGCAGCTACAACAGCCAGGTCAGCTACGGGCAGACCCGAATCCAGATGGTGTGGCACCGACTGATCCTGCCGGACACTTCATCAAGCCAGCTCGACAACCTCGTGGGCACCGACCCGGCCGGCTACGCGGGCCTAGAGGATGGTGTCGATTGGCATTGGGACCGCGTCTTCGCTGGCGCGGTGCTGACCACGCTGCTGGGTGTCGGCGCCGAGCTGGCCGCCCCGGAGAATCGCCAGGACGGCGATCGCGTCATCGTCGCCGGCCGCGACAGCGTGCAGGACAGCGTGAACCAGATCGGCCAGGAAATGACCCGCCGCAACATGAACATCCAGCCCACGCTGACGGCTCGCCCCGGCCTGCCGGTGCGCATCATCGTCAACCGGGATCTGGTGCTGCGGCCGTACCAACCGCTGTTCTTCCAGAGAGGATCATCGCAATGAACACGAACAAACTGCGGCTCGGCCCACTACCCAAGAGCGAGACCTTCAAGCTGACATTCGCGTGTCCGGCCAGCCTGAAGGCTGATCTTGACCGCTACGCCACGCTGCACACGCAGACCTACGGCGAGGCGGTCGACGCGGTGACGCTGATCCCGCACATGCTGGAAGCGTTCATCGCACGGGATCGGGGATTCAGGAAAGGGATGGCCGCGAAAACGCCGTCAACGCCCCGACGGGACGCGCCGCCGACGTAGGCGTGCCTCACATCGGCGGCAACTCACGAAGGCGCAGGTCACTGACCTGCGCCTTCGCTTTTCTGGGCTATGGCTCACGGGAGCCTTGTCATATCATTTGCACGGACATTACCGGACGCTTGCTCGGCTACGCAGAGACCCGCAACCGCCTTGCTCCTATGTGGCTCCCAGCTTGCAAGAGCAGGTATGTGCTAGAAGCTGGCATAGAAGCCAAAATCCTTGCCCCATATAGACTTAGGTGTGTTGCCTGTCAGCAGAGAATTCTTGACAGGCGACATTTTTTATCCGCGGCATCCGCGTCGCGCAAACAAGAACGGCGCCCACTGGGCGCCGTTTTCGTCATCCAATGGCTGTGTAATCAGAGCGCTTCGTAGATGCCAGCCGCACCCATGCCGGTGCCGATACACATCGTCACCATTCCGTACTTGAGCTTGCGCCGACGCATGCCATGCACGATGGTGGCGGTGCGAATGGCACCGGTGGCACCCAGCGGATGGCCCAGGGCAATCGCGCCACCCAGCGGATTGACTTTGTCTTCGTCCAGGCCAAGATCACGGATCACCGCCAGCGCCTGCGCGGCGAAGGCTTCGTTGAGTTCGATCCAGTCGATCTGATCG
>PHCU01000221.1 GCA_002842345.1 Betaproteobacteria bacterium HGW-Betaproteobacteria-12 | reverse complement strand
ACGGCCAGTTTTCTTAATCAAACACAGGTAACTAGGAGGCACTTAGATGAATAAATCCGAGCTGGTCGAAGTTGCTGCAAAAGAAGCTGGTATTACCAAGGCTGCTGCTGACAAGGCGTTGTCCGCCATCGTCGCGGCAGTTGTCAAAACCGTGACCAAGGGTGAATCGGTCACGCTCGTCGGTTTCGGCACGTTCAAGTCCGCGAAGCGCGCTGCGCGCACCGGCAAGAATCCGAAGACCGGCGCCACGTTGAAGATTCCGGCCACTACGGTGCCGAAATTCACCGCCGGCACGGCTTTCAAGGCATCTGTTGCCGCCAAGAAGACCGCCGCCAAGAAGAAATAAGCAGGTATTACTCTATGCGGGGCCCGTGTTGAACGGGCTCCGCTTTTAATTTTGCGATGACCAATCAGAATCCCGAAAACCCTCCCGAAGTTCCGAGCGTTGCGCCGCCGCCCAACGACAATCGTCGCCGCTTGCGCGAATTGCTGTCCGTTCCGGAGCGCGATCGCACCGACGAACAGTGGGACGAGATCATCGAGCTGGAAATTCAGCTCGCTCCCGGCAACCGCATCTCGGGCAATGAATCCGTCGGCAATCCGGGGCGCTCGGCGATGCCGCAGGGCAAGCCCGGCGGCGCCGCCAATGCGCAGAAGAAGCACCGGCCGCGCACCAACAACAACCGGCGTCCACGCCAGAACAAGCCGCCCTCAGGCGGAAATCCAGCCTGACGTTTTGCTGCACTGTCGTGAAGCGGCATAATTGCCGGCATGCAGCACTTTGATCTGATCATCGTCGGCGGCGGTCTGGCCGGCGCCAGTCTGGCCTTGGCCCTGCGCGACACCCGCCTGCGCATCGCGCTGGTCGAAAATCGTCCGCCCATCGCGCCGGATGGCTGGGACGCCCGAATCTACGCGGTCAGTCCAGCCAATGTCGCCTTTCTGGCGGCGCTCGGGGCCTGGAAACATCTTCCGGCCGAACGTCTGGCGCCGATCCGCCATATGCAGGTGTTTGGCGATGCCGGTGGGCAGCTGAGCTTTTCCGCCTACGAAACCGGCGTACCGGAACTCGGCTGGATCGTCGAGTCCTCGCTGATGGCTTGCGAGTTCTGGGAAACGGCCAAGCGCCAGGCCAATCTGACACTGTTCTGCCCGGCTGCGCCAGCGGGCATCGAGTTCCGCCACGACGCGGCAGTGCTCCGCCTGGCCGATGGAACGACGCTCTCCGCCCGCCTGCTCGTCGGTGCCGACGGGCGCGACTCGTGGACACGTCAGGCCGCCGGTCTCGCTTCCGTCAATACGCCCTATGGCGAGAAGGGCCTGGTGGCCAACTTCGCCACCGCCAGGGCGCACCGCGATACCGCCTATCAATGGTTTCGCGACGATGGCGTGCTGGCCTATCTGCCCCTGCCCGGGAACCGCATATCCATCGTCTGGTCCACTCCTGATGAACATGCCGATGAACTCTGCGAGCTGGCGCCGGAAGCCTTGTGCGAACGGGTTGCTGCCGCCGGGGGTAGCGTCCTTGGCGGTCTCGAATTGCTGACGCCGGCTGCCGCTTTCCCCTTGCGCCTGATGCGCGTACCGCAGACCGTGGCGCCACGTCTGGCGCTGGTGGGCGATGCGGCGCATGGGATTCATCCCTTGTCCGGGCATGGCATCAATCTCGGTTTTCAGGATGCCCGGGAGTTGGCATCCCTGTTGGCGGCAACGCCGCCCTGGCAGGATCTTGGCGACCTGCGGCTGTTGCAGCGCTATCAGCGGGCCCGGCGCGAAGAAACCTTGTTAATGCAGGGGGCGACCGACGGCTTGCGCCGCCTGTTCAAGAATGGGCCGGGTTTGCGGCCATTGCGCAATTTCGGGCTGAACCTGACCGATCGGCTGCCCTTCATAAAAAATTCCCTGGCGCGCTATGCGCTTGGTGCGTTCTAGGAGATCTTCATGTTGAAAAAACTGTTGGCGCTGGCGTTCGCCGCAAGCCTCTGCCCGGCCCTGGCGGCCAACGAGGCGGAGATCCGCAAGACAATGGAGGAGCGCCTCGGCGCCAAGGTAGAGAGCGTCAGCAAGGCCGGTTATCTCGGCTTGTACGAGGTGTACGCCGACGGCAATATCTTCTATACCGACGAGAAGGTCAGCGCCATCATGGTTGGCGGCCAACTGATCGACGGTCGCAACATGAAGAACGTCACCGAGGAGCGCCTGCGCAAACTGACCGCCATCCGCTTCGCCGACCTACCGCTGGAGCGTGCCATCAAGCAGGTGCGGGGCGACGGCAAGCGGGTTCTGGCCACCTTCGAGGATCCCAACTGCGGTTACTGCAAACGCCTGGCCAAGGAGTTGCAGAAGCTGGACAACGTGACCGTCTATGTCTTCCTCTACCCGATTCTCTCCGAGGATTCGCTGCGCAAGTCGAAGCAGATCTGGTGCTCGGCCGATCGCGTCAAGGCCTGGAATGACTGGATGGTCGACGGCAAGCTGCCGTCCGGGCGCGAGGACTGTGATACCTCGGCAATCACGCGCAATCAGGACTACGGCCGGCGCCTGAACATCTCCGGCACGCCGACGATGTTCTTCGCCGATGGCGAACGGGTGCCCGGTGCCATCCCGCTCGCCCGCATCGAACAGAAACTCGCGCCGGTCAAGTAAGCCGCTTGCCGGCGGTTCCCGGGGCGGCCGTTGTCGCCCTTGTCATGCGCCGACCCGGGGCGCGTGACCCCGACCTGGGGGAACATCAGCCGAGTCGCTCGATGAGCCCGTTTCGCAAGCCGGAAGGGCGGCTCATTGTCTTCTTTGTCGCGACACTGGCCGGCCCTGAGGTTCCCTCGTTTTTTCGTCTCGCTGGCTGTCGCCGCTTACCCCGTGCACGGCAAGACGCCCGGCGACCTGACCCGTTGTGCCGATCAGTCGCTGTATCGGGCGAAGGACGCCGGTCGCAACCAGGTGCGCGTATACGCTGACTGACAGCGTCTCCTGACGGCTTGGCAGCCGTCTGGTTGCCACACAAACCCCCTTTTGTTACCCGTTTGGAATGTCCTTCCGTGGGCTTTCCGCGGGCTGGCGCCAATGCTTACAAGTCACTTTAAGTGTCGTTTTTCACGCGTTGATTATTAAGGAAAATTTTTCTAAAAACAACTTGAGAAAAGTACGCCTAAGTCATTGTTGCATAAGAAAAAAATTCCGATTTCGCTATTGACTGTGGTGTTTCGTTCAACTAAAGTGGGAAAACGTGTTGAAAAGTGGGTAAACGGGGGTCTGTGGATATGTTCGAAGGGGCGACGGCGCTCAGTCTGGATGCGAAGGGGCGGCTTGCCATACCGGCAAGACACCGCGAGTCCCTGCTCGCCGCCGCTGAGGGTTCGCTGGTCCTGACCGCGCATCCGCATCGCTGTCTGCTGCTTTACCCGTCACCCGCATGGCAGCCAATTCGCGACCAGATCCTGCAGGGGTCGAGCCTCAACAAGGCGATTGCCTCGATCAAGCGCGTCCTGGTCGGTAATGCCCGCACCGAGGAGCTTGATTCGGCTGGGCGCATTCTCATCGTCGCCGAACTGCGCGAATACGCCGGGCTGGAGAAGACCGTCTATCTGGTCGGCATGGGGACGCACTTCGAGATCTGGAACGAGGCCGGCTGGAAGGCGCAGAACGACCTGGCTGCGGAGGCGCTGTCCGGCGATCTGCCGCCGGGCTTCGGGGATCTGGTGCTGTGACCACGGGTGGCACCCACGTCACGGTGCTGCTCGATAAGGCGGTGGAGTCCCTGGCGATCAAGGCTGACGGTATCTATATGGATGCCACCTTCGGTCGCGGCGGCCATAGTCGCCACATTCTTTCCGTGTTGGGCCAGTCGGGGAGACTGGTCGCCCTTGATCGCGACCCGCAGGCGATTGCCGCCGGTGCGGCCATCGCCGATGCGCGTTTTCAACTGGTCCATCGGGCTTTCGGCGAACTGGCCGAGGCGGCTGGTGAGGCCGGTGTCTCCGGTGTTGATGGGGTTTTGTTTGATGTAGGGGTGTCGTCGCCGCAAATCGACGACGGGGAGCGCGGCTTCAGTTTCC
Organism: Betaproteobacteria bacterium HGW-Betaproteobacteria-12; assembly: GCA_002842345.1. Lineage (GTDB taxonomy): Bacteria > Pseudomonadota > Gammaproteobacteria > Burkholderiales > Rhodocyclaceae > Azonexus. The sequence goes on along the minus strand of PHCU01000221.1, from coordinate 206 downwards.
GCCACGACGCGCCGCTCGACATGCGGATGGATACGACGCAGGGCGAGACGGCGGCCGAGTGGCTGGCGCGGGCCGAAATGAGGGACATAACGGAGGTCATTAGAAACTATGGCGAAGAACGGTTTGCTTTCCAGATTGCAAAGAAGGTTGTGGCTGCTCGGCTCGAACAACCTATTGTCACAACAGCTCAGTTCGCGGCCCTCGTA
>PHCU01000058.1 GCA_002842345.1 Betaproteobacteria bacterium HGW-Betaproteobacteria-12 | reverse complement strand
CACGCTGAAGCCGGAAGCGCAGAAGAAGATCGGCGAATTCGCCCTCAAGCAGAACATCACGACGCTGCACAACCGGATCAACGAACTCGGCGTCGCCGAACCGGTGATCCAGCAGCAGGGCGCCGACCGCATCGTCGTCCAGCTGCCCGGCGTGCAGGACACGGCCAAGGCCAAGGACATCCTCGGGCGCACGGCGACCCTGGAAATCCGCATGGTGGACGATGCCCCCGGGGCGCTGGAAGCCGCTCTGGCCGGCAGCATCCCCTTCGGCACCGAGGTCTATACCGAGCGCGGCGGCTCGCCGCTGCTGGTCAAGAAGCAGGTCGTGCTGACCGGCGACCGCCTGACCGACGCCCAGCCCGGCTTCGACGGCCAGACCAACGAACCGGCCGTGCATCTGACCCTGGACGCTGCCGGTTCGCGCATCTTCAAGGACATCACCCGCGACAACGTCGGCAAGCGCATGGCCATCCTGCTGATCGAAAAGGGCAAGGGCGAAGTGGTCACCGCGCCAGTCATCCGTACCGAAATCGGCGGCGGCCGCGTGCAGATTTCCGGCCGCATGACCACCAGCGAAGCCAACGACGTCGCCCTGCTGCTGCGCGCCGGCTCGCTGGCGGCGCCGATGGACATCATCGAGGAACGCACCATCGGTCCCTCGCTCGGTGCAGAGAACATCGAGAAGGGCTTCAACTCGACCCTCTGGGGCTTCGTCGCCATCGCCATCTTCATGATCGCCTACTACCAGATGTTCGGTGTCGTCTCGGTGCTCGCCCTGGCCTCCAACCTGCTGCTGCTGGTCGCCCTGCTGTCGATGCTGCAGGCGACGCTGACCCTGCCCGGCATCGCCGCCATCGCGCTGACGCTGGGCATGGCGATCGACGCCAACGTGCTGATCAACGAACGCGTGCGCGAGGAACTGCGCGCCGGCATGCCGCCGCAGGCGGCCATCTCGGAAGGCTACGAACGCGCCTTCGGCACCATCCTCGACTCCAACATCACCACGCTGATCGCCGGCCTGGCCCTGCTCATCTTCGGCTCCGGCCCGGTGCGCGGCTTTGCCGTCGTCCATTGCCTGGGCATCCTGACCTCGATCTTCTCCTCGGTGGTCATCTCGCGCGCCCTGATCAACCTGATCTACGGCCGCCAGAAAAAGCTCGTCAAAGTGGCCATCGGCCAGCTGTGGAAGCCCGGCACCGCTGCTGCCGGCGGCAAGTAACCAGGAAGCCCGATCATGGAATTTTTCCGCATTCACAAAGACATCCCCTTCATGCGCCATGCGCTGAAGTTCAATGTCATCTCCCTCATCACCTTCCTGGTTTCCGTCTTCTTCCTGGCCACGCAGGGCCTGCACCTGTCGGTGGAATTCACCGGCGGCACCTTGATCGAGGTCAGCTACAAGCAATCGGCCGATCTGGAAAAGATGCGCGGCGCCCTCGGCAAGGCCGGGTTCTCGGACTTCCAGGTGCAAAACTTCGGCTCCTCGCAGGACGTGCTGATCCGCCTGCCGCTACGCGATGCCCAGGAGAGCGCCAAGCAGGGCGAACAGGTGATGGCGGCGCTGCATGCCGAACTGCCCGGCGCCGAACTGCGCCGCGTCGAGTACGTCGGCCCGCAGGTCGGCAAGGAACTCGCCGAGAACGGCGCCATGGCGCTGCTGGTGGTCATCATCGGCATCATGATCTACCTCGCCTTCCGCTTCGAATGGCGCTTCTCGGTCTCGGCGATCATCGCCAACCTGCACGACGTGATCATCATCCTCGGCTTCTTCGCCGCCTTCCAGTGGGAGTTCTCGCTGTCGGTGCTGGCCGCGGTGCTGGCCGTGCTCGGCTATTCGGTCAACGAATCGGTGGTGGTCTTCGACCGGGTGCGCGAAACCTTCAAGAAGGTCCGTGGCCTGAGCACCCCGCAAGTGCTCGACCGGGCGATCACCAGCACCATCAGCCGAACCATCATCACCCACGGCTCGACCCAGATCATGGTGCTGTCGATGCTGGTCTTCGGCGGCGAGACGCTGTACTACTTCTCGCTGGCCCTGACCATCGGCATCTGCTTCGGCATCTACTCCTCGGTGCTGGTCGCCAGCCCGCTGGTGATGTGGCTGGGCGTCTCGCGCGAACAGTTCATCAAGCCGAAGAAGGTCATCGAAGGCGCCAATGAGGATGGCGCCGTCGTTTAATCGACCGTCCGCCCCAGCGCAGAAAAGCCGCCCTCGGGCGGCTTTTTCTTTTGCCGAGCCCGGGCAAACGCCCGTCCCGAGCCGATTGCCAAAGGCCCGTCGCTTTTCGGCGACGGCGCGCCAGCACGGAAAACCGCCGTTAGCCGCCGTTTCGCCAAACCGGCGTCGCCAAATAGCGACGTCGGCATTGTCCGCAGCTTCTGGCAACTTAAACTAACCTTCTGTTTTTAAAGAACTACGCATGCGTGGCACGGTAGCTGCGTAGGAAGTACCGTGGCACCAGCCGCGATCTTCACAAGCACGGCGCAACCAAGAATCCGCCGGTCAAACTCCCAACCCGCTTCAGGAGAATCACCACCATGCCCATCTTTCAGAACGAATTCATCAAGCAGCTTTCCATGGCCGTCCTGGGAACCATGCTGTTCATGGCCAACTGCGCCTTCATCCTGATCCCCAGCGCCCTCGGCAGCACGCCGGGTCGCCCCCTGGAAGCCCGTGTGGCCGCAATACCGATGGCGCAGAGCCCCACGGACGCCATCGGCACGCTGGCCATGGCCGAGAACGGCCGGCTCGACAACTGACCCCCCCCCCGCCGCGTCAGCGGCAAACCAAAGGGGCAGCCCCGCCAGGCGCGGAGCTGCCCCTTATTCATGGCCAGCCGTGCTACGCCGTCTACCAGGCCGGCGTTTCGCCGACCGGCGCTGGCGGCGGCTCGGGCAGCCAGACGCCGCTGGCACCATAGATCGCGCCCAAGGCCAGCGCCAGGGCGAACAACAGCGCCAGTAGCCCACCGCCCTTGGCATGCTCACCGTGATCGGCGTCCTTCCAGCCGGTCAGCATCGGCGTCAGCAGATTCTGTCGTCTGACCCGGTGGTAGAAGATGATGGCTGCCAGATGCATGCCGATCAGGATGAACAGAAAAGTCGACAGCAGATGGTGGATGCCAGTCAGGCGATCGCTGAGATCCTTGCCGATCAGTTCATAGAGCGGCCCGACGAAGGCGATATCGTCGTTGGCGAACAGCCCGCTGGCCACCTGCAGCGCCAGCAACGCGATCAGGCCGAAGACCGAGAGGGCGCCGAGCGGATTGTGCCCGTGCCCCCGCCATTCGCCTTTCAGGTAGGCGACAAGGCGCCCCGGCGTCGGAAAGAACTGCCCGAAACGAGCATAGGTCGAGCCGCACAGCCCCCAGACCAGACGAAAAACCAGCAGTCCGACGATGAACAGGCCGAGGCGGCCGTGCCAGTCGATCAGCTTGCCGCCCAGCTGGCCGGTGACGATAGCGCCGATCACGGCCAGCACCAGCAGCCAGTGGAACAGGCGGGTGGGCAGATCCCAGAGACGAATGCGTTTGCGCGTCATGAGTGCTTCTCTTGTATTCGGGGGAAAGTAAAACAGGCGCCCGCAGGCGCCTGCCTTGTCCTGCACGCAGTATTGCTTATTTCTTGATCTTGAAGTCGTCGTGGCAGCCCTTGCAGGTAGCGCCCAGCTTGCCGAGCTGCTCCTTGACCGCGGCCGCATCGCCACTGGCGGCGACTTTGGCCATTTCGTTGGCTTCCTTGTTGAAAGCCATGGCGACCTTGCCGACACCTTCCTTGTTGGTGAACAGTTCCGGCTTGACGCGAGTATCTTCCCAGCCCTTGCCCTTGTCGGTGCCCGGCTGGTACAGCGCCCCCATGCCGGAGTTGGCGATGGACTGGATGACGTTGGCCGCCTTGACCACCTCATCCTTGTTGTAACTGCCTTCGACATTCATCTTGATGCGGGCCATGCTCCAGCCCATGGTGGCGTAGGCCGACTGGCGATACTTGATGGCGTCTTCCGGCTTGACCTGGGCGGCAACGCTGCCGGCCAGACTGACGGTGAGCAGGGCGAGCACGAGTTCCTTCTTCATTTGACTTCTCCAGACAGAGATTGGGGAGGGCGGATGATATCGGCATTGGCTGAGCGCATCTGTAACCAAAGTTACACGGCTGCCGGCCGCGACAGGCCCTGAACGGCCGGTCGGGGCCCGGCGAATATAGGACAATATAACCATCCTGCATAGCCGGGAGAGGCAAGCAGGGCCAAATCGCCGGCTCTCCTTTCTATTACTTTTGACATATATCGATTTCATCCGGCGACGCTTCCCGCACAATCCCCAGACACAACGACCGGGAAGGGCAACGACAGATGGCGGAGGACCGGCAATCGGAGGGCAAGAAGACCGTCGACCGCCTCAGCCGGCGGTCGGCGCTGACCTTCATCCTGCTGGCGCTGGTTGCCGTCTTCACCTATTTCCTGCTGGCCGGCGAAACGACCGACGAGCGCGCCAGCGCCGCCGAGATCAATCTGGCCGGCAAGCGGCGCATGCTGTCGCAACGCGTCGGCCTGCTCAGCAGCCAGTATCTGCATGAACAGAAGGCGGCGGATCTGGCCGAACTGGCCAGGGCCTTGCAGCAGATGGCGGCAATCCACGAAACCTTGATGCACGGCGACCCCAGACAGGGCATCCGCGCCCCGCGCAGCGCCAGCCTGCTGGCCCGTTATACAGGCCCCGGCGGCATCAATGCGGCGATGAGCGCCTACCTGGCGATCGGCGCCGAACTGCTGCAGCGCGCCGCCGCCGGCGAGGACTCCCGGGACAGCGCCCGGCAACTGGTGGCCATGAGCCAGGGCGAGTTCCTGGCGGCGCTCGACCAGCTGGTCGGTCAGTATCAGAGCGAAAGCGAGGACAACACCGACACCCTGCGCCTGCTGCAGTGGTGTGCCCTGCTGGCGGCCCTGGGTCTGCTGGGCTTTTCCGGCATGGGGGTGTTGCGGCCGCTGATCGCCCAGGTGCGGCGCTCGCTGGATCAGCAGGAAGCGTCGGAAACGGCCCTGCGCCAGGCTGTCGAGAAGAACCACCTGATTCTGCAGGCGGCCGGCGAAGGTATCTTCGGCGTCGACCGCAACGGCCGCATCAGCTTCGCCAACCCGGCCGCCGCCAGCCTGCTCGGCTGTGACAGCAGCGCCCTGACCGGGCTGGCCAGCCACCACGACATCATGGGCTCGAGCGCCGGCTGTCCGATCTGCCAGGTGCTCGATGACGGCAGTGAGGTACGCCGCTCCGACGGTCATTTCCGCCGCCCCGGCGAAGCCGCCGGTTTCCCGGTCGAATACACCGTCGCCCCGCGTGCCGACGGCGAAGGCGCGGTGATCTCCTTCCGCGACGTTTCCGAGCGCTGGCAGGCCGAACTCAAGCTGCAACGCTTCCAGCAACGCCTGGTCGACGCCATCGAGGCGCTCGACGACGCCTTCGCCCTGTTCGACGCCGAGGACCGGCTAACGCTGTACAACCTGCGCTTCACCGAGGCCTTCCCGCTGCGCGGCGAGATCATCAGCATCGGCATGCCGTTCCGCGACTTCATCCGGGCCATCGCCGAGCAGCAGTTCTACGCGGTGCCCGGCGAGCAGATGGAAGAATGGGTCGCCCACCGGATGGAGGTGCACCAACTGGCCGAAGGCTCGACCGAGATTCCGCTCGCTGGCGGTCGCTGGCTGCGGGCGACCGAAAGGCGCACGCGGGAAGGCGGCACCGTGGTCATCTGGTCCGACGTCAGCCATCTGAAACAGGCGCTGATTGCCGCCGACCAGGCCAGCCGGGCCAAGTCGGAATTCGTCGCGCGCATGAGCCACGAATTGCGCACGCCGCTCAATGCCATCCTCGGCTTCGCCCAGGTGCTCGACCGCGGCCTGGACGCGCCGCTGAGCGCCGGCCAGGCGGAATGCATCACGCACATCCTGCAGGGCGGCCGGCATCTGCTCGCCTTGATCAACGAGGTGCTCGACCTGTCGGCGATCGAGGCCGGCCATCTGCAGATCGACATGGAGGGCCTGGCGCTGGCGCCGCTGCTGCGCGAATGTGAGGCGCTGGTCTCGCCGCAGGCGCTCGACCGGCAAGTCAGCCTGCTCGCCGCCGAGGCCGGCGGCTGCCACGTCCGTGGCGACCGCAAGCGGCTGAAGCAGGTAGTGCTCAACCTGCTGTCCAACGGCATCAAGTACAACCGGGTCGGTGGCCGGCTGACGCTAACCGTCCGCGAAGAGGCCGATTGCCTCCGGCTGACCGTCGCCGATACCGGCCAGGGCATCCCGCCCGACCTGGCCCGCCGGGTCTTCCAGCCGTTCGACCGCCTGGGGGCCAGCCAGGTCGAGGGCAGCGGCATCGGCCTGTCGATCACCCGCCGCCTGGTCGAGCTGATGGGCGGCCGGATCGGCTTCGACAGCGTCGTCGGCGTTGGCACCACCTTCTGGGTGGAACTGGCGAAGGACACCACCGTCGACGCCACGGCCGCGGCGCCGGAGCTCTGTCTGGCCGCCGCCCTGCCCCCGCCGGCCGCCGCGGCGAGCCCGGCCCTGGCGCTGCTGTCGCCGAGCGAGCCCTGCGTCGTCGCCCTCGGTCTCGATGCCGGCGACAACGAGATGCTGCGCCTGATCGTCAGCACCTTGCGCGGCACCCGTCTGGCCTGTGCCAGCAGCCTGCCGGAGGCCCGTGCCCTGATCGACGGCCAGCGCTGCCGGGCCATCGTCACCGACACCGTGCTGGTGCACCAGTTGCTCGGCGACCTGCCGCCCAGCGAGGACAACCCGCCCTTCGTGATCGCCATCGGCGATCGCCCCCAATCGCGCTATGCCACCGAGGCCCGGATCGGCCACTGGCAGCCGAAACCGATGAAGATCCGGGAACTCGCCCGCATTTTGAGAGAAGCCACGTCATGAGCCTGCCCAAGCGATCGGTCATCGCCCAAGAGCGTTTCGAGCACGCCCGCATCCTGGTGGTCGACGACCAACCCGGCAATGTCCGCCTGCTCGAAGTCTTCCTCGCCGAGGCCGGCTACCGCCACGTCGAAGGCATGACCGACCCGACCCAGGTGCTGGAACGCATGGACAACGGGCCGCTCGATCTGCTACTGCTCGACATGCGCATGCCGGTGCTCGACGGCCTGTCGGTGCTGGCCCTGCTGCAGGAGGCGATCCACCAGGACGGCCTGCAGGTCATCGTGCTGACCGCCCAGACCGAACGCGAGACACGCCTGGCCGCGCTGTCGCTCGGCGCCCGCGATTACCTGGTCAAGCCATTCGACACCGACGAGGTACTGTGCCGCATCCGCAATGCCCTGGAAAGCCGTTTTCTCTACCAGGACCGCGAAGGCGAGGCCGAGCGCCTGGAAGTGCTGGTGACGCGGCGCACCGAGCAGTTGATCGAGACCCAGTTCGAGCTGGTGCGTTGCCTCGCCCGCGCTGGCGAATTCCGTGACAGCGACACCGGCTCGCACATCTTCCGCGTCTCGATCGGCTGCCACCTGCTCGCCCAGGCTGCCGGCCTGCCGCCCCAGCAGGTGGAACTGATCCGCTACGCGGCGATGATGCACGACATCGGCAAGATCGGCATCGCCGACCAGCTGCTGCTCAAGCCGGGCAAGCTGACGCCCGAGGAATTCGAGCAGATCAAGGCGCACTGCCAGTTCGGCGTCGACATCCTCGGCGACTACAACGCCGACGTCACGCGCATGGCGCGGCAGATCGCCTTCACCCACCACGAGCGCTGGGACGGCCAGGGCTACCCGTCCGGCCTGGCCGGCGAGCAGATTCCGATCGAAGGCCGGATCACCGCCATCATCGATGTCTACGACGCGCTGACCTCGGAGCGCCCGTACAAGAGTGCCCTGTCACCGCAGGATGCGCTGGCGATCATCCAGGCGGGTGCCGGCAGCCAGTTCGACCCGGAACTGGTCGAGCATTTCGTCGCCATCTACCCGGAATTCCTGCGCCGGATGCAGCACCTGGCCCGCGAGTGGACGGCGGAACCGGCTACAGCGCGAAGACGTGCCTGACGCGCAGTGGCGGCTGGCCGGCTTCGATCGCCAGCCGGCGGGCGAAGTTGGGATGCTTCTCGCCTTAACCGATTCCCACGCTCAATCGGGGTGGCTACGATCTACCGCAATAAAGCCGCCAAATTGAAATTGGGCAGTTTTTGCTTTTGCCCCCAATCACCGGCACGGCACCTATAATTTCCCTCCCGCCAGATCCGACCAAACCCCATGGGCCACCGCCTCGCTCCCTCTGCGGCCGTCACTTACCGCTATATCGGTGGCTTTGTCATTGCCTACCTGCTGCTCGACTGGGTCAGCTACATCTATCCCATGGCGCCGTTCAAGATCACGCCATGGAACCCGCAACCGGCGCTCGCCATCGTGCTGCTGATGCGCTTCGGCCAACGCTGGCTTCCGGTCGTTACCGGGACCATCCTGCTGGCGCAATACCTGATCCGCGACAGCTTCGCCTCTTGGCAGGTCGCCGTACTGACCGCGCTGGTCCTCAGCCTGTGTTACGGCGCCATCGCCTATCTGCTCAGCCATCGCCACGCCGTCGCGCTGCGCCTGGCGTCTGGTGCCGACGTCGTGCGCCTGGTCGCGGTATCGACCCTCGGCACCCTGGCCACCGGCCTGCTCTATGTCGGCGCCCTGGTTGCCGGCGGCGTCGGCTCCCTGGCGCTTTTCCCGGAAGCCCTGTTGCGTTTCTGGATCGGCGACAGCGTCGGCATTCTCGTCTTTCTGCCCTTGCTGCTGATGCTCGCCGACGACCCGCGCCGCAGCAGCCTGATCGCCTTTCTGCGGCGGCCGGAGGCGCTGGCCCAGGGCATATCGATCGTCGCCATTCTCGCCTTCGTGTTCGGCCAGAGCCTGGCCGAACAGGTCAAATTCTTCTACCTGCTGTTCCTGCCGCTGGTCTGGATTTCGGCCCGTGCCGGCCTGATGGGCAATGCGGTTGCCGCGCTGCTGATCCAGACCGGCATCATCGTCGCCGTGCATTTCACCGGCCAACCGTCACTGACCGTGTTCGAATTCCAGACCTTCCTGATTGCATTGACGATCATGGGCCTCTTCCTGGGCGTGACGGTGGATGAACGCGAGCAGGCCGAGCGCGCCCTGCGCCAGTCGCAAAAACTCGCTGCCGCCGGTCAGATGGCGGCGGTGCTGACCCACGAGTTGAGCCAGCCGCTGACCGCCCTGGCCAATTACGCCCGGGCCGGCCAGTTGCTGGTCGCGGCGGGGGACAGCGAGCGGACCCGACTGGAAGAAACGATGCAAAAACTGGTCGGCGAATCGCGGCGTACCGCCGACGTGGTGCGCCGCCTGCGCGATTTCCTGCAACACGGCGCGATGCGCATGGAAACGCTCGACCTGCCGGCCTTGACCGCACGCCTCATCGCCGATCTCCAGGCGCCTGCGGCCGCGGCCGACGTCGCCTTGCAGCAGGACATCGTCAGCACCCCGAAATCGCTGCTGGCCGATGCCCTGCAACTGGAAATCGTCCTGCGCAACCTGCTGCGCAACGCCATCGAGTCCGCCCGTGAGGCCCCGGCCGGAGCACGCACGGTGACCTTGCAAATCCGCGCCAGCGAGGGCTGGGTCACGCTATCCTGTATCGATAGCGGCCGGGGGGTACGCCCGGAGCAGCTCGAACAGATATTCGAACCTTTGGAAACCACCAAGGCGAGCGGCATGGGCATGGGCCTGGCGGTCAGCCGCGCCATCGTCGACGCCCATCAGGGCCGCCTGTGGGCGGAAGCAGGCCCGCCGGGCATATTCCACCTGACGCTGCCGACCGGGGACAACGAACATGCATGAATTGCGCAGCCGCTATACCGTTTTCATCGTCGACGACGATCTGTCGATCCGCGACTCCCTGTCGCTGATCCTCAGCCTGAAGGGCTTTCGCGCCGCCAGTTTCGCCCGGGCCGAGGATTTTCTCGCCGTCCTGCAGCCGGATTGGGCCGGTTGTGTCGTTGCCGACCTGAAGATGCCAGGCATGAGCGGTCTCGAACTACAACAGGCCTTGGCCCAGCGCCAACCGCAATTGCCGGTCATCGTCATCACCGCCCACGGCGATCTGGCCTCGTCCCGCCAGGCCTTCAAGGCCAATGCCATCGATTTTCTCGAAAAGCCCTTTGACGACGAACAGATCGTTGCCGCCATCGACCTCGCCTTCAACCGCCTGCATGACAGCGAGGCCGACCAGGCCGAGCGCCGGCGCCGCAGCGAGGCCGTCGCCACCCTGACCGACCGCGAGCGCGAAGTCATGGCGCTGCTCGGCGAAGGCCTGCAAAATCGGGAGGTCGCCGCACGCCTCGGCCTGAGCCCGCGCACCGTTGAGGTGCACAAGGCCCGCATCCTCGCCAAGCTGGGCATCCGCAACGTCGCCGAGTTGGTCCGCCGGACGATCAGCAGCGCCGAATGGTGAGCATAAGGGCCGCCCTTACGTTACGCACCGAATTTCCAGAGACAAGCTAATTCTTTAACCTCTGGCCTCCCTGGCCTGGAGGTTGGTTTGCTAAATTTCAAGGAAATGCTCTGCCCCGAATTGCGCGCTTTCGCCCCCGTTGAGCGGGCGGGTGCCTGGCGCGAGGCAACGGCACTTCCCTTCGATGCCGTCGAGTTGCTCGGCATCGCCGCCGCGCTGGTCGGCGTTACCGCGCTGACCCGGTATGCCGCGCCGCAACTGGCGGCCAACGCCCGCCTGGCCCCGGCCCTGAGCCAGGCCCTGATCGGCTTGCCCTTGCTGCTGGTGGCCCTCGGGCCATTCCTGGTCCGCCGCCTGCGCCGCAACCTGCGCGCCATCCTGGCTCGTCGCCAGAGCGCCGAGCACAACCCGCCGAGCGAGTCCGCCAGCCAGCGGCCCAGGCTTCCCTGAGCGCCCGACGATGCTGCGCTCAGTGGGCTTTCTGCTCGTCCTCTACCTTTTCTGGCTGCTGCTTTCCGGCATCTTCACCCCTTTCCTGCTGCTCGCCGGCCTGGGCAGCGCCCTGGCCGTTTTCCTGCTCGCCCGGCGCATGGACCTGATCGACCATGAAGGCTTTCCCATCCACCTCGGCTGGGTCGCCTGCATCTCCTACTGGCCGTGGCTGACCAAGGAAATCGTCAAGTCGGCCTGGGACGTCAGCAAGCGCATCCTCGATCCGCGCCTGCCGATTTCGCCGACCCTGGTCGAATTCGTGCCGAGCCAAAAATCCGATCTCGGCCTGGTCATCCACGCCAATTCCATCACCCTGACGCCGGGCACCATTGCCATCGAGGTCGAGCCCGGACGCTTCCTGGTCCATGCCCTGTCGGCCGAAGGAGCGGCCGGCCTGGCCGGCAGCGAAATGGACCGGCGCTGCGCCGCGCTGGAGAGCCAGGAATGATGATCGCCGTCGCCACGCTCGCCGTCATCGTCGCGATCGTCCTTGCCCTGGCGCGCGCCGCCCTGGGCCCCTCGGTCTTCGACCGCCTGCAGGCGGCCAACACCATCGGCACCAGCGCCATGCTGCTGCTGGCGCTGTTCGGCTTCCTCAACGGCCGGCCGGAATTTCTCGACCTGGCGCTGACCTACGGCCTGCTCAATGTCATCGGCGTGATCGCCGTGCTCAAATTCTTCCGCCAGGGCGACCTCGGAACTGCCAGCGAGGATCTGCAATGAGCGGCCTCCTCGACTTCCTCAGCAGCCTGTTCCTGCTCGCCGGCGCCTTCTTCTGTCTGGTCGGCGCCATCGGCTTGCTACGCATGCCCGATGTCTATACCCGCATGCACGCGGCCAGCGTCCTGGAAACCCTCGGCGTCGGCTTCATTCTGCTCGGCCTGTTGTTGCAGGCCGGGTTCACGCTCGTCGCCGCCAAGCTGCTGATGATCGGCCTGCTGATCTTCTTCGCCAGCCCGACGGCCAGCCACGCGCTGGCCCGGGCCGCTCTGCTGCGCGGCATCCAGCCCTGGCTCGGCAAACAGGGAGAGCCCCCATCGAAACCCTGATCATCAATGCCCTGCTCGTGCTGATGGCAGTCAGCGTGCTGATCCTGACCCGCACCCGCAACCTGTTCGGCGTCGTCGTGCTGTCCGGCATCTACAGCTTCCTGATGGCCACCCTGCTGGTCGCCCTCGATGCCGTGGACGTCGCCATGACCGAGGCGGCGGTCGGCGCCGGCATTTCCACCGTGCTGCTGCTGGGTGCCCTGCACCTGTGCCAGGGCAAGGAGGCCAAGCCCGCCCATCGTCCGTGGCTGCCGCTCTCCCTGGCGCTGGCCACCGCCGCGCTACTGATCTACGGCGCCCTCGGGCTGCCCGATTTCGCCGACCCGCAGGCGGCCATTCACCAGCATGTGGTGCCGCGCTACCTGCAGAACGAGGTCGACGTGCCCAACGTCGTCACGGCCGTCCTAGCCAGTTTCCGCGGTTTCGACACGCTCGGCGAAACGACCGTGGTGTTTACCGCCGGTGCCGGCATCATCGCCCTGCTCCGCCGACGCCAGCCAAAGCGGGACAAGCATGAAGCATGACCTGGTGTTGCGGGTGATCGGCAAACTGTTGATCCCCTTCATCCTGCTGTTTGCCGTTTATGTGCAGTTCCATGGCGACTTCGGACCGGGCGGTGGCTTCCAGGCCGGCACCATCTTCGCCGCCGGCATCGTTTTCTATGCCCTGATTTTTGGCTTGAAGAATGCGCGCCAGGTCGTCCCGGACAATCTGGTGGAAGCCATGCTCGCCGCCGGCGTGCTGATCTACGCCGGAGTCGGCGTCGCCGGACTGCTGCTCGGCGGCAACTTTCTCAACTATTTCGTCCTCGACCATGATCCCGTGCACGGCCAGCATCGCGGCATCTTCTGGGTCGAAGTCGGCGTCGCCGTCACCGTCTGCGGCGTCATGCTGAAAATTTTCTACATGTTCGCCGGCCGCGGCAACGGCGGTGATACTGGCAACGGCGGCAATGCCGGCAACGGCGGAAATTGACGACGATGTTTGAACACTTCAGCCATATCGTCGCTGTCTTCCTGATGGTCAGCGGCCTGTACATCGTCATGGCCCGCGGCAACCTGATCAAGAAACTGGTCGGCCTGTCGATTTTCCAGACCTCGGTCTACTTGCTCTACATCGCCCCGGCCAAGCTGATCGGCGGCACCGCGCCGATCCTGTCGGCGCAATACAGCGTCTATTCCAATCCGCTGCCGCATGTCCTGATCCTCACCGCCATTGTCGTCGGCGTCGCCACGCTGGCCCTCGGACTGGCCATTACCGTCCGCATCCGCGAGGCCTACGGCACGATCGAGGAAGACGAAATCATCGCCCTCGACGACCAGGCGGACAGCCCGGCAGCACCGGACGGAGCGCGCCCATGACGCTGGCCGCCCACCTGCCCGCCCTGCAGGTCGTCCTGCCCTTGCTCTCGGCGCCGCTGGCCGTGCTGCTGCGCCATGGTGGCTTCGCCTTCGCCGTCGTCACCGCCGCTGCCTGGGCCGCCTTCGCCGCCGCCATCGGCCTGTGGTGGCAGGTCGGCGAGGTCGGCGTCATCTCCTATCACATCGGCAGCTGGGCGCCGCCCTGGGGCATCGAGTATCGCGTCGACCGCCTGACCAGCTTCGTGCTGCTGCTCGTCTCCGGCATGGCGGCCGTCGTACTGCCCTACAGCCGGGCCAGCATCGAGCGGGAAATTCCGCGCGAGTTGCACTACCTCTACTACGCGATGTTCGGCCTGTGCCTGACCGGGCTGCTTGGCATCACCATCACCGGCGATGCCTTCAACATTTTCGTCTTCCTCGAAATTTCCTCGCTGTCGACCTATGTGCTGATCGCCCTCGGCCGCGATCGCCGGGCGCTGGCCGCCGCCTACCGCTACCTGATCATGGGCAGTATCGGCGCTACGTTCATCGTCATCGGCATCGGTTTTCTCTACCTGATGACCGGCACCCTGAATCTGGTCGACATGGCCGAACGCCTGCGCGCCATCGACAATTCGCGGCCGGTGCTGGCGGCCCTGGCCTTCCTGACCGTCGGCATCTCGCTCAAGCTCGCCCTGTTCCCGCTGCACCAGTGGCTGCCCAATGCCTATACCTATGCACCTTCGGCCGTCACCGCCTTCCTTGCCGCCACGGCAACCAAGGTCTCGGTCTATGTGTTGATCCGTTTCTGGTTCTCGGTCTTCGGCGAGACCCTGGTCTTCGACAAGCTGCCGCTGCCGCAGATCATGTTGCTGCTGTCGCTGGCGGCCATGTTCATCGCCAGCTTCACGGCCATTTTCCAGGACAACCTGAAGCGCCTGTTCGCCTATTCGAGCATCGGCCAGATCGGCTATATCACGCTCGGCCTGTCCTTCGACTCGGTCAATGGGCTGACCGCCTCGATCGTGCACCTGGTCAACCATGGCCTCAGCAAGGCGGCGATCTTTCTGCTCATCGGCGGCATGGTCGCTGCCGCCGGCGCCGTCACTTTCGACCGCCTCGGCGGACTGGCCAAGCGCATGCCGCTGACCTGCTTCGGCGTCGTCATCGCCGGCCTGTCGCTGATCGGTGTGCCGGGCACCGCCGGCTTCATCAGCAAGTGGTATCTGATCATGGCCGCCCTCGAAAAAGGCCAGTTCTGGCTGGTTGGCGCCATCCTGCTCAGTTCGCTGCTGGCCGTTGCCTATATCTGGCGCTTCGTCGAAGTCGCCTATTTCCGGTCGCCGCCGGCCGGCCATGAAGCCCGCAGCGAAGCGCCGCTGACGCTGTTGATTCCGGCCTGGCTACTGGTCGGGGCGACTATCTGGTTCGGCCTCGACACCTCGTTCACCGTCGGCTCGGCGCTCGACGCCGCCCAGCAACTGGTCAGGAACGGCCGATGAGCAGCGAATCCTTGATCCTGGCTGCCCTGCTGCTGCCCCTGCTCGGGGCCGTGGCAATCGCCCTGGCCGGCAAACGGCCGAATCTGCGCGAAGGCATCACATTGAGCACGGCACTCGGCCTCTTCCTGTGCGTCGGCCAACTGCTCGCGCCGGTCCTTGCCGGCGCCCGCCCGGAACTGACGCTGATCGAACCGCTGCCCGGCCTGCCGCTGGCCTTTCGCGTCGAACCGCTCGGCCTGATCTTCGCGTTGATCGCATCCGGCCTGTGGATCGTCAATTCGATCTACTCGATCGGTTACATGCGCGGCAACCACGAGCAGCACCAGACGCGCTTCTATGTCTGCTTCGCGCTGGCCATCGCCGGCGCCCTGGCCATCGCCTTCGCCGCCAATCTGCTGACGCTGTTCCTGTTCTACGAAGCGCTGACGCTGATCACCTATCCGTTGGTCACCCACGCCGGCACCGACAAGGCACGGGCCGGCGGCCGGGTTTACCTGGCCATCCTGATGGGCACTTCGGTGCTCTTCCTGCTGCCGGCCGTGATCTACACCTGGCATGTCGCCGGCACCACCGACTTCCGCCTCGGCGGCATCCTGCCGGCCGGCATGGACAAGGACAGCGTGGCGATTCTGCTAGCACTGTTCATGTTCGGCATCGGCAAGGCGGCACTGATGCCTTTCCATCGCTGGCTGCCGGCCGCCATGGTCGCGCCGACGCCGGTTTCGGCCTTGCTGCATGCGGTAGCCGTGGTCAAGGCCGGGGTTTTCTCGGTCATCAAGGTGGTCGTCTATATTTTCGGCCTCGACCAGTTGGCCGGCGCCACCGACTGGCTGGTCGCCATCGCCGGTTTCACCATCATCGCCGCCTCGGTCGTCGCGCTGTCGGCCGACAACCTGAAGCGTCGCCTGGCCTACTCGACGATCAGCCAGTTGTCCTACGTCACCCTGGCCGTCGCCATCCTCGCCCCGCTGTCCGTGGTCGCCGCAGCCTTGCACATCGCCGCCCATGCCTTCGGCAAGATCACGCTGTTCTTCGCCGCCGGTTCGATCTATACCGCGGCGCACAAGACCGAGGTCAGCCAGCTCGATGGCATCGGCCGGCGCATGCCGTGGACGATGGCGGCCTTCGGCATCGGCGCCCTGTCGATGATCGGCCTGCCGCCGGCCGCCGGTTTCGTCAGCAAGTGGTATCTGGTCTCCGGCGCCATGAGCCAGGGTCAGTGGTTTGCGCTGGCGGTGGTGCTGGCCAGCACCCTGCTCAACGCGGCTTATTTCCTGCCCATCGTCTATCGCGCCTTCTTCCGGCCGCTGTCGGCCGAGGCCGTCGCCCACCCGCACGGCGAGGCGCCGCTGCCCATCGTCATCGCCCTGAGCCTGACCGCCGCCGGCACCCTGGCGATGTTCTTCTTCCCCGATGTGCCGCTGGCGCTGGCGCAACAACTGGTGGCCGCCCGATGAAACACGAACACTGGCTGGACGATCCCGGCAATATCAAGAAGCTGTGGCACGGCTTTCTCGTTGTTTTGGCGTTGACCGTGATCGCCGGATTATTGGTCGATCTGCATCCGCATTTCGCCATCGAAAGCTGGTTCGGCTTCAATGCCGCCTATGGCTTCGTCACCTGCCTGCTGATGATTGTCGGCGCCAAGGCGCTGGGCATCTTCCTCAAGCGCAGCGACACCTATTACGGCAAGGATCAGCGCGATGACTAACGGCGCCGCTTCGCTGATCCTGCATCCGGCCTTCGTTCTTATCGCCGGCGCGCTGTTGCTGTCTTTGTTGCGCGGCACGGTGCGCAACGGCGCCATCCTGCTGCTGCCGGTCCTCGCCCTGGCGGCCCTCTGGCTGCTGCCCGAGGGCCGCCTGTGGCAGGTGCAGTGGCTGGGTTACGACCTGGCGCCGCTCGCTGTCGACAAGCTGTCGCGCCTGTTCGCCACCATCTTTACGCTGATGGCGTTCGCCGGCGGCCTGTTTGCCCTGCGCCAGACCAGCCGGCTCGAGATTCCCGCCGCCTTCCTCTACGCCGGATCGGCCGTCGGTGTCGTCCTGGCCGGCGACCTGATCACCGTCTTCCTGTTCTGGGAATTCATGGCAGTCGGCTCGACGCTGGTCCTGTGGAGCGCCGGCACACCCACGGCCTGGGCCGCCAGCCGGCGCTACGTGGCGGTGCACCTGGCCGGCGGGGTGATTCTCTTCGCCGGCGTCGCCGGCCAGATCCTGAGCACGGGCGACGCCAGCTTCCACGCCATGCAGGCCGACTCGATCGCCACCTGGCTGATCCTCATCGGCTTCCTGATCAACGCCGGCGCCCCACCGCTCTCGGCCTGGCTGCCCGACGCCTACCCGGAAGCCTCATGGAGCGGCACGGTCTTCCTTTCGGCGTTCACCACCAAGACCGCGGTCTATGTGCTGCTGCGCGGCTTCCCCGGCAACGAGATCCTGATCTGGGTCGGCATCTTCATGATCTTCTACGGCATCGTCTATGCGCTGCTGGAAAACGACATGCGGCGCATTCTGGCCTACAGCATCGTCAATCAGGTCGGCTTCATGGTCACCGGCATCGGCATCGGTAGCGAAATGGCCTTGAATGGCGCCGCCGCCCACGCCTTCAGCCACATCATCTACAAGGCGCTGCTGCTGATGTCGGCCGGCGCCGTGCTCGCCGCCACCAACCGCCGCAAGTGCTCGGAACTCGGCGGCCTGTTCCACAGCATGCCGATCACCACCATATGCGGCACCATCGGCGCCCTGGCCATCTCGTCGTTTCCGCTGACCTCGGGCTTCATTTCCAAATCGATGGTCACCCAGGCCGCCGTCGACGGCCATCTCGAAACCGTATGGCTGTTCCTGGCCGCCGCCTCGGCCGGCGTTTTCCTGCATGCCGGCATCAAGTTCCCGTGGTTCGTCTTCTTCCAGAAGGATTCCGGCCTGCGCCCGGCTGACCCGCCGGCCAGCATGCGCTGGGGCATGATCCTGTTTGCCTTCCTGTGCATCGCGCTCGGCGTCTGGCCCGATCCCCTCTATGCGCTGCTGCCCTACCCGGTGGCTTACGCTCCCTACACCGCCGCCCACGTCATCACCCAGTTGCAACTGCTGCTGTTCTCCGGCCTGGCCTTCTTCGTCATGCTCGACTACCTGAAGCGCACGCCGACCATCACGCTCGATGTCGATTGGCTGTGGCGCGTCGCCGGGCCGGCCGGCGTGAAACTCGCCCGCAGCATCTGGCAGCGCGCCCGCGGCCGGCTGAACCACAGCCTCGCCCCCAGGATCGCCACGCTAAACGATGCCGTCATCCGCCACCGCCGCCCGGAAGGCCTGTTGATGCGCTCCTGGCCGACCGGCAGCATGGCCTTTTGGGTCATGCTGATGCTGCTGGCCAATCTGCTTTTCTACTATCTGGGGTAATCATGGGCAGCCCTCTGGTCAGCGATCACAGCCTGATTTGCCGCTCGTTGCTGGTGCAATGGCTGCTGGCCCGTCTCTTTCCCCGGCTGCGCCAGTGGCCGGTCCGGCAGTGGCCGGAGCTACTGGCCAAAGCCAAGTCCATCGAATTCGACCGCTTCGAACAGATCGGCACGCTGGCCGGCGTGCTGTTGGTCACCGCGCTGCTCCAGCCGGCGACCAGCACGGAAACCTCCGTCCTCGTCGCCTACCTGTTCCAGTTGCTGCTGGCGCTGCCGCTGTTGCTGCTGATCCTCGGGCCGTTCTTCCTGCGCCGCATCCGGCGCGGCCTTGAACAGATCGCCAGCAAAGACCACGCACCGCCAGCGGAAAACCGCTAAGCGGCGGCTTCGCCCGCGACTGCGGCGGGCGCTTACAGCGCGAAAACGTGCTTGACGCGCAGCGCCGGCTGGCCGGCTTCGATCGCTAGCAGGCGAGCGATGTTGGGGTGCTTGCCAGGGTTGGCGCGCTCGTCCTCGGTGTGCTCGGCGAAAATTTCCAGGCCCTTCTTGGCCGCCTCAACATTGATTGAGCCGTAGGTCTGCGCCAGATGGTTGTACACCGCCAGCGAACCCTGGCTGCCCGGCTTGTTCTCGATGGCGGCGACGAGATTGCCGTCGGCGTCGAGCAGGTTGATCGCGGCCAGGTGGGAGATGCCCGGCAGCTTCTTCAGGTTTTCGGCAAAAGACATGTTCTAGTTGTTCGTTGCTAGTCGTTGGTTGGGGCGCGAAAAGACTTATTTCCAGTCGCGTTTGGCTTTGACCAGGCCGATGATCAGGCCGGTGGTGAAGGTCGCTACCGGCACGGCGAAGGCGATCGCCTTGATGCCGCGCTCGGGGCCGTAGATATAAAGCAGCAGGATTGCCGGCAGCAGGCCGATGGCCAGGCCGAGCAACCCGCCCTTGACGCCGCCACGGATGACTTCGCTATCCGTGGTCTGGCGCTCGCCGGTGCAATGCGGGCAGTAGATGGCATCGGCCGGCACTTCCTGCCCGCATTTGCTGCACTGCATTTAGATGCGCTTCGCCAGTTCGGCAGCCTTGCCGGTGTAGTCCCAGGGCGTCAGCTTGAGCAGTTCGGCCTTGGCCGCTTCCGGGATCTCCAGCGTGGACACGAAAGCCTGCATGCCGTCGCGCGAAACGCGGGTGCCGCGGGTCAGTTCCTTCAGCTTCTCGTAGGCATTCGGCACGGCGTAGCGGCGCATCACCGTCTGGATCGGCTCGGCGAGCAGTTCCCAGTTGGCGTCGAGGTCGGCCTGCATCAGGTCGGCGTTGATTTCCAGCTTGGACAGGCCCTTCAGCAGCGAGTCGTAGCCGAGCAGCGTGTAGCCGAGGCCGACACCCATGTTGCGGAGCACCGTCGAATCGGTCAGGTCGCGCTGCCAGCGCGAGATCGGCAGCTTTTCGGCAAGGTGCTTCAAGACCGCGTTGGCCAGGCCAAGGTTGCCTTCGGAATTCTCGAAGTCGATCGGATTGACCTTGTGCGGCATGGTCGAAGAACCAATTTCGCCGGCCTTGACCTTCTGCTTGAAGAAGCCGAGCGAGATATAGCCCCAGATATCGCGGTCGAGGTCGATCAGGATGCTGTTGGCGCGGGCGAAAGCGTCGAACAGTTCGGCCAGCGCGTCGTGCGGCTCGATCTGGATGGTGTAGGGGTTGAAGGTCAGACCGAGCGACTCGACGAAGCGCTGGGCGAAGCCCTCCCAGTCGTAGCCGGGGTAGGCGGCGAGGTGGGCGTTGTAGTTGCCGACGGCGCCGTTGATCTTGCCGAGCAGTTCGACAGCGGCGATACGGGCGCGGGCGCGCTGCAGGCGGTAGGCCGTATTGGCCATTTCCTTGCCCATCGTCGACGGCGTCGCCGGCTGGCCGTGGGTGCGGCTCATCATCGGAATGTCGGCGTAGGCGTGGGCCAACTCGCGCAGGCGCTCGATCAGCTTGTCGAGCATCGGCAGCATGCCCTGTTCGCGGGCGCCCTGGCACATCAAGGCGTGCGACAGGTTGTTGATGTCTTCGGAAGTGCAGGCGAAGTGGATGAACTCGCTGACCTTGACCACCTCGGCATTGCCCTTGGTGTTCTTCTTGATCCAGTATTCGAGCGCCTTGACGTCGTGATTGGTGACCGCTTCCTCGGCCTTGACCTCAGCCGCCTGCTCGACGCCGAAATTGGCGACCAGGGCATCCAGTTCGGCAACGGTCGCCGGCGAGAACGGGGCGATTTCCGTGAAATGCGCTTCGGCGGCCAGCGCCTTCAGCCACTCGATCTCGACCTTGAGGCGCGACTTGATCAGGCCGAACTCGGAAAAATGCTCGCGCAGGGCATCGACCTTGCCGGCGTAGCGGCCATCGAGCGGGGAAAGAGCGGTCAGGGGATTGAAAGTCATGGCAACATCCTTTTGGTGAGCCGGCCATTTTACCCGCCCGGCGAACCCGTCGCCATACGCTATAATCGGCTTCCCCTAAACAGAGAGCATGCGATGAAGCTGATCGGCTCCCATTCCAGCCCCTACACCCGCAAGGCGCGCATCGTCCTGGCGGAAAAGAAGATTGAAGTCGAATTCGTCATCGACTCGCCCTGGCTGCCGGAAAGCACCGTGCCGAACATCAATCCGCTGGGCAAGATTCCGGTCCTGGTGCTCGACGACGAGACGCCGCTGTTCGATTCGCGGGTCATCGTCGAATACATCGACAACGTGACGCCGAACAACAAGCTGTTCCCGGCGCCCAATCGCGAACGGATCGAAGTCAAGCGTTGGGAAGCCCTGGCCGATGGCGTCTGCGATGCGGCGGTCAGCGCCCTGCTCGAATCGCGCCGCCCCAAGAGCCAGAAGAACAACGACTGGATTACCCGGCAGCTGGACAAGGTGACGCGCAGCCTCGAATTCATGTCCGAAGAACTGGGTGACAAGCCTTTCTGCATGGGCACCCACCTGTCGATGGCCGACATCGCCGTTGGCACGGCCCTCGGCTACCTGAGCTTCCGTTTCCCCGACATCGCCTGGCAGGAAAGCCATCCGAACCTCGACAAGCTGAACAGCAAGCTGCTGCAGCGGCCCTCTTTCGCCGACACCGTCCCGAAAGACTGAAAGCCCAGCGAAAAGGTGCCGCAGGGCACTTTTTCGCTATTGCGCCGGTCCTGACCGGCGAACAAATGAACCCGCGCCGACGCTGCCGGTCTATGTTGTTGCCAACCCGCCGGAGATTCTCCATTTCCGTGGGCAATTACAGGTCGACCTTCCTTGTGCGGGGAATAAATTGCTGCATCAAACACCAGAGGTTTTACCCATGCACCACATCGCCCGCTCCCTGGCGGTTGCTCTGGGCGAGCGAGATGATCACACGCTGCGCCATTCCGAGCGCGTCGTCGAACTTTCGGTCGAACTGGGTCGCCACATCGAGCTCAGCGAACGCGAACTGGAACTGCTCAGTCTCGGCGCCCAGTTCCACGACTTGGGCAAGATCGGCATTCCCGACCAGATCCTGCGCAAGCCGGCATCCTTCGAAGCCACCGAATGGGAATGCATGAAACAACATGCGGTGATCGGCGAACGCATCATCCTGGCCATCGGCGATGATAGATCACCCGATGTGGCGCGCATCGTCCGCCACCACCATGAAAACTTCGACGGTTCCGGCTATCCGGACGGCTTGCGCGGCGAGGAAATCCCGCTGTTCGCACGCATCGTCGCACTAGCCGACAACTACGATGCGATGGCGGTGTCGCGCCCCTACCACAAGGCGCGCCGGCACCAGGCGGTGATGGACATCCTGAGCAGCGAAGCCGGCAGCAAGCACGACCCCGACCTGCTGCACGCCTTCCGCAGGGTCATCGAGCGCTCCGGCCAGCGGGCGCAGGACGACTGAACTAGCGGATTACCCCGCCGCCGAGGCAGACCCGGCTCTCGTAGAGCACCACCGACTGGCCGGGCGTCAGCGCCCACTGCGGCTCGGCGAAATGGATTTCGCAGCTGGCGGCATCGACACGCTCGACTTCGCACGGCTGGTCGCTGGTGCGATAGCGCGGCTTGGCGGTATACACCCAATGCGGCTGCGGCGCCCGGCCGGCGACCCAGGACAGCTGCTCGGCGACCAGCTCGCCCTTGAGCAGCGCCGGATGGTCGTGCCCCTGGACGACGTAGAGCACATTCTTGTCCATGTCCTTGCCGGCGACGAACCAGGCGTCGTGGTCACCACCGCCCGGCTGGCCCTTTTCCTTCAAGCCACCGATATGCAGCCCCTTGCGCTGGCCAAGGGTGTGGTACATCAGGCCATCGTGGCTGCCGAGTACCTTGCCGTCGTCGAGGCGCCGGATTTCACCCTGCTTCGGCGGCAGGTAGCGGGCCAGAAAATCCTTGAACGGCCGCTCACCGATAAAGCAGATGCCGGTCGAATCCTTCTTGGCGGCGACATGCAGGCCTTCCGCCTCGGCGATCTTGCGTACCTCGCGCTTGTACAGGTCGGCCAGCGGGAACAGCGTCTTCGACAGCTGCGCCTGGTTCAGGCGATAGAGGAAATAGCTCTGGTCCTTGGTCCCGTCCTCGGCCTTCAACAGCTGGAACTCGCCGTTGAATTCGCGCACGCCGGCGTAATGGCCGGTGGCAATCTTGTCGGCGCCGAGCTTCATGGCGTGATCGAGGAAGGCCTTGAACTTGATCTCGGAGTTGCACAGGATGTCCGGATTCGGCGTGCGGCCAGCCTGGTATTCACGCAGGAATTCGGCGAACACCCGCTCGCGATACTCGGCGGCGAAATTGACCACTTCGACGTCGATGCCGATGGTGTCGGCGACGCTCATCACGTCGATCAGATCCTGGCGCGACGAACAGTATTCCTCGGTGTCGTCGTCTTCCCAGTTCTTCATGAACAGGCCGATCACCTTCCAGCCCTGGCGTTTCAGCAGCAGCGCCGCGACGGAGGAATCGACACCGCCGGACAAGCCGACGACCACGGTTTTTTCAGACATCGGGCCCAGCCCCTTTCTTCCATTCAGCCAGCGGCAGGATCACCGCCGGCTGGCCATTATCGACAAACCAGCTATCGACGGCGAAGCTTTCCGCCGCGTCGTCCTTCGTTTCGATCACCGCCGAGCGATGCACGAACAGCACCGTGGCCACAGCGCGCACCGTCGGCTCGAGCACCCGGTGCCAGCGCAAGTAGCCGCGCGCCTCGAGCAGGCGCAGCAGGCGCGTCGTCGTCGTCGAATGATCGATGCAGTCCATCCGCCCCGAGACGCCTTCGTCGGCATAATTACCGCCCTTGTCATGGCGGATGTCCGACTGCTGGCCAGCCCAGGCATACAACTGACCGACCGCCAGCGCCAGGCGCTGGCGCTCGCCGGCGGCATCGCCGGCAGCGAACATCAGGCGGCGGATTTCCCCGAGCTGGCCATCGGTATAGCCGACCTCTTCCTGCACCAGGCAGCCGTAGCCATGGCAGACCGTCAGCCGCTCGTCGGCTCCGGCCAGGTCGGCCAGCGCCAGCCCGAGGGCGACGATCGCGCTACGGATCACGCGTAATGCACCAGCAGGTCGAGCGGATAGCGCTTGCCAGCCAGCAGGTCTTCGATGCAGCGCAGGATCAGCGGGCTGCGGTGGCGCGCCTGCGTCGCCTGCACTTCATCGAGCGTTAGCCAGCGGGCGCCGACGATGCCCGTATCCAGCTGGCGTTCGGCCTCAAAACCACGCAATTCACCGGCGAAGGCGAAGCGCAGGTAGGTCACGTCCTTGGCCGGATGCCGCCAGTTGTAAACCCCGACCAGATGCGTCGGCTTGAAGTGATAGGCGGTCTCCTCCAACGTCTCGCGGACCACCGCGTCGAGCAGCGCCTCGCCCTCTTCGAGATGGCCGGCCGGCTGGTTGAAAGCCAGCCCGGCATCGGTTTCTTCCTCGACCAGCAGGAACTTGCCGTCACGCTGGACGACGGCGGCAACGGTGACATTGGGTTTCCAGATCATGACGCGGACTCGGTCGGCAAAGGCGTTATTTTAGCCGCTGATTTCGGCTAGAATTACGCGCTTTCACACACGCGCAACACGGAGAAGCAACCATGTCCATGGCGGAT
>PHCU01000220.1 GCA_002842345.1 Betaproteobacteria bacterium HGW-Betaproteobacteria-12 | reverse complement strand
TGTTGCTGCCGCGGCCGGAAATCAGGATGACGATACGCTTCATTTCAAAAAACTCACCGGTAAGAAAATGCCGCTGACCACCGAATGGGTCAGCCGGGACAGGGTGCGGCCATTGCGGTCGGCGACGACCTTGGCCATGAAATCGAGCAGGCCGGTCTGGCGGCCGAATTCGCGCTCGAAGGACAGATTGCGGTTGGCCGGATCGAGCTCGTTGGACAACAGGAAGAGCTCGCCGGCGGCATTGCGGTCGCTGGCCAGTTTCCAGATGGCGACCTCCATGTTGCGGGCGCAGTTGAACAGCTTGATTTCGTTCAGACCGTCGAGGATGTAGAACTCCTGCTTGTGCTCGTAGGCCGCATCGACCATGGTCAGCAGGCCGAAGACCAGCGCCGCGACGCGGTCGCCGTCATAGACCTCGGTGAAGGCCAGGGCCGCCGCCTGGCCCTCGCGCCGGCCGCCGAGTTCCGGCCAGGCGTGCTGTTGCCGGCGGCGCAGCTTGTCCACCGCCGCCTCGCGGCTGGCTTGGCCGCCCTTGCGCCATTCCTTGGGATTGCGCTTGTACAGCTTGTCGGCGATCAGCAGCAGGCCATCGACGACTTCGCTGCGATTGGTATCGGCGATGCGGTCGATCTCGGTCTTGGCCAGGTACTTGACGTCGACCTTGGTCTCGCTGCGCCCCCGGCGGTCCAGTTCCGTCGCGCAGCCGGCCAGCATCAGCGCGAGGAGGGCCGCCAGGATACGCATCAGGCGACCCGGCTCTTCAGGTAGCCGATACCGACCGGCAGCAGGGAAACAATGATGATGCCGACGATGATCAGTGACAGATTGGCCTTGACCCAGGGCATGTTGCCCAGCCAGTAGCCGGCCAGGCATAGCGAGACGACCCAGGCGGCGGCGCCGAGGCCGTTGAAGAACTGGAACTTGGCGTAGGACATCGCCCCGATGCCGGCGACGAAGGGCGCGAAGGTACGGAACAGCGGCAGGAAGCGCGAGATCACCAGCGTCTTGCCGCCGTGCTTCTCGTAGAAGGCATGCGTCTTGACCAGCGCGTCCTTGTTGAAGAAGCGCGAGTTTTCCCAGTGGAAGACCTTCGGCCCGAGGAAACGGCCGATGTGGTAGTTCAGCGTGTTGCCGAGCACCGCCGCCGTCAGCAGCACGAGCATCAGCGTGACGATGTCCATGCCGCCTTCGCCCAGCGCCGCCAGCGCACCGGCGACGAAGAGCAGCGAATCGCCGGGCAGGAAGGGGGTGACGACGAAGCCGGTTTCGGCAAAGATGATGACGAACAGGATGGCGTAGATCCACAGTCCGTACTGCTGCACCAGCAAGGCCAGATGCTTGTCGAGATGGAGGACGATGTCGATGAACTGGCTCAGGAGTTCCATGCGGCGGGCCGGGCTTTGAACGAGGCCGCATTATAATCCGCCGATGCCGACCATCGCCCGCCTCCCCGACCTCCTGATCAGCCAGATTGCCGCCGGCGAGGTGGTCGAAAGACCCGCCTCGGTCTTGAAGGAATTGCTGGAAAACAGCCTCGATGCCGGCAGCAAGGCGATTCAGGTGCATCTCGAAGAAGGCGGCGTCAAGCTGATCCGCGTCACCGACGACGGCTGCGGCATCGCCAAGGAACAACTCGCCCTGGCCCTGACCCGCCATGCCACTTCGAAGATCGTCTCGCTCGACGACCTGGAGCGGGTCGCCAGCCTCGGCTTTCGCGGCGAGGCGCTGGCCTCGGTGGCCTCGGTCGCCCGGCTGACGATCAGCAGCCGCGAGCGCGGCGCCGGCCATGCCTGGAAGCTGCGCGGCGAGCCCGGCGCCGAACCCGAACCGGCGGCGCTGATGGCCGGCACCGTGGTCGAGATGCGCGACCTGTATTTCAACACCCCGGCCCGGCGCAAGTTCCTCAAGGCCGAAGGCACCGAGTTCGCCCACTGCGCCGACGCCGTCAAGCGCCTGGCGCTAACCCGGCCGGACGTCGCCTTCAGCCTGACCCACAACGGCCGCAACCTGTTCCAGCTGGCGCCGGCCGACAGCGCCCGGCGCATCGCCGACATTCTCGGCGACGACTTCCTCGCCGCCGCCCGGCGGCTCGA
This sequence comes from Betaproteobacteria bacterium HGW-Betaproteobacteria-12, assembly GCA_002842345.1. GTDB lineage: Bacteria > Pseudomonadota > Gammaproteobacteria > Burkholderiales > Rhodocyclaceae > Azonexus. The sequence continues at coordinate 2,233 of PHCU01000220.1, read as the reverse complement.
GGCGGCGGCCGGCCCGCTGACCATCGCCGGCTTCGCCATCGACCCGACCCGCGCCACCGACGCCAAGGACGGCCAGTACGTCTTCGTCAACGGCCGCTTCGTCCGCGACAAGGTGATCGCCCACGCGCTGCGCGAAGCCTACCGCGACGTGCTGCACGGCAGCCGCCAGCCGGCCGTCTGCCTGTTCGTCAGCATCGACCCGGCGCTGGTCGATGTGAATGTCCATCCGGCCAAGACCGAAGTCCGCTTCCGCGATTCGCGCGCCATGCACCAGTTTGTTTTCCACGCCCTGCAGCGCACGCTGGCGGCGCCGGTGCAGACGTCGGCGGCACCATCTCTGGTGGCAGCGGAGTACCCGACCACGCCGCGCCCCGAGCCGGCGCCCAGCTACCCGCCGCCGCTACGTCACCAGGGTTCGCTCGCCGTCGCCGAGCCGGCGGCCGCCGCCTACCTGGCCTTCGCCAAGGCGGCGCACGGCCTCGACCGCCCGGCTACCGGCAACGGTACCGCGGCGCCGCAATTCCTCGCCGCAGCCGGCGCACGGCCTGATGCGGAAATGCCGGCGAGCGGCGAAGCGCCGCCGCTCGGCTACGCCCTGGCCCAGCTGCACGGCATCTACATCCTGGCCCAGAACGCCCGCGGCCTGGTGCTGATCGACATGCACGCAGCGCACGAACGCATCCTTTACGAAAAGCTGAAGACGGCCTTCGACAGTCGCCAGGTGGCGAGCCAGAACCTGCTGATCCCGGCCGTGTTCTCGGCCGAGCCGCTCGACATCGCCGCCGTCGAGGAACATGGCGCGGCGCTGGCCGAACTCGGCTTCCAGATCGCCGCATTGGGCCCCAACCAGCTCGGCGTGCGCAGCGTACCCGCCCTGCTGCAGGCCGGCGACCCGGCGGCGCTGGCGCGCTCGCTGATCGCCGAATTGCGCGAGCACGGCATCAGCCAGCTGGCCACCGCCCGACGCAACGAACTGCTGGCGACCATGGCCTGCCACGGCGCGGTGCGCGCCCGGCGTCAGCTGACGCTACCGGAAATGAACGCCCTGCTGCGCCAGATGGAAGAAACCGAACGCGCCGGCCAGTGCAATCACGGCCGGCCGACCTGGACCGAACTGTCGCTGGAGCAGCTCGACAAGCTGTTCCTGCGCGGCCAGTAGTCAGCCGCCGGTTGCCGCGCCGGCCTGGCGCAACGGCAGCCACAGCGTGAAGGTGCTGCCCGCCCCCGGCGCGCTGTCGACCGTCAGGCGCCCGCCGTGCTTCTCGGCGATGCCGTAGGACACCGACAGGCCCAGCCCGGTCCCCTTGCCGACCGGCTTGGTGGTGAAGAACGGATCGAAAATGCGCGCCTGCAGTTCCGGCGCGATACCGCAACCGTTGTCGCCGACTGCCACCCAGACCTGCTCACCGGCCCGGCCGCTGCGCAGGGTGATGCGCCCCTGCGCCGGAATCGCCTGGGCGGCATTGACCAGCAGGTTCATGAATACCTGGTTGATCTGCGACGGCCGGCACTCGACCAGCGGTAGCTCGCCGTATTCACGGACGACTTCGGCCTTGTAGCGGATCTCGTTGGCAACGACGTTCAGCGTGCTTTCCAGGCCGGCATGCAGGTCGGCCCATTCCAGCCCGACCTCGCCGGTGCGGGAAAAATCGCGTAGATCCTGGACGATGCGCCGGACCCGGGTGGTGCCGTCGATCGACTCGGTGATCAGCTGGCAAATGTCCTCGCGCAGGTAATCGAGATCGGCGCGCTGCTTGATCGCTGCCAGCGCCTGCCGGACTTGCGGATGTTCGGCCAGCATTGGCTCGACGCTGACCGAGATGGCGTCGATTATGGCGAGCAACTCGGCGACATAGCCCTTCAGCGTCCCCAGGTTGGAACTGACGAAGCCGATCGGATTGTTGATCTCGTGCGCCACGCCAGCCGCCAGCTGACCGATCGAGGCCAGTTTCTCCGATTGCAGCAACTGGTTGTGCGCCTCTTCCAGCTTGGCAATCAGCGCCCGCTGCTCGTCCTTCTCCGCCTGCAGCGCGCGGTTGATGCGCTCGTTCTCGCGCAGCGCCGATTCCAGCGCCTGGGTGCGTTCGCGAATCTGGTTTTCCAAGGTCACCGCATTCTGGAAAATGCTGAAGGCCGAGCCCTTCGCCCCCATGTCGCGCTCGGCCCGGTTCATCAGGGCGGTGACGATCTTGTTGAGGCGGACCACCTCGGCGCGCAAGGCCGCTGCCTCGTC
>PHCU01000057.1 GCA_002842345.1 Betaproteobacteria bacterium HGW-Betaproteobacteria-12 | reverse complement strand
TGAGACTCAACTGACGATAACGTTCCTCGCTTTCGCGCAGCGATTCCTCGGCCAGGCGGCGCTCGGTCACGTCCTGCATGGTTTCGATGGCGCCGATCACGACGCCATCCCGGCTGCGTAGGGCCGAGGCGGTAAAAAACAGCCAGCGTCCGACCCCGTCCTCGCCGTGGACGAACTCTTCGGCCTCGAAGGCACCATCGATCAGCGTGGATTTGCGCAGATTGCCCCGGTAGAAACGATGAAAATCGGCCTCGATGACGCCATCCAGCACCAGATCGGCCAGGAAGGGGCGGGCATCGGCGAACGAGGGGTGCCAGCGGTCCCGCGAAAAACGCACGCTGTCCGCAGGCATGCCGGTCAAGGCCACGCAGGCCTGGTTCCAATGCGTGATGCGATGCTCCCTGTCGATGACCATGGTCGGCACCGAGTTGCTTTCCACCACCTGCGAAACGAAGGCCTCCTTGTCGCGCAGCGCCGCTTCGGCCCGCCGGCGCTCGGTGATGTCCTGCAGGGTCTCGATGGCGCCGACCACGCGCCCCTGGTCATCGAGGATGGGCGCCGCGGTGAAATGCAGCCAGCGCCCGCTGTCGCCGAAATCGGCAAAAAAATCTTCGGCCTCGCAGGCCCCGTCGATCAGGACGGAAGGATGGAACTTGTCCCGGTAAAAATACTGGATGTCGGTTTCCTTGCCGCCATCCAGGATCAAGTCGGCCATGGTCGGCCGTTCGGTCGCATAGAACGCCCGCCAGTGGTCCCCGGTGGCAATGACCCGTTCCGCGGCGATGCCGGTCAGCGCTTCGCAGGCCTTGTTCCAGCAGACGACCCGATGATCGGCGTCAATGATGAAGGTGGCCACCGGATTGCCATCGACAAAGCCGGACAACTTGATGTTGTGGTCAAGAAGGAAGTGAGGCATGAGATTAATGTCCTTGGTTCACGTGTGGACTCTATGCCAAAAGTAATATCTGGTGGTAACAATCAAAAGAACTGGCGTAACCGGCAAAAACAACAGAAACAACAGTTTATAGACCACGGTTACAGTGTTTCTGGCTCAGAACCTTTGAAAGCCGCGGCCTGTCACCTGTTTCCACTTTTTCTGGGCAGCCGGCTGGCGCCAAGCCGGCAGCGAGCCCCAGACGAAAATGCCACGCCGGTAGAAGGCCGTGTGGCGCAGGGTTGATCGGGAACGGCGGCTCATCCGTTCATAGCGCGCGACAAAAAGGCCTGGTGCAGCCAGCGCGGCGTCGCCCACGTCAGGATCACCAGCGCCTTGTTCGCCCAGCCCGGCACAACGCTGATGCGTCCGGCCTGCAAAGCCCGGATACCGGTGCGCACGACGGGTGCCGGTTGCATCATCAACAGCTTTAATGCGGGCGTGAGCTTCTGCTGCGCTGCGGCGGCGAAGCCGGTATCCGACATGCCCGGGCAAAGCGTCGTCACGGTGACACCATCACGCTTGAGCTCGCGATGCAGCGCCTCGCCCAGACGCAAGACGTAGGCCTTGGCGGCTGCATAGACGGCAAAGTTCTGGACGCCTTGATAGGCGAGCAGGCTGGCCACCAGCAGGATCTTGCCGCGTCGGCGCGCCCGCATGTCCTGGGCAAAGACGTGGGTGATTGCAGTCAGACTCGCCACATCCAGCTGCACCATCGTTAGTGCTGCGTCCAGCTGGCGATCGACGAACGGGCCTTGCAGTCCATGGCCGGCGTTGTTGATCAGGATGTCGATCGCCATGCCCCGCTCGCGGAGGCGCCGATGCAGCTGGACGACCGCTGCAATGTCCGAGAGATCGACCTGTTCCACGACGACCTCGATGCGGAACTGCCGGCGCAGTGTCTCGGCGAGTGCTTGCAGCCGCTCCAGCCGGCGCGCCACGAGGACCAGCGGGTGGCCCTGCTCGGCATATTGGCGGGCGAACTCCTCGCCGAAGCCGCTCGATGCGCCGGTGATGAGCACCCAGGATGAGTCTGTTTTGGTCATTTTGCTTACCTGTGCGTGGTGGTGGAAAGATCGCTGTAAGAGCGCTTGTTGGCTGCATCCCATCCGCCCCCCAAGGCCCGGAAGGAGGCGATGGCGGCGCGGGCGGCCTCCGTTTGCGCCTGCGCCTTCGCGTCGCGCGCCTGCAGCAGGTTGCCGTCGGCATCGAGCACCTCGATCAGGCTGACGACGCCGCCCTGGTAGGCGGCAAACGAGTTCTCGCGCGCCCGGGCGAAGGACGATTCACCCCGCGCCAGGATGCCGACCTGCGCCTCGCGGTTGACCAGGGCGGAGAAGGCGTTCTCGACATCCTCGGTCGCCCGCAACACGGCCAGCCGGTAAGCCGCCAGGGCCTCTGCCTCCTGGCCGCGCGCGGCGGCGATCTGCGCGTCGACGCGGCCGAAGTCGAACAGCCGCCAGCGCAGTCCGAGGACGCCCTGGGCCTGGCTGGCGGCGCCGGTGAACAGGTTGCCGCTGGCGACGGCGGTGGCGCTGCCGAGCAGCGCGGCGAGCGAGAACTTGGGGTAGTACTCCGCGACCGCCACGCCGATACGCGCATTGGCCGCCGCCAGGCGCCGCTCGGCGGCGATCAGGTCGGGCCGGCGGCGGATCATCTCGGCCGGGGTTCCGGTCTCGGCCAAACCCGGGGCGACCGGCACCGGCCTCACCGGCGCCAACTCCGCACGGTGTGTTCCCGGCTGCACGCCGAGCAGCACGTCCAGCGCGTTCATCGCGGTATCTAGGCCGGCCTCGAGGACTGGGATCTGCGCTTCGGCCTGGGTCAGCGACCCCTCGGCCTGATTCATCTGGAGCTCGGCGGCGATCCCCTTCTCGTATTGGAGCCTGACCATGGCAAGCAACTGACGACGGGTCGCCACTTGCTGTCGGGCGATCGCGATACGCGCCTGCAAGCCCCGGAGCGTGATGTAAACATCCGCCGTCTGCGCGGCCACGGCCAGTCGCGTCGCTACCGCGCCAGCTTCGGATGCCGCGTACGCCGCGTGGGCAGCTTCCCTCCCTCGCCGTAGACCGCCGAACACATCGATCTCCCAGCTCGCCCCGAGGTTGGCTTCGTAGGAACTGCCACTGCGATCGAAGCCGGGCATGGCATTGAGCACCTGCCCGAGCGGGGTCTCGACCGACTGGTAGCCGCGCGCCGCGTTTATACTGGCGTTGGCCGCCGGCAGCAGCGCCGCGTCGGCGTAGCGCAATGCCGCTCGCGCCTGGGTAACTCGCGCCGCCGTTTGCGCGATGTCCAGGTTCTGTTCGAGGGCCAGCGAGACGAAGTGCGTCAGCAAGGGATCGTTGAAGGCAGCCCACCAGATGGTCAGGTCTGCCCGGTGCTGAACTGGCCGGTGATCGACGCCTTGCTGCCCGAGAAAGGCGGCTGACAGTGCGATCTCGGGCGCTCTGTAGTCGGGGCCGACGGCGCAACCCGTCAAGACGCCGGCACTCAGAAGAAGGGCGAGAGAGCGGGGGTGGGTGAGCATGGGAGTCCTTCGCGAGTTGAATTGTTGTGGTGACTATAATCCAAACGCGTCACTAGTTGTCAAGTTATAACATACGAGGTATTGTTTTCCCATGAGCGAAATCGAGTCTTCCATTCCCCAGGCGCGCGGCCCCGCCGACCACAACGTCCGCGATCAGATCGTGGCGGCAGCCGAAGAACACTTCAGCCATTACGGCTACGACAAGACCACGGTCTCCGACCTGGCCAAGGCGATCGGCTTTTCGAAGGCTTATATCTACAAGTTCTTCGATTCCAAGCAGGCGATCGGCGAGGCCATCTGCGCCAGGACCTTGAGCACCATCGTCGCGGCGGTCGAAGAGGCGGTGGCCGGCGCGACCACACCGACGGAAAAATTTCGCCGCATGTTCAAGACCCTGGCGGCGACCAGCGTCAGCCTGTTCTTCAACGATCGCAAGCTATATGACATCGCCGCGTATTCCGCCGGTGAGGGATGGCCATCCGCCCGCGCCTACTGCGATCAGATCCGGCAGATTCTGACGGAGGTGATCCGCGAGGGGCGGGAGACCGGCGAGTTCGAACGTAAGACGCCGCTGGACGAGACGGTGCACGTGATCGATCTCGTCATGCAGCCCTATGTGAATCCGCTCCTGCTCCAGTACAACCTCGATGCGATCGAGGAGGCGCCGGTGCAACTATCCAACCTGGTGCTGCGCAGCCTGGCGCCTTAGCCGGCTCAACAATCGCATGAGTGACTATTGACAATAATAGTCACTCGGTAGAGGATGGAGGCCTTCGCATTCACGGAGGTTGCCATGCTTCAGCGCCGTAATATTCCCCTTCTCGCCGTCGTCAGTCTGTTGCCCTTGGTTCTGGCAGCGTGCAGCGACGCCACTTCTTCAGATGATCCGCGGACCCGGCTCCCCCTCGTGCGGGTGGAGACGGTGGCGGCCGCTGATCCGGCCGAGCGTTCATTTACTGGCGTCGTCGCGGCACGGGTGCAGAGCGATCTCGGTTTCCGCGTTCCCGGCAAGATCCTGGCCCGTCTGGTCGATACCGGGCAGGCCGTCAAGCGCGGCCAGCCGCTGATGCGCATCGATCCCACCGACTTGAAACTCGCCACGCGCGCTCAAGACGAGGCCGTCGCCGCCGCCACGGCGCGCGCCCGCCAGACCGGGGAGGACGAGGCGCGCTACCGCGACCTCGTCGCGGCGGGGGCGGTATCGGCCTCGGCTTACGACAAGATCAAGGCCGCCGCCGAGGCGGCCCGGGCCGAGCTCAATGCGGCCCAGGCCCAGGCCGACGTTGCCCGCAACGAATCCAGCTACACGGTCCTGCTCGCCGACGCGGATGGCGTGGTGGTGGAGACTCTGGCGGAGCCAGGTCAGGTCGTCGGTGCCGGCCAGGTAGTCGCCCGCGTGGCCCATGCCGGGCGCCGCGAAGCGATCATTGAACTTCCCGAAACCCTGCGCCCGGCGATCGGCTCCAAAGCGCACGCCGCCTTGTATGGCAACGGGCTCACCGGCGCGGCGAAACTGCGCCAGTTGTCGGATGCCGCCGATCCGCAGACGCGGACTTTCGAAGCACGCTACGTGCTGGAGGGTCCGTTGGCGGATGCTCCACTCGGCTCGACCATCGCCATCCACATTGAGCCCGACCGCGCCACCCCGGCGCTGCAGGTGCCGCTCGGCGCGATCTTCGATCCGGGCAAGGGGCCCGGCGTCTGGCTGGTTGAAAAGGACGCACCTCAGGACACGCCGCGCGTCACCTGGCGCGCGGTGCAGGTGGCCGGCCTCAGTAGCGAACGCGCGGCGGTCGTCAGCGGACTCGCGGCCGGCGATCGCGTTGTCGTGCTCGGCGTCCATCTGCTGCACGAAGGCGAGGTGGTCCGACTGGCTGACGACGCAGCCGCACCAAGCGTGGCGGCGACTGGCGGGGAAGGGAAATGAGCGCCTTCAACCTCTCCGCCCTGGCTGTCCGCGAGCGCTCGGTCACCCTGTTCCTGATGCTGGCGATCTTCGTCGCCGGCGTCGTGGCCTTTCTGACCTTGGGCCGGGCGGAAGACCCCGCATTCACCATCAAGCAGATGACCGTGGTCACCGCCTGGCCCGGCGCCACCGCCAAGGAGATGGAGGAACTGGTCGCCGAACCGCTGGAAAAGCGCATGCAGGAACTGCGCTGGTATGACCGGACCGAGACTTTTACGCGACCGGGCCTGGCCTTCACCACCGTGTATCTGCTCGACAGCACGCCGCCCGCCGAGGTCCCCGAGCAGTTCTATCAGGCGCGCAAGAAACTGAGCGACGAGGCCGTCAAGCTGCCGCGGGGCGTCATCGGCCCGCTGGTCAACGACGAATATGCCGACGTGACCTTTGCACTCTATGCCCTGAAAGCCAAGGGCGAGCCGCACCGGCACCTGGTGCGCGACGCCGAGACCATGCGTCAGCGTCTGCTGCACGTGGCCGGGGTCAAGAAGGTGAACATCATCGGCGAGCAGGCCGAACGGATTTTTGTCGAGTTCTCCCATGACCGCCTGGCGACTCTGGGCGTCGCCCCGCGCGACCTTTTCGCCGCGCTGAACGGGCGCAACGTCATGACGCCGGCCGGCTCGATCGAAGCCAAGGGGCCGCAGGTCTTCATCCGGCTCGATGGCGCCATCGACGACCTGGAGGCAATCCGCAATACGCCGGTCGCAGCGCGGGGCCGGACGCTGAAGCTCGGCGACATCGCCGAAGTGAAGCGGGGCTACGAGGATCCGGCCACCTTCCTGATCCGCAACAACGGCGAACCGGCCTTGCTGCTCGGCGTGGTCATGCGCGAGGGCTGGAACGGCCTCGATCTCGGCCAGGCGCTTGAGGTGGAAGCGGCGGCGATCAACGCCGCCATGCCGCTCGGCATGAGCCTGTCCAAAGTCACGGACCAGTCGGTCAATATCCAATCAGCCGTCGGCGAATTCATGGTCAAGTTCTTCGTCGCCCTCGGCGTGGTCATGCTGGTCGGCTTCCTGAGCATGGGCTGGCGCGCCGGCATCGTGGTTTCAGCAGCCGTTCCGCTGACCCTGGCCGCGGTCTTCATCATCATGGCGGCCACCGGCAAGAATTTCGACCGGATCACGCTGGGTTCGTTGATTTTGGCCTTGGGGCTGCTGGTTGACGACGCGATCATCGCCATCGAGATGATGGTGGTGAAGATGGAGGAAGGCTACGACCGCATCAGCGCCGCAGCCTATGCCTGGAGCCACACCGCCGCGCCGATGCTGTCCGGAACGCTGGTGACGGCGATCGGCTTCATGCCGAACGGCTTCGCCCAGTCGACCGCCGGCGAATACACCAGCAACATGTTCTGGATCGTCGGCCTGGCGTTGATCGCCTCGTGGATCGTTGCCGTCGTGTTCACGCCCTACCTGGGGGTCAAGCTGCTGCCGAACTTCGAGAAGCACGCGGGCGGGCCCGGGGCACTCTACGCCACGCCGAACTACGAGCGCTTCCGCCGCCTGCTCGGCTGGGTAATCCGGCGCAAATGGCTGGTCGCGGCGGGCGTGATCGGCGCCTTCGTCGTCGCCATCCTGGGCCTGGGCGCGGTCAACAAGCAGTTTTTTCCGACTTCCGACCGGCCCGAGGTCCTGGTCGAAGTCCAGATGCCGTATGGCACCGCGATCCAGCAGACCAGTGCCGCCACCGCCAAGGTCGAGGCCTGGCTGGCCGAGCAGCCGGAAGCGAAGATCGTCACCGCCTATGTCGGCCAGGGCGCGCCGCGCTTCTATCTGGCCATGTCGCCAGAACTGCCCGATCCTTCCTTCGCCAAGATCGTCGTCATGACGGAAGACCAGACGGCGCGTGAGGCGCTCAAGTTCAGGCTAAGGCAGGCGGTGGCCGACGGCCTGGCGCCGGAGGCGCGCGTGCGGGTGACCCAGTTGGTGTTCGGCCCGCCGTCACCCTTTCCCGTGGCCTTCCGCGTGATGGGGCCCGATCCCGACAAGCTGCGCGACATCGCGGGCGAAGTGCGCGCCGTGATGCAGGCCTCTGTCCAGATGCGGACAGTCAATGCCGACTGGGGCGAGCGCGTACCGACGCTGCACTTCTCGCTCGATCAGGACCGCCTGCAGAGCCTCGGCCTGAGCTCCAGCGACGTGGCCCAACAGCTGCAGTTCCTGTTGAGCGGCATTCCGATCACCGAGGTGCGCGAGGACATCCGTTCAGTGCAGATCGCCGCCCGTTCGGCCGGCAACACGCGGCTCGATCCGGGCCGGATCGCCGATTTCACCCTGGTCGGCGCCGCCGGCCAGAAGATTCCGCTGGCGCAGGTCGGCGCCGTGGACGTGCGCATGGAAGACCCGATCCTGCGTCGTCGCGATCGCACGCCGACCATCACCGTGCGCGGCGATATTGCCGAGGGCTTGCAGCCGCCGGATGTGTCCACCGCCGTGTGGCAGGATCTGCAGCCGATCATCGCCCAGCTGCCGGCCGGCTACCGGATCGAGCAAGCGGGCTCCATCGAGGAATCCGGCAAGGCCAATCGCGCCCTGGTGCCGCTGTTCCCGATCATGATCGCCCTGACCTTGATCACCATCATCTTCCAGGTCCGCTCGATCTCGGCGATGTTGATGGTCTTCGCCACCGCACCGCTGGGCCTGATCGGGGTGATTCCCACCTTGCTGATCTTCCAGCAGCCGTTCGGCATCAACGCCCTGGTCGGCCTGATCGCGCTGTCCGGCATCCTGATGCGCAACACGCTGATCCTGATCGGTCAGATTCGCAGCAACGAGCAGGATGGATTGGCGCCCTTCAACGCCGTCGTCGAGGCCACCGTGCAGCGCTGCCGGCCGGTCATCCTGACCGCGCTCGCCGCCATCCTGGCGTTCATCCCGCTCACCCAGTCGGTTTTCTGGGGAACGCTGGCCTATACCCTGATCGGCGGCACCTTCGCCGGGACGGTGCTGACCCTGGTCTTCCTGCCGGCCTTGTACGCGATCTGGTTCAAGATCAGACCGGCGGCGGGGGACGGGAAGGCCATTCCGGCAATGCAGCCGGAACCTGCCGCGGGCTAGCAGAAGCAATCGGCGCGCCGGCGATGTAGCGTATTGCCGGCGTGCCGCCACTCACTATTACGTCGCAGCAGGGCGCTCGGCCGCAAATGCTAGCTCAGCAGCTTGAGGTCGAAGACCCGTTCGACCAGCCAGATGGCGGCAACGAGCAGGGTGAGCAGCGAGCCCCAGACGAAGATGCCGCGCCGGTAGAAGGCAGTGTGGCGCAGCCCATAGGCCAGCGGCAGGAAGCCGGCGACGATCGCCAGTTGCCCGACCTCGACGCCCAGGTTGAAGCCGACCAGGGAGAGGAGCAGGGCGTCGGCGGGCAGGCCGAGTTCGGTCAGCACACTGGCGAAGCCGAAGCCGTGAATCAAGCCGAAGCCGAAGGCGACCACCCAGCGCCGGTGCGCCACCACCGGGTAGAGGTTGTTGGCGGCCGCCAGCATGACCGAGAGCGCGATGGCCGATTCGACCAGGCGCGAGGGCAGGGCGATCACCTGCAGGGCGGCCAGCGACAGGGTGATCGAGTGGGCGGCGGTAAACGAGGTCACCACCCAGAGCACCTCGCGCCAGGCCGCGCCGAAGCGGGCGACGCCGCGCCACTGCCGGTCGGCATGGACGAGAACGGCCGGTAGCAGCAGGGCGAGCAGGAAGAGGATGTGGTCGAAGCCGATCCAGATGTGCCAGATGCCTTCCACCAGATACTGTCGGAACTGCGCCAGGCGGGAGACGGCCTCCGGCCCGAAGCGCTGCTCGCCGCTGGTCGGGGAGAGCACCGTGGTGTGGGTCGTGCCGTCCAGATTCAGGCGCAACAGGCCGCGGTGCAGGTTGTCGAGGTCAAAGAGCAGCCGGTAGCCGAGGCGCAGCTCGCCGGATGACGCGGGGCAGGTGCCGGCCAGCTGGAGCACGGCATAGCCGCCGTCGGTATGCGTATCGACCTGCAGCGCGCCCAGGGTCAGCGGGCACGGGCCGCCGCGTTGCACTTCCAGTCGGCTCAAGGCCCAGGCAGCGACTGTGGCCTGACGCGAGCGCAACTCGCCCCAGGTGATTTCGCCGTTGCCGTCGCCATCGAGGCCAATCGCGAAGTCGATGTCGCGCAGGGCGATATCCCACTGGGCAACCACCTCGGCGCCGTTGGCGTCGATCATCAGGTAGCTGTCGCTGGCCTTGTGCGCCCAGGCGCCGACATGCGCGCCAAGCAGGACGATGAACAGGAGCAGACGCCGCGTCATCGGGTCGCTCCCGGCTGGAGCAATTGGCCGGCCAGGCGGCGCAGGCCGGCATCCTCGAAGCCGCTGACCTGCAGCCAGTCGAGCACCGGCCGGGCGGCGCCGGGCGCCTTGGCGGCGACGGCCGCCTCGAGCAGGACGCGGGCGTCGCGCGGCTCTCTCTGCACCGCGTAGTTCGCCGCGGCCAGGGTCACGGCCATTGGGGCATCGCCGTTCAGGCGCAGATGGAAGCGGGCTTCCTCGGCGCGGTGGGTGGTGTCGCCGCGCCGCCCGGCGGCGGCGAAGCGGTCTGCCAGCGCCTGCCGGTGGGCCGCCGCGGCGGGCAGCCCGAGCAGCGTCTCGGCCTCGGCCAGCCGGAGCAGCAGGCCATCCGACGCTTCCCAGGCGGCGAGCTGCTTGACGACCTCGGCCGGGCGGCCGCGGTCGAGCAGGAAATCGCCCCAGGCGGCCAGCAGGTAGCCGTCGTCGCGGCCGAGTGCCAGGGCTTGCCGGTAATGGCGCTCGGCCGTCGCGAACTGCCCCTGCCAGGCCGCCACTTCGCCGAGCCGGGTGTGCAGCCACAGGCGCTGGTCGTCATCGTTGGTGGCGGCCAGTGCCTGCTGCAAGGTCTGGTAGGCCTGGTCGAGGTGGCCGGTGTAGGCCAGCGTCAAGCCGGCGCAACCGCCATGGAGCACCGCGCGGCCGAGGCGGCGCAGGGCCTCGCACTCCTTCCCGGCCGCCGGATAGTCGGCTTGCACCAGGTAGATCGCGCCCCGCCAGGCATGGGCGCCGGCCAGATCCGGGTCGAGCTTCACGGCGGCGGCATAGTCGTCCAGCGCCCCGGCGAAGTCGTGGCGGTACTGGCGCAGGGTGCCGCGCACCAGCAGCAAGGGCGCCGAGGGCTGCTGCGAAAAGCGGCCGACGATGGCTTCGGCATAGCCGACGTAACGCGGATCGCCGCGTGCCATCGCCAGATCGAAGTACTTTTGCGCCAGGGTGAGGGCCGGCGCCGGATCGCCCAGCGCAGCGGCCATGGCGGCGCGCAGTTCGGCCAGTTCGCGGGCGTTGGCGTCGCCGGGCCGGAACGGCAGGCGCTCGATGACCCGGGCATCGTCGTCCGGCGTGTAGGGGGCCGCCCCGGCCTGCGGCAACGCGGCAACGAGCGCGCCGAGCAGAAGGCAGCGGCAGAGCAAGATTAAGCTGGTAATTTGTCCGCTTTTCATATATCCATTACATGGAGGCACGGTAATTACTACCGTTGAATCCCCCTCATTTAATCCCAGGAGAAAACCATGAACAAGTTGCTTTCCGCATTAGTCGTTGCCGTCATGGCCACCACGTCCGTCAGCGCGATTGCTGCGGCTCACGGTGGTGCCATGTCGGACAAGGACAAGGCCGACAAGATGGCGGCCTGCAAGAAAATGGACCCGATGAAGGCCGACGAAAAGATGAAGGCCGAATGCAAGAAGATGATGGAAGAAAAGCCGGCCCCGATGATGGATGACAAGAAGAAGTAACACGTAGTTCTCTTCGCCAAAGGCGGACCTTGCGGGGTCCGCTTTTTTGTCGACCAGAATGCGCCGATTCAGCCTGCTTTCGCCGGCGAGAAGTCATGCACGACGATGCCCTGGCCGCGCGCCACCTTTTCTGTCTCCCAGGGTTTGGCCTGCAGGGCGCGGGCGGTATCGGCAAAGCCGGCGGCGCGCCGCTCGGCCACCCGGCCGGCCTCGAACTCGATGTCCTTGGTGTGGTCCTCGCCGGGCAGGCGCGGGGCCTGCAGGTACACCAGATGGAAGACGCTGCCGCAGCCCAGGCAGGCCAGTTCGCGCAGCGGCGACTGGCCGTTCAGTTCGGCCAGTTCGTAGCTGAGCAGATTCACCGCGTGGCGCAACTGATGCAGTTCGCGCTCGATGGCGATCAGCGCGTCGGCCCGGCTCGAATACTGGATTTCCTTGCTGCGCCGCAGGACGTCGCGCAGGGTTTGCGGCGGCTGGTCGTCCTGCTGCCACAGGGTCGCGAACAGGCACAGCGAATGGACGCGCGGTTCGTGCAGGATCCATTCGAGCGGGGTGTTGGAATAGATGCCGCCATCCCAATATAAGCGGCCGTCGATCTCGACCGGCGCAAAGGCCGGCGGCAGCGCGCCGCTGGCCAGGATGTGCTCGGGGCCGAGCCGGCAATGACGCGAGTCGAAATAGCGGATCTGCGCGCTTTCGACATCGACGGCGCCCACCGAGAGGCGCACCGGCGACTCGGCCAGATAGTCGAAATCGACCAGTTCGAGCAGCGTCTCGCGCAGCGGGGCGACATCGTAGAAGCTGGCCTCGCCGGGGATGGTGGCCAGGCCGAGGGCGAACAGGGCATTGGCGCGCGGCTGGAAAAAGCCGGGCAGGCCGAAGGTCATGGTCTGCAGGCTGCGCAGGTGGCTGCCGAAACCATCGCCCAGCGTCAGGCTGGTTTCCGGCAGGCTCCAGCCGGCGCCGAGGCCGCTTTCCGGGCGCGAGACGCGATCCCAGAAGGTCGCCAGGCGTTCGCCGCGCCGCTCCGGCGGGTTGCCGGCGATCAGCGCGGCGTTGATCGCGCCGATCGAGGTACCAACGACCCAGTCCGCTTGCCGGCCGCTCGCCTCGAGCGCCGCGAAAACGCCGGCCTGGTAGGCGCCGAGCGCGCCGCCGCCCTGGAAGACGAGGATGGTGCGTTGCGGATCGACGATGCAGGCGGTCTTGTGGGCAGCAGGCATGGAAGTCTCCCGGGCAATATTGTTTTTGGGCAGGGGGCTACGCCATCGGCGGGGCGCCGAGCGTTGCCCGGGTTGGACAAGCGCCGGGCGGAAATGTCGCGGCCATTTCCGGAACTCATGGCATGGCGCCCGGTCATTCTCAGGTGACCTCCCTTGGGGCTCAACGATGGGGCGCCGGCTGTCGATATTCCGGGTTTTCGGCCTGCTGGCCTGGCTGGCCAGCGGCGCGGCTGCGGGCGGCACGGTCGCGCTCGCCGAGGTTGGGCAGCCCGGCCGCGTCCTCATGCTGCGCCATGCCCTGGCCCCCGGTACCGGCGATCCGCCGGGCTTCCGCATCGACGACTGCACGACCCAGCGCAACCTCGATGAGACCGGGCGGGCCCAGGCCCGCAGCCTGGGTCGCCGGTTGGCCAAGGCCGGCATCGTCTCGGCCAGCATCCATTCCAGCCAATGGTGCCGCTGCCAGGAAACCGCACGCCTGTTGCAGCTCGGCCCGGTCAGCGTGCTGCCCGCCCTGAATTCGTTCTATGGGCAAGCGGCCGAGCGCACGACGAGGGTCGCTGCGCTACGGGCTTTTCTCGCCGGGCTGCCGGTCGATGGCCGGCCGGTCATTCTCGTCACCCACCAGTTCACGATCAACGCCTTCACCGATGCCGGAACGCCCTCGGGCGGCGGCAGTCTTTTCCAGTTGAATGGCACCGGGGAACCGGTCTGGCTGGGAACGATCCCGGACGAATGAGCGGGGGGTGATCCGTCGGCGAGGTCACTGCGGACTGCCGCGCGGGATGGCAGCTCAGGCGGCTTTGCCGTCGGCCAGCGCGAGCAGGGCGGCGGCCTGGGTTTCGCAGGCGTCGTGGGTGCTTTCCTCGAGGGCCTTCAGCCAGCGCCGGAGAATGGCTTCCTTGCCGTAGCGGGCGCCGGCCAGCATGCCGACGATGGCGCCCGTGGTGTCGGCATCGCCGCCGCGACTGACCGTATCGATCAGGCATTCCTCGAAGGAGATCGTGCCGAACGAGTACATCCGTTGCCCGAAGGCGCCAGTTCGCGCCGGTGGTCGATGCCTTGCGTCAGCACGCGCGAGCAGCGAACCCGCCATTCCCTCTGCTCGACATGGCAGACCCCCTTGGATATGCTGACAAACTTCCGGCCGGCGCAGCGCCAAACGGCCTGTCTATCCGGGAAACGACGCGGAAATCCAATGCAGGAAATGATGCTTTCCCAACTGGCAAAAACTTTTGAGGGCAACATGCCAGCCGAAGTGGCAATGGAGTTGCCGGGAGAGTCGGCAACTCGACCGCAAATCCTGGCGCCGCGCCGCGTTTTACCGTCTGCCATTCCTGGCATTAATTTGACTAATCCGGCTGTAAGCCAATCAGGATGTCCATCTTCGGCTGATGTGCTGGCCGGAATGGATGACGTCTAGACAGATTGCGTTACAAATATGCCGTTGGCGCTACATTTGGCCTAACTGGGAGAAACTCGATGGGAGCAAAGGAAGAATTGCTTCAAAGTCTTTCGCGCCTTGATGCGTCCGGCGGAATTCATCGCATCCACACTGCTCTGACTGAGGCGGGATTGAAATTCAAAGGCCCCTCAAATAGTCAGACTTTGCTGTATTACTTTCGAAGTGCGGGACATGAGGTCGGAGTGGCCGCAATACGAGGCTCCCCCGCATTGCTGTCTTTCCCGGCTGCCTTTTGGCATGGCCGCAGTGGTCTTAGCACTGCACTTAGCCGAGCATCTTCCTACCACATCGAACCTGAGCGCTTTGTATCATCAAGCCAATACTCGGCAGGGCAATTGCGCATTACAACGACCAGCATCGAAACACTGCTATCAATTGCCAACGAGATCATTATTCCTGAGGCTCGCGCAGCCGGTGCATAGGCCCAACAAACGCTTCCAGCAGACCGTCAAAATGCTACACATTTCGCCGTGGGCTGAAGCATCACGTTATGCGTAGGGGATAGCCGTGGACGGCCCTTGGTCTGAAGGCCCAAAAGAACTGCTGCAACACGCGGTGGGACACATCGCTCGCGACGGAGACTTCGACCGTCGAATTGCAATGATTAGCATCGACAACGCTGTGGAACTAATGGTCAAAACGTTTCTTAGCCTTCCACGGCGGAAGTTGGGCACAAAAGGGCCATCGAGAAAGCAACTTGAAGAAGCAAGCAACTCATTTCCCTCGCTGCTTGATCTACTTGAAGAGTTTGCCGGGGAAAGACTAACTGGCGTCAGTCTTGACGAAATAGAGTGGTATCACCGGATAAGGAATCAGCTCTACCACTCTGGAAATGGCATTACAGTCGAGTTGGCGAGAGTACAAACCTACCTGTCACTTGCAAAAACGCTGTTTCAGAATCTTTTTGAAACCGAACTAACTTTATCTGCCGAAAGTCCAATTCAAAATCGACTGGGCGTATTTCTTGGCAAATGGGGTATTTTCGAAAGGGAACTCATTGAAAGAGCAAAGGAATTAGATCTGCCCGACAAAAGGCCAGGGGCAGTTCTTTTCTATCGGGCCGACAAGCCCACAAAACAGCTATGGATGGAAACAAAGGATTTCCGAAACACCGCTGTTCATAAGCTAGAAACTCTTGCCGCCAAGGACTTTGACGAACCAATCAAAAACATTGACATTCTTCTCGAGCGTACGCGGCGATACACATAACGGCCAAAATAGGTCAGAGGCATTTAATTTGAAAAAATGTCTTTGACCCCTTTCGGCTGATGTCTGACACAGCTCCAGAGGGACGCGTCGCCGGCACATGCAAACGGAGGACAGATCACGTTTTTTTGCTCAAAACCGTTGAAAACCGTGGTCTGTCCCCGGTTTTTCGAAACATCAAGCCATGACGACGAGAATTGACAATACCAACGAAGGTTTAGTGCTCAAGCAACGCCTTGTGGACCTTGAACTGGAGAATGCAAGACTGAAGGAGGAATTGGAGTTTCTGAAAACCCATCCTTCGATTGCGCAAGGCATCAAGGGCGAGACGCTAATTGCCACACTGGTCGACGGAAGGCTAACTGCCTACTCACAGAGCTACGACATAGCCACTGCTGATGGTCTGCGTATCGAAGTAAAGTACAGCAAACTGAACCAGCCAATGAAGAGCAGTCCGACGCGTAGGTGGAATTGGAGTAAACCGCTCGGATGGTTGGACAAGGGCAAGGACTACCACTTTCTCTTATTGGTAGGCGAGAAAGATCCTCGCTATCTACTCAACTACCCAGACCAAACACCCTACGTGTATTTCCTGGTGCCTATACAGGATGTACTGAGTGTGATGGACAAAGGTAAGAGTGTGGGCGGTATGGTTCAGATCACAACAAATCTCTACAAGCTAGACAAGAAGCGCAATCGCCCAAAGTTATTGGACTTTCAAGTAGATTACGAACGAATAAAGCCACTCATCGAAAATGCACACATAGCCCAACCCATCAATGCAACGGACGCTGCGCAATAAAGCCGCGCAGCCCGGTCACCTCTACGTTGACGCTGTAGAAAACACCCAATCACTGAACTTCAAAGGTGAAGCCGTAGCCCCGCCGTATCAGCCAGCCACCGGCTCCCTCCCTCAACCTCAAAGCACCCCAACCAGCCGTGAAATCAGTTCCCCAGCCGAGCTGACGCCAAGCTTCTTGATCATCCGGGCGCGATGCGCCTCGACGGTGCGTGGGCTGATGCCCAGGCGGCGGGCGATCTGCTTGCTGGTTTCGCCGGTGGCCAGGAACTGGACGATTTCGCGTTCGCGCGCTGTCAGGTCGGCCTGCACCGGGCGCTTGGCGGAGATGTCCTCGAACATCCAGACGGCGCAGGCGAACGGGTCGTTCTGGTCGAGTGAGCGGCCCGAGACATGGCACCAGAACAGCCGGCCGCTGTGGTGGCGCATGATGCGTTCGTCGCTGTAGCGCCCGGTTTCGCGCATCGCCGCCCAGCCGCGCGAACCGATGTTTTCGAATTCGCGGCTCGACGGGTAGAGGCAGGCCAGCGACTGGCCGGCCAGTTCGTCGGGGGCGAAGCCGAACATCGCGGCGAGCGCGGCGTTGCAATGCTGGATCACGCGCTGGCGCGAGACGCACAGGCCGACCGGCGCCAGATCGAATGCCAGCGCCAGATCGTCGTGCGAGATGGGGAGTCCGGAGGTCGGGTTCATGGCCGGATTATCCATCAGTGAAGGCATTACGTAGAACTACGCTGGCGTAGGACTACGAATGTCCGCCGGCGCCGCCGCTGCCTATAGTTGCCGTTACAACGTCAACGACAGGAGACAGACAGATGGCTGCATGCATGGTGGGCTGGGCGCATTCGCCGTTCGGCCGTTTCGAGCACGAGGATCTTGAATCGCTGATCGTCGGTGTAACCCGGCGGGCGCTGGACGACGCCAAGGTGGGCGCCGAAGAGGTGGACGGGATCTGGCTGGGCAACTTGAACGGTGGATTGATCCCCGACAGTTTCTGTTCGTCGCTGGTCCTGCAGGCCGCCGATGACTTGCGCTGGGCACCGGCGACGCGCGTCGAGAATGCCTGCGCTTCCGGTGCCGCGGCCGTCTATGCGGCGCTCAACGCGATCGAGGCCGGGCAGTGCCGGATGGCGCTGGTGGTCGGCGCCGAGAAGATGACGGCGGTGTCCGGCGCCGACGTCACCCGGGCGCTCGGCTCGGCGTCCTACGTCAAGGAAGAGGCGGCCATGGGCATGACTTTCCCGGGCATCTTCGCCAGCCTGGCGAGCGATTACTTTGAGCGTTACGGCGACCATTCGGAAACGCTGGCGCGGATCGCCGCCAAGAACCACCGCAACGGCGTCGACAACCCCTGGGCGCAGATGCGCAAGGAAGTGCCGTTCGAGTTCTGCAATACGGTGTCCGACAAGAACCCGCTGATCGCCGAGCCGCTGCGCAAGACCGACTGCTCGCTGGTTTCCGACGGCGCCGCCGCCATGCTGCTGGTCGATGAGTCGCTGTTGCCGCGCTTCGCCCGCGGCGTGCGTTTTCGCGCCCGCAAGCAGGTCAATGACTTCCTGCCGCTGTCGCGGCGCGATCCGGTTTCTTTTGCCGGTCCGCAGCGCGCCTGGCGCGAGGCGCTGGCGCTGGCCGGGTGCACGATCAACGATCTGTCGCTGGCCGAAGTCCATGACTGCTTCACCATGGCCGAACTGCTCTGCTACGAAGCGATGGGGCTGGCCCCGGCCGGCCAGGGGCGGCGTGTCGTCGACGATGGCACGGTGTACGCCGATGGTCGGCTGCCGGTCAATCGTTCCGGTGGCCTCAAGGCCAAGGGCCACCCGATCGGCGCCACCGGTGTCTCGATGCACGTGCTGGCGGCCATGCAGCTGTGCGGCGAGGCGGGGGCGATGCAGATTCCCGGCGCCAGCCTGGCCGGCGTCTTCAACATGGGCGGCTCGGCGGTGGCCAATTACGTCAGCATCCTGGAGGCGGCCCGATGAACATCGCCCAGTTGCTGCTGCGCAGCGCGACCGTCTATCCGGAGCGCCCGGCCATCCTGCACGGCGCCCAGGTGCTCCACGATTACCGGACTTTCGCCGGGCGCGCCGCGGCCATCGCCGGCGGCCTGCGCGATCGCGGCTACGTGGCCGGCGACCGGGTTGCCGTGTTCATGACCAATTGCCCCGAGTATCTCGAAGTGCTGTACGGCATCTGGTGGGCCGGCCTGGTCGCAGTGCCGGTCAATGCCAAGCTGCACCCGCGCGAACTGGCTTTCGTGCTCGCTGACGCCGCAGCCTGCTGCCTGTTCGTCAGTGCCGATCTGGCCGGCGAGACCGGGCCGCTGGTCGGCTGCCTGCCGCTGCTCACGCCGGGCACGGCGGACTACGACGACCTGCTGCGCGCGCCGCCGCTGGCCCTGCAGCCGCGCGCGCCGGACGATGTCGCCTGGCTGTTCTACACCTCGGGCACCACCGGCCAGCCGAAGGGGGTCATGGAGACCCACCGCAACCTGCTCGGCATGACCAGCTGCTATTTCAGCGACGTCGATCCGGTCGATCCGGCCGATGCCATCGTCTATGCCGCGCCGATGTCGCACGGTGCCGGCCTCTATAACTTCGCCCATGTGCTGAAGGCGGCGCGCCATGTCGTGCCGGTCTCCGGTGGGTTCGATCCGGCCGAGCTGTGCGAACTGGCCGAGAGCGTCGGCCGCCTGTCCATGTTCGCCGCCCCGACCATGGTCCGCCGCCTGGTCGAGCATGTCGCCGCCAGCGGCGCCGACCCCCGCGGTTTCAAGACCATCGTCTATGGCGGCGGGCCGATGTATGTCGAGGATATCCGCCGCGGTCTGGACGTGCTGGGCGATCGCTTTGTCCAGATCTACGGGCAGGGCGAGTGTCCGATGACGATCACCGCCTTGTCGCGCGAGCAACTGGCCGACCGCGCCCACCCGCGCTGGGCCGAGCGCATCGCCTCGGTCGGCGTCGCCCAGTCGGCAGTCGAAGTCCGCGTCGCCGATGCCGACGGCAACGCCGTGGCGGTCGGCGAAACCGGCGAAATCCTGGTCCGTGGCGATATCGTCATGGCCGGCTACTGGCACAACCCGCGAGCCACCGCCATGACGCTGCGCGATGGCTGGTTGTGGACCGGCGATCTCGGCAGTCTCGATGCCGACGGCTTTTTGACGCTGCGTGACCGCTCCAAGGACGTGATCATCTCCGGCGGTTCGAACATCTATCCGCGCGAAGTCGAGGAGGCGCTGCTCAAGCACCCAGCGGTCCGCGAAGTCTCGGTCGTCGGCCGCCGCGATGCCGAGTGGGGCGAAGTCGTCGTTGCCTTCGTCGTCGGCGCCGGCGTGACCAGCGCCGAACTCGATGCGCTGTGCCGCGAGCAGATCGCCCGCTTCAAGCGCCCCAAGGAGTACCACTTCGTCGACGAGCTGCCGAAGAACAACTACGGCAAGGTGCTGAAGACTGAACTGCGTCAACGCATCCAGTAATTACAAGGAGGCCCCAACGCGAGGGGCCTCCGCTGGCCCGCCGGCGTCCCGTATTGCCGATGCCATGTTCCCTGCCGCCGCCAGAAGATAGACTAGGGCTGCTCACCGAAGCACCTGGAACGATCACGGCAACGAAAGGACAAAGAAACCATGGCTGTCATTCCGCTGAAGCTGTCCCAGTCATTCACCGAGTTTTTCGAAGCCGAAAAATCGAGTGGTCTGGTCCTGATTTTCTGCACCGTCACCTCGCTGCTCATTGCCAATTCGGTCCTCGGGCCGGACTACGTCGATTTCTGGCATATCCAGTTGGCCGGCCTGAGCATCGAACACTGGGTAAACGATGCCCTGATGGCGGTGTTCTTCCTGTTCGTCGGCCTCGAGCTGGAACGCGAGCTGTACAACGGCGAACTGTCCAATTTCAAGAATGCGCTGCTGCCGATCTTTGCTGCCATCGGCGGCATTGCCGTGCCGGCGTCGATTCACTTCGCGTTCAATGGCGGCACGCCGATGCAGCCCGGGGCCGGCATCCCGATGGCCACCGATATCGCCTTCGCGCTCGGCGTGCTGGCGATTCTGGGCAGCCGGATACCGGCTTCGCTCAAGGTGTTCCTGACCGCCCTGGCGGTGATGGACGATCTCGGGGCCATCATCGTCATCGCCCTGTTCTATACCGCCCAGTTGTCGCCGGGCTACCTGCTCGGCGCCCTCGCGGTGCTGGGCGTGCTGGTGCTGTTCAATTGCGTCTGGCGGGTGATGGCGCTGTGGCCCTACCTGCTGGGCGGCGCCCTGATGTGGTTCCTGATGCTCAAATCGGGCATTCACGCCACGCTGGCCGGCGTGCTGCTGGCCTTCGCCATTCCTTATTCGGCCAAGACCGACGACGAGGCCTCGCCGTCGCACCGGCTGGAGCACTTCCTGTACAAGCCGGTGGCCTTCGGCATCCTGCCCATCTTCGCCCTGGCCAATACCGGCATCGTCATCGGCGCCGGCTGGCAGCAGGAGCTGCTGAGTCCGGGCAGCGCCGGCATCATCGCCGGCCTGGTCGTCGGCAAGCCGCTGGGCATCACCCTGGTCACCTTGCTGGCCGTGGCGGTCGGCCTCTGCCGGCTGCCGGCCGACCTCGACTGGCGGCACATCCTCGGCGCCGGCCTGTTGGGCGGTATCGGCTTCACGATGTCCATCTTCATCGCCAACCTGGCGTTCGCCGGCAGTCCGGAGGTGATCAACGCTGCCAAAATCGCCATCCTGGTAGCCTCGCTGTCGGCCGGGGTGCTCGGCTTCCTGTGGCTGAGGGCGGTCTGCCCGGCGAGGGAAGGGGAGACAACCGGTCGGTAACGAAAGGCCGCTGACGCTTGCCGACTAGTGCAGTCGATAACCGGCGTGGCAGGCGACACAGGCGCCCATGACTTCGGAAAGGGCGCCGATGGCCGGCTTGATCTCGCCGGTCACGGCGGCATCCTTGGCGATGGTGCTGAAGCGGCTGGCGCTACGGTGCATGGCCGAACCTGCATCCTGCATTCCCTTCGGCATGAATTTCGACGACTCGTGGGCACCGTGAGCCTGCAATGCAGTCATGCCCAGTCGAGTCTCGGCGACATCGGCGGCGCGGTCAAAATCGGCGGTGGCAAGGGCGGCCTGGATTTCCTGCAAGGCCAACAGATGGTCGCGCATGCTGGCCAGGGTATGTTCCCTCATCTGTTCCGGAAATTTGACCAGTTGGCGCCCGTCGCTCGCCTTTTGTCCGGGCTGACTCTGCCCAGCCAGATGCTGTTGATGCATGGCCGGGTCGTGCTGCTGCGCCATGCTTGGGATGGCCAGCAGCAGACCGATAACGGGGATCAAGTGGCGCATGGTTTTCTCCATCGGGGTTGTTGTAGGGGCTGACGATACGTTAGCCTCGGTGGCTCGCCATATGATTGCAATCACATGCCTGCAAAAACGCCAAACCCCGCCACCCTTTGGCCTGAGCGCCCCGAGTTCGCCGCCATGCCGGTCGCTTTGCGCGACGCGGCAAGCTGGAAGTCGTTCGGCAAAGGGGATCTGCTGTTCGCCATCGGCGAGTCGCCCAAGTTCATTTACTTCATCGCCCAAGGCGAGGTGAGGCTGCGCCGTTTCTCGCCGGAAGGTATGGAAATGGTCATGCAGCGTGCGCTGAATACCTTTCTGGCCGAAGCCAGCCTGGAGTCTCCGCTCTATCACTGCGATGCGGTGGCGACCGAGCAGGTTCAGGCCTTGGCCTTCCCGGTGCGGCAATTCCGCTGGACGCTAGCCGAGTGTGCAAATTTTCGTGACCGGTGGATTTCGCACCTGCTGCGTGAAGTCCGTCGAGCGCGCGCGCAATGTGAGCGCCAGAGCCTGCGCAGCGCCGACGCCCGGATCCTGCATTACCTGGAATTCGAATGTCCGAGTGGGTGCCTGGAACTTACGCAAACGAAGAAGATATGGGCATCGGAACTCGGATTGACGCATGAGGCACTGTATCGGGCGCTGGCCCGCTTAAGTCAGCGCGGCGTCCTCAAGGTCGAAGGCCGACTGGTCGAACGGCTATAACACGGCATCTGCCGTTCGCCCGTTCCATGCCGTTGACTGAGCTGGAGAAGCGTCTCGCAGACTTGCCCGCGGACAAGGAAATCGTCGGTTACTGCCGCGGCCCGTTCTGCCTGATGTCCGACGAGGACGGAGCACTGGGCCGCCCGGATGGCCGAGGCCGGTTTCGCGGCGATCATGGCGGGCGACCTCGCGTCCTCCGCCCCTTGCCGGCGCAACGGCCGGGCTTTGCGAACCCACCCGGTCAGGCATAGCATTGCCCGGACCATTCCTGTCAGCGAGCTGCATCATGTCTGCAAGAGCCATTCTGCTTCGCCTCCTGCTTGCCACGCCGCTGGTCGCCGCCGGCGCAGCGCAGGCCGACGATCTCCGTTCGCCACGCGACAAACGCTGGTGGAACGATGAGTGGAAAGAGGAATATTGGGATGGGCCTTGTCAGATCAAATCCGAGTCAAAACGCGACGAATTCAAGCGCGAGATCAAATGCAAGGACGGAATCGGTGCCCAATGGCGCGGCGAGTGGAAGTCCGAGTTTCGTGACGGGCCATGCCTCATCAAACAGGACGTCAAGCGCGATGAGTTCAAGGAGGAGATCAAGTGCGAGCCGCGCCGCAAATAGCCGTCGATTTCACGCCCGGCTGAGGAAACGATCGGCCACAACGCAACCGGCAGAGTAATCCCGGTCGAGGCCGGGTGGGCAAGCCAGTACACACCTCGTTCCGGCTGGCGCCCCACCATTTCAGGCCCTGTGTGATTCAGGTTACAGACCGGCCATAGCCTATCGTCGAGCATTTGACCGCCGCCGGAAGCGCGGCCTTGCGTTGCCGCGCCTGGCGGGCAAGCGGGATGACAACTTGATTTTGGAGATTGGAATGGTCGAACGCGTGATTGCAACAGAAAGTGCCCTGGCCCTGATCGACCGCCTGCGGCAAAAGCATGGCCCGATGATGTTCCATCAGTCCGGGGGCTGCTGCGAAGGCAGCGCGGCGAATTGTCTGCTGCCGGGCGAATTGATGATTGGCCCGGGCGATGTGCGCCTGGGCGAAATCGGCGGCTGCGAGTTCTTCATCAGCAAGAGCCAGTATGAGCACTGGCAACATACCCAGCTGATCATCGACGTCATCGAGGCCCGCGGCGGCGGCTATTTTTCGCTGGAAGGACCGGAAGGCGTCAGCTTCCACACGCGATCCCGCGTCTTCTCGCCGGAAGAACTGGCGGAGCTGAGCAACAACCCGTTGCAGTAATGGATCGACCGGGAACGGCCGGCAGCCTACAGGTTGTGACAGACCAGACAGAGCCGCGCCGCATCCTGGCGCAGGAATACTTCGCCCGAGGTCGGCGATTTGCCGTCGGTGGATTCGCCGTGGCAGGAGCCGCAGTCGACCTGCCGGTTGCTGCCGAAGACGCGAATCTCGCCGGCGTCCGGTCGGCCGTTGGCGTTTTCGTCGAAGAACCAGATGTTGTCGACGCAGCGGTCCGGCTGGTGGAAGTTTTCCGCCTGCGGCAGCGGCCGGCCCATCGGGTGATGGGTCGGGCCGAGGGTCAGCTTTTCCTCGTCCAGCGGATGCGGCTGGCTGGCGCATTCGGCGGCGGCGAGCGTGCCGTGGAGCAGGGCGCCGAGCAGGATGGCCAGGAGCAGGCGCGGCATGTCGTTCATCCTTCCACCCGGCGTTCGGCCTCGCTCCACGGCAGGGGCGGGGCGATCAGGCGGCGGTTGCTGCCGGCGACCGGCCCGAAGCGCGGGCTGCCGGCTTCCCAGTCGCGCTGCGCCGCGATGATCGCCGGCCGGTCGTGGCCGACGAAGTTCCACCACATCAGCACCGGTTCGCCGAAGGGTTCGCCGCCGAGCAGCAGCAGGCGGCTGCCGGCGGCGAGATCGAGGGCGAGGCTGTCGGCACCGCTGCCCAGCCAGGCGAATTCGTCGACGACGAAGCGTTCGTCGCCGAGGCGCATCGCGCCTTCGAGCAGCAGGATGCCGTATTCGAAGCCGGGATCGAGCGGCAGCGTGCAGCGGGCGCCCGCCGGGCTGTGGATGTCGAGGCCGACCAGCGGCGTATGGAAGCAGGCCGGCATCGTCCGGCCGGCAAAACTTCCAGCGAGCAGGGTTATGACGCAGCCGTCCTGTTCCCAGCGCGGCAGTTCGGGAAAGTGTTCGAAGGCCGGCGGGCAGTCGGCGGCGGCTGGCGGCAGGGCGATCCACAGTTGCGCCGCATGCAGGCGCTGGCCGTCGGCTGTCGAGTCCTCGGTATGGACGACACCGTGGCCGGCGGTCATCAGATTGACCTGGCCGGGACGGATGATCTGTTCGCTACCCAGGCTGTCGCGGTGCAGCACCTCGCCTTCGATCAGCCAGGTGAAGGTCTGCAGGGCGGTATGCGGATGGGCGCCGACGTGCATGCCCTGGCCGGGGGCAAATTGCAGCGGCCCGAGATGGTCGAGGAAGCACCAGGCGCCGACCATGCGCCGCTGGCGGGTGGGCAGGGCGCGCAGCACGGTCATGCCTTCGCCGATGTCGGAGAGGCGCCCGGCGATGCGCTGGATGGTGGTCATTGGCTTGCCTCCGTAGTCGTGGCTGCCCGCCAGGCCGTATAGCCGCCGCGCAGCGGCCGGGCCGACAGGTAGCCGGCCTTGAGCAGGCGGTGCGCCGCCTGGATGGCGCTGGCGTCT
>PHCU01000219.1 GCA_002842345.1 Betaproteobacteria bacterium HGW-Betaproteobacteria-12 | reverse complement strand
GGGGTCGAGGACGATGGCGCGCGCGAGCGCCACGCGGCGCGCCATGCCGCCGGAAAGTTCGCTCGGCATCAGGCCGTGGGCGCCGCGCAGTCCGACCGAGTGCAGCTTCATCAGCACCATGTCGTGGATCAGTTCCTCGGGCAGCTTGGTGCGCTCGCGCATCGGGAAGGCGATGTTCTCGAAGGTCGAGATGTCGGTAAACAGCCCGCCCTGCTGGAACATCATGCCCATTTTCCGGCGCATCTCGTAGAGGGCGTTGGTGTCCAGCTCGTGGATGATCTTGCCCTCCACCTTCACGTGTCCCGCTGCCGGCCGCAACTGCCCGCCGATGAGCCGCAGCAGGGTGGTCTTGCCGCAGCCGCTGGCGCCGAGGATGGCCACCACCTTGCCGCGCGGCACGGCGAGGTCGAGCCCCTTCAGGACATCGAGGCTGGGGTAGGAGAACTTGAGTCCGGAAATCTCGATCAGGGTGTCCTGTTGCGGCGTCATGCTGCCTTCCATGGATGGGTTTTTAGCGAACGTACCCCAGCTTGCGCAAGGCGTCAAACGCCTTGCCGGCCAGCGCCGCATGGCCCTCGGCATTCGGGTGCAGCGGGTCCAGTTTGAGGTCGGGATCGGAGAGCACCTCCGGCACTGCGTCGCCGATCAGCGGAACCTTCCTTGCCTCGGCGATCTCGGCATAGAAAGCCGGCGGAGTGAGGCTCTGGAAGAGGACGCCGGCCACGCTCGGCCGCGGCGTGGCCAGCAGCACGGGCTGGGCGTCGTGGCCGCGCGCCAGTTCGAGGATGCGCGCCAGGTTGGCGCGGGTCTCTTCTTCCGGCCGCTTGCGCAGCATGTCGTTGCCGCCCAGCGTCACCAGCACCAGTTTTGGCGCATGCGCGTCCAGCAGCGCCGGCAGGCGCGCCAGCGCGTCGCCCGACTTGTCCCCGCTGATGCCGCCGTTGATGATTTTCCAACCGGTCTTGCCGGCGAGCAGGGCCGGCCAGGCCTGTTCAGGGGCGACCCCATAGCCGGCGGTGAGGCTGTCGCCCAGCGCCAGCACCACGCTGCCGGGCGGCAGCGGCGCAGCCTTTTCCGTTGAGCACGCGGCGAGCAGGACGGCGCAGAGGACGAGCAGCGCGGTGCGCATGGGGTCAGCAGGTTTCGCTGCGTTCGAGTTCGGCGAGCGCCTTGCGCAGGCCACGCAGCTCGTTGCGGTAGCCCTCGGCATCGCCGTAATCGGCGAATCCGTCGTAGTGGGGATGCGCCTGCAGCACCCGCCGCGCATGCTTGATCGGGCACCAGTACTGCTCGGTGCGGCCGATGATCTCCCGAATGTAGGACGCCAGGCCGTTGCCGTAGGAACAGTAGGCGCAATTGAGCTTCTCGAGCAGGTTGAGGTAGGCGAGGTGCGCGCGGTCGAAGACGAAATGGTCGCTTCGCTTCACGCGCGGGATGCGGTAGAGCGGAAAACAGATCAACTGGTACAGCGTGACGAAGAGG
The DNA here is from genome assembly GCA_002842345.1 of Betaproteobacteria bacterium HGW-Betaproteobacteria-12. Classification (GTDB taxonomy): domain Bacteria; phylum Pseudomonadota; class Gammaproteobacteria; order Burkholderiales; family Rhodocyclaceae; genus Azonexus. The sequence goes on along the minus strand of PHCU01000219.1, from coordinate 2,884 downwards.
TCGAGCAGCAGCAGGGGGAAGATCACCGCATAGACGAAGGGGGCCGAGACGGCGTGGCGCAGCTCGGCGCCGAACACGTAGGCCAGCAGCCCGGCCTTGAAGCGCCGCTGCTGCTCGAGGATCTCGCGTTCGAAGCGGATGCGCCGGTCCTCGAAGTCGGCGTGCAGTTCGGCGCGGCGGCGCTTGAGTTCCTGCTCGATTTCCTCTTCCAGCAGGCGGATGCGGTCGAGTAGTTCGCTGATTCTGGGGTTCATCGCAGGCCTTTCGCCGTGTTGCAGGGGCTGACTTTGTCGGGTGCTACTGGTCTTCCTCGGGCAGGAGGGCGGCAACCATGGCGACCATCTCCGGATCGAGGTCGAATCCCGGCGTCTGGTCCGGATTGATCGAGATGGCGATGCCGGCGCCCATGCGCCGCAGGAGCCAGGAGAACTCCGCGAGCATGCCGCCGCCGTGGCCCGGATAGGCGGCAAGGAAGGCCTGGGCGCGGTCCGGTGCGGAAAACAGCACGAGGATGCGGTTGCCGGCGTCGTCCTCCACCAGCAGGGGCTCGGCCTGGGTCGAGGCCTGGAAGCCGGCGATGCGGTGCTTCTCGTCCTTCACCGGCATGAACACCTGCGCGTCGAGCAGGCGCCGGGCAAATTCCTCGGGAACAATGTTCCCGGCGTGGAAATCCAGGAGGAGGGCTTCCAGTTCATTGCGCGAAGGGGCGGCGTCGCTCATCGGACACTCCTTTCAACTGTCCGGCGCTAGGTGCGCACCGTGGCGCGGGCGGGCTGGTTGCGCCGCGCGTGCATTTCCAGCAGCGCCTTGAGGTAGCGCCCGGTATGGCTGCCGGCCTGGCGTGCGACCGCTTCGGGGGCGCCTTCCGCGACGATGCGCCCGCCGCCTTCGCCGCCCTCGGGGCCGAGGTCGACGATCCAGTCGGCGGTCTTGATGACGTCGAGGTTGTGCTCGATGACGATGATGGTGTTGCCGTGGTCGCGCAGGCGCGTCAGCACCTTGAGCAGCATCTCGATGTCCTGGAAGTGCAGGCCGGTGGTCGGCTCGTCGAGGATGTAGAGCGTGCGGCCGGTGTCGCGCTTGGACAGCTCCAGCGCCAGCTTGACGCGCTGCGCCTCGCCGCCGGAGAGCGTCACGGCGGATTGGCCGAGCTCGATGTAGCCGAGGCCGACGTCGAGGAGGGTGTCCAGTTTTCGCGCCACCACCGGCACGGCGTCGAAGAATTCGTGCGCCTGCTCGACCGTCATGCGCAGCACGTCGTGGATGGTCTTGCCCTTGTAGCGGATTTCCAGCGTCTCGCGGTTGTAGCGCTTGCCGTGGCAGACGTCGCAGGGCACGAAGATGTCCGGCAGGAAGTGCATCTCCACCTTGATCAGGCCGTCGCCCTGGCAGGCCTCGCAGCGGCCGCCCTTGACGTTGAAGGAGAAGCGCCCCGGCCCGTAGCCGCGGTTGCGCGATTCCGGCACGCCGGCGAAGAGTTCGCGGATCGGCGTGAGCAGGCCGGTGTAGGTGGCCGGGTTGGAGCGCGGCGTGCGGCCGATCGGCGACTGGTCGACGCTGATCACCTTGTCGAAGAATTCCAGCCCTTCGATCGCGTCGAACGGCGCCGGTTCGGCGCTGCTGCCGTAGAGGTGGCGCGCGGCGGCGGCGTAGAGCGTGTCGTTGATGAGCGTCGACTTGCCGGACCCGGAGACGCCGGTGACGCAGGTGAGCAGCCCCACCGGGAGATCGAGCGAGACCTGCTTCAGGTTGTTGCCGTGCGCGCCGAGGATGCGCAGCTGCCGCGTCGCGCTCGGTGCCTGGCGTTTCTTCGGCAGGGGGATGGCGCGGCGGCCGGACAGGTAGGCGCCGGTGAGCGAATCCGGGTGGGCGGCGATCTGCTGCGGCGTGCCTTCCGCGACGATGCGGCCGCCGTGCTCCCCGGCGCCCGGGCCCATGTCCACCACGTGGTCGGCGGCGTGGATGGCTTCCTCGTCGTGCTCGACGACGATCACCGTGTTGCCGAGGTCGCGCAACTCGGCCAGTGTGGCGAGCAGGCGCGCATTGTCGCGCTGATGCAGGCCGATGGACGGCTCGTCCAGCACGTACATCACGCCAGTGAGGCCGGAGCCGATCTGGCTGGCCAGGCGGATGCGCTGCGCCTCGCCCCCGGAGAGCGTTTCCGCGGAGCGGTCGAGCGAAAGGTAGTCGAGGCCGACATTGATGAGGAAAGTGAGTCGTGCGGTGACTTCCCGCACGATCTTCTCCGCCACCTGGGCGCGCTGGCCTTCGAGGGCGAGCAGGTTGAAGAAGTCGCGTGCGGCGATCAGGGGCAGGGCGCTGATCTGCGGCAGGTTGCGCCCGCCGATGAGGACGTGGCGCGCCTCGCTGCGCAGGCGCGTGCCCTCGCATTCCGGACAGGAGCGCGTGTTGAGGTATTTCGCCAGCTCCTCGCGCACGGCGACGGAGTCGGTTTCCTTGTAGCGGCGCTCGAGGTTGTTGATGATGCCTTCGAAGGCGTGTTCCTTGATGCTGCTGCGGCCCGACTCCGACAGGTAGCGAAAGGCGATCTTCTCGCGGCCGGAGCCGTAGAGGACGATCTGGCGCCTGTCTTCTGGCAGCGCCTCGAAGGGCAGCTCGATGTCGAAGCCGAAATGCGTGGCGAGGCTCGACAGCAACTGGAAATAGAACTGGTTGCGCCGGTCCCAGCCGCGGATGGCGCCGGAGGCCAGCGACAGGTGCGGGTAGGCGACGACGCGCGCCGGATCGAAGAAGCTGATCTGGCCAAGGCCGTCGCATTTCGGGCAGGCGCCCATCGGATTGTTGAAGGAGAACAGCCGCGGCTCCAGCTCCTGCAACGAGTAGCTGCAGGCGGGGCAGGCGAAGCGCGCCGAAAAGAGGTGCT
>PHCU01000218.1 GCA_002842345.1 Betaproteobacteria bacterium HGW-Betaproteobacteria-12 | reverse complement strand
GCCACGGTGCGGCGTTGCGCCAAGCGACGAGCCAGCCGAGCGGCCGCCGCCAGCGGTGCAGCCATTGCGGCAGGCCGCCGAACAGCCGGGCGCGGCGCGGCAGACCCTGCTGTTCGTTGCGCTGGGCCAGGTATTCCGTCTTGATCAGCGTCATGTCGACCGAACTCGGGCATTCCTTCTTGCAGCCCTTGCAGGAGACGCAGAGATCCATCGCCGCCGCCAGGTCGGGATGAACGAAGGGATGCTCGCCCGGTTTTTGCGTCAACTCGCCGTTCAGCGCCGCCTTGAAGGCCTTGACGCGGGCGCCGGTGGAATGCGCCGGGTCGCCGGTGATGCGGTAGCTCGGGCACATCACGCCCTTGCCGTCGCGCTGGCACTGGTGGTTGTTCATGCAGACGGCGACGGCCTTGGCGTAGTTGCCGCCGGTCGCCGGGATGCCGGCGTAGGCGTCGCCCATGCCGTAGGTGTCGTAGGCCGACCAGTCGAGATGCGTTTTCATGGCGCTCTTCGAAGCAAGAGCGGCGCCAGAAAAAAGCGCTGTCCAATCAGCCAGATAAGGAATTGACGCTTGTCGGCAATGCGACAAGCGCCGGCTTATTGGCCGCCGCCGGGCCGCTCGACGTGGCGCACCGGCAGCGTGATGCGGAAGGTGCTGCCCTGGCCGACGGTGCTGGCGACCTCGAGCCGCCCGTGGTGTTTCTGGATGACGCCGTAGGACAGCGACAGGCCGAGGCCGGTGCCCTTGCCGACCGGCTTGGTGGTGAAGAAGGGGTCGAAGATCTTCTGCCGGATAGCTTCCGGTATGCCGCTGCCGGTGTCGGCGAACTCCAGCCAGACGCTGTCGCCGGTGCAGCCGGTGCGGATGGTGATGGTGCCGCGCTGCTCGCCCATGGCGTGGGCGGCATTGACCAGCAGGTTCATGAACACCTGGTTGAGCTGCGAGGCCAGGCACTCCACCGGTGGTAGCTGGCCGTATTCCTTGACCACATCGGCCTTGTAGCGGATCTCGTTGGCGACGATGTTGACCGTCGAGTCGATGCCCTGGTGCAGGTCGGCGAACTGCCATTCCTGGCTGCTGTCGACGCGAGAAAAGTCCTTCAGATCCTGGACGATTTTCTTGACCCGCGTGATGCCATCCTTCGATTCACCGACCAGTTGCGGGATGTCCTCGCGCAGGAACGGCAGGTCCATCTTCTCGCGCATCGCCTTCAGGCGCGCTGCTGCCGGCGCGTCGGCAATGAACGGCTCGGCGTCCTGGTAGGCCTGCAGCATGGCGAACAGGTCGCCCAGGTAGTTCTCCAGGGGGCCGATGTTGGAATGCACGAAGCCGATCGGGTTGTTGATCTCGTGCGCCACGCCGGCCGCCAGTTGGCCGATCGAGGCGAGTTTTTCCTGCTGCGCCAGCTGTTCCTTGGCGTCGGTCAGCTGTGCCGTGCGCTTGGCGACCAGTTCTTCCAGGTGCGCCTGGTGCTCGCGCAAGCCCTCTTCCGCCTTGTGCCGCTCGGTGACGTCCTGCAGGGTCTCGATGGCGCCGACGATGCGGCCGGCGCCATCGCGCAACGGCGCGGCGGTGAAGTACAGCCAGCGGCCGCCTTCGCCGAAACCGGCGAAGAAGCTCTCGGCCTCCCAAGCGTCGGGAATGATCGCCGAGCGGCGCAAGCTGGCGTGATAGAAGGCGTCGAGCCGCTCGACTTCGCCGCTGACAATCAGATCGGCCATCAGCGGCCGCTCTTGTGGGTAGAAGGCCGACCACTGGCGGTTGCTGCCGATCATCTCGGCCGCCGGCATGCCGGTGATCGCGGCGCAGGCCTTGTTCCAGTGGGTGACCTTGTGCTCGGCGTTGATGACCAGCGTCGGCACCGGGTCGCCATCGACGATCTGGGCCAGCAGCTGCTCCATGTGCCGCTTCGACTCCAGCGAGCGCTTGCGTTCCGATTCGAACAGCCGCTGCTGCGTCGCCTTGACGGTATCGAGCGCCGTCTTCAGTTCTTCCTGCTCGACTGTCAATTGCTGGTTGGCGGCGCTCAGGGCGCCGGTGCGTTCGGCGACGCGCTGCTCCAGGCTGCGATTGATCTCGACCAGCGCCTGATTGCGCGAGGCGATCACCCGGTACAGCGAATTCAGCGCATCGAGCAGGTTGGCCGTCGCCGGATCGGCCTTGTGGCTGCGCTCGCCCTCGTAGGCGCCGGCCGCCGACTGCCCCTGGCGGATGGCCTGCACCTGGCGGGTCATCGCCTGGTCGGTGCCGAGGATGTGGTAGGCCAGCCAGTTGGTCAAAAAACGCAGCAGAAACTCGCTGTCGCCGCTGCTCAAGGCCATTTCGCGCATGTTCGTGACCTGTTGGGCGAAATCGCGGTGGATCGAGCGATGCAGGCTGGCATGCCGCTCGTCGACGCCGCTCTCGGCCATCAGCGCCTCTTCATGGGCGAAGTGCATCACCGCGTACTGCACCAGCTGGTCGAGTACCGCGTGCAGTTCCTCCGGGCGGACGCCCTGGCGGGCCTGCAGGCTGCCGACCCAGTTGATGATGCGGACCAGTTCCTTGTGTTCGTCGTCGACGATGGCTTCGCCGGTCAGGAAGCGGTCGTTCCAGACGAAGGTTTCCATGGCGGCGGCTGGTGCGCCGCCCGTGCTTGCATTCATCTCTCGCTCCCGGTTTCTGCTTGCAGCCCATGCTGGCGCTTTTTTCTGCCCATTCTAGGCGGGCCGGCCGACGAACGCCATGACTTGTCACATTCACGACAACGGCCGCACAAGGCGCCGACGACGATTTTGCAGTTCCTTGTTTTTTCTCGCCTTTCGCCGTTGGCACAGCGCTTGCTGAAAAGGCTGCGGACAGCATTCGAGGAGCCTTGATCGTGGAACTTCCAGTCATCAGCAACACTGCGCCGGCCTCCGAAAGCGGCGGCTGCGCTTCCAGCGGCTGCGGCACGGCGCCGGACGCCCTCTCCCACCTGCCGGATCATATCCGGGCCAAGGTCCAGGACCACCCCTGCTATTCGGAAGAAGCGCACCACTACTTCGCCCGCATGCACGTGGCCGTCGCCCCGGCCTGCAACATCCAGTGCAACTACTGCAACCGCAAGTACGACTGTTCGAACGAATCCCGCCCGGGCGTCGTCTCCGAACTGCTGACGCCGGACCAGGCGATCAAGAAGGTACTCGCCGTCGCCGCCGAAATCCCGCAGATGACGGTGCTCGGCATCGCCGGACCCGGGGACCCCTTGGCCAACCCGGGCCGCACTTTCGAGACTTTCGAACAGCTGTCCGAGCGCGCCCCGGACATCAAGCTGTGCGTGTCGACCAACGGGCTGACCTTGCCCCAGTACGTCGACGAAATCGCCAAACACAACATCGACCACGTGACGATCACCATCAACTGTGTCGATCCAGAAGTCGGCGCCAAGATCTATCCGTGGATCTTCTGGGAGAACAAGCGCATCTTCGGCATCGAAGGTGCGAAGATCCTCATCGAACAGCAGCAGAAGGGTCTGCAGATGCTGACCGAGCGCGGCATCCTGGTGAAGGTCAATTCGGTGCTGATCCCCGGCGTCAATGACGAGCATCTGAAGGAAGTCTCGAAGATCGTCAAGGCCAAGGGCGCCTTCCTGCACAACGTCATGCCGCTGATCGCCGAAGCCGAACACGGCACCTACTACGGCATCATGGAGCAGCCGGAACCGACCCCGGAAATGCTGCAGGACCTGCAGGACGCCTGCGCCGGCGACATGGCGATGATGCGCCACTGCCGCCAGTGCCGCGCCGATGCGGTCGGCCTGTTGGGCGAAGACCGCGGCGACGAGTTCACGCTCGACAAGATCGACGTCATGGATGTCGATTACGAAGCCGCCATGGTCCGCCGCAAGGTGGTGCACGACGAGATCATCGAGAAGCTCGACGCCAAGCGCGGCATCGTCAAGCCGAAGCACGAGGGCATCCCCGAAGGTTCGCGGCCGGTGCTGATGGCGGTGGCCGGCAAGAACGGCGTCGTCGCCGAGCACTTCGGCCATGCCAAGGAATTCCTCATCTACGAAGCCTCGCCGGATGGCGTGCGCTTCATCAGCCACCGCAAGACCGAGCTCTACTGCGGCGGCATGGATGCCTGCGGCGATGGCGACGTGGTCGATGCCGGGGCGACGGAATCCCTGCTCGACCGCAACATCCGCGTGCTCGAAGGCTGCGAGGTCGTGCTCTGCTCCAAGGTCGGCTACGAACCCTGGGCCAAGCTGGAAGCCGCCGGAATCGCGCCGAACGGCGAACACGCGATGGAGCCGATCGAGGACGCGGTGATGGCGGTGTACAAGGAAATCGCGGCGACCGGCAAATTGCTGCCGCAAGCCGATACTTTGAAGGTGGCGTAAATGGCCCTGCAAATCACCGAA
>PHCU01000217.1 GCA_002842345.1 Betaproteobacteria bacterium HGW-Betaproteobacteria-12 | reverse complement strand
CTACAAGCTGCTCGGCCTGGCCACCTACTTCACCGCCGGGGTCAAGGAAGTGCGCGCCTGGACCATCCACCAGGGCGACACCGCCCCGCAGGCGGCCGGCGTCATCCACACCGACTTCGAGCGCGGCTTCATCCGTGCCCAGACCATCGCCTTCGACGACTTCATCGCCTACAAGGGCGAGGCCGGCGCCAAGGAGGCCGGCAAGATGCGCGCCGAAGGCAAGGAATACGTGGTCAAGGATGGCGACGTGCTGAACTTCCTGTTCAACGTCTGAGGACGGACGACGAGCGATGGCGCAACCCGCGACACCAGCCAGTTCCGGCGGACAGTACCCACTGTCCCAGGAGGTGTTGTGGCGCGCCTATGAACACAGCCACGAGGCGGTGCTGGTCTCCGACGGCAACAACCGCATCATCGCCGTCAATGCCGCCTTCACGCGGCTGACCGGCTACGGCGCCGCCGAGGTGCTCGGCCAGAATCCGCGCATCCTGTCCTCGGGCAATGCCGGGCCGGAGTTCTACGCGGCGATGTGGGAAGCCATCGCCCAGTACGACTTCTGGGAAGGCGAGATCTGGGACAAGCGCAAGGACGGCAGCCTCTATCCGAAGTGGCTGTGCATTTCGGTGGTCCGCGATGCCGCCGGCCAGGTCGAGAACTACGTCGCCAACTTCACCGACATCAGCGCCAGCAAGCAGGCGGCCGATCGCCTGGCCCAGCTGGCCTACCACGATGCGCTGACCCATCTGCCCAACCGCCTGGCTTTCGAGTCGCAGCTGGAGCATGCATTGCGCATCTGCAGCCGGGAAAACCGCCAGCTGGCGCTGATGCTGATCGACCTGGACAATTTCAAGAACATCAACGACACGCTCGGCCACCACGTCGGCGACACCCTGCTGCAGCAGGTAGCCGGCCGCCTGCGCGAATCGGTGCGGGCCAGCGACCTGGTCGCCCGCCTCGGCGGCGACGAGTTCGTCGTCGTGCTGCCGGAGATCGAGGGGCCGCTGACCGCCGCCCGCGTCGCCGACAAGATCCAGATGGCGCTGTCGGAAAATTACCGGGTCAACGAGCACCTGCTGTACACCACGCCGAGCATCGGTATCAGCCTGTTCCCCGGCGATGGCGCCGATGCCGGCATCCTGCTGCGCAATGCCGACTCGGCGATGTATCACGCCAAGAGTGTCGGCCGGAACAACCACCAGTTCTACGCCAGCCGGATGAACGAGGCAGCCGGCGAACGCCTGCAGATGGAAAACGCGCTGCGCCAGGCGATTGCCGCCATCGGCCTGCCGGAAAGCTGTCAGTTCTCCCTGCATTTCCAGCCGCAGATCGCCGCCAAGAGCGGCCGGGTGGTCGGACTGGAGGCGCTGCTACGCTGGAATTCGCCGATCTTCGGCAACATCTCACCGCTGCGCTTCATCCCGATCGCCGAGGAAACCGGCCTGATCCAGCCGCTCGGTGACTGGGTGGTCTGGGAAAGCTGCCGGCTGATCCACGAGCTGCGCCGGCTCGGCCTGCACGACATTCGTGTCGCCATCAACATCTCGGCGCAGCAACTGCGCCACGAGAATCTGCTGTTGCTGGTGCGCGGCGCGCTGGCCTGCTACGAGCTGGAGCCGGACGCCATCGAGCTGGAAATCACCGAATCGACAGCGATGCAGAATCCGGAAATGACGCTGAACATCCTCGACCAGTTGGCGGCGATGGGCGTCAAGCTGGCCATCGACGACTTCGGCACCGGCCACTCCTCGCTGGCCTACCTGAAGCACCTGCCGATCAAGTGCCTGAAGCTCGACCGCTCCTTCGTCAGCGACATCGAGACCGACGCCAACGACGCCTCGATCTGCGCCGCCATCATCGCCCTCGGCCACAATCTCGGCCTCGAACTGGTCGCCGAGGGCGTCGAAACCGAGATGCAGAGCGAGTTTCTGACCCGCCTCGGCTGCGACTACCTGCAGGGCTATCTGTTCAGCAAACCCAAGCCCTTCGCCGAGATCGTCGCCTACCTGCAGGCGCAGCCGCCGCTCAGCGCGTGACGGCGCCCCACTCAGCCTCGAAGTAGCGCACCAGCACCTGGTTGTTCAGCCGATTCACCTCGGCCGGCAGGCGCCCCATGTCGGCCGGAAAGTGGAACAGAGCCGCCGTCGTCTGCGGTGTCAGGAAACGGGTTTTCCCGGCATCGATGGCCGGCGGCACGTAGCTTTCCCGGCTGGCGATGATGAATCCCCATTCGCCGAAGGACGGCACCAGCGCGTGATAGGGCGCCGTCTTCAGGCCGACGTCCTCGAGCGTCGTGACGACGCACCAGAACGACTGGCGGGCGTAGAGCGGCGAGGTGGACTGGATAACGATGCGGCCGCGCACCGCCAGGCGTTTTTCCAGCAGCCGGTAGAAGGCCGAGCTGTACAGCTTGCCGAGGGTGAAGTTGGCCGGATCGGGGAAATCCACCACGACAAAATCGTAGAAGCCTTGGTCGGTCTCCAGCCAGCTCAGCGCGTCGGCATTGACCACCGTCACCTTCGGCGAGTTCAGCGCCCTGCCATTCAGAGCCACCAGCGGCGGCGCCGTCGAAAACAGCCGCGTCATCGCCGGATCGAGATCGACCAGGGTGACCGCCTCGACCTGCGGATACTTGAGAATCTCGCGCACCGCCAGGCCGTCGCCGCCGCCCAGCACCAGCACGCGCTTCGCCCCGGGCAGGCCGGCCAGACCGGGATGGACCAGGGCTTCGTGGTAGCGGTATTCATCCAGCGAGGAGAACTGCAGGTTGCCGTTCAGGTGCAGGCGCAGGTCGTCGCGCCAGCGGGTGACGACGATGCGCTGGTAGGGCGAACTTTCGGCATGGACGATGTCGTCGGCGTACACCGCGGTCTCGGCCAGCGTCGTCAACTGCCCGGCGCCGGCAAAGCCCGCCAGCAGCAGGGCGAACACCGCCCAGCACTGGCCGGCCAGCCAGCGCCGCTCCGGCAGGTGCTGGCGGAACAGGTGCAGCGCCCACAGCGCGATGGCGACATTGAGCAGACCAAAGAGCAACGCCGTACGAATCATCCCCAGATGCGGCGCCAGGATCAGCGGAAAGAGGATGGATACCGCCAGGGCGCCGAGATAATCGAAAGTGAGCACTTGCGACACCAGCTCGCGAAAAGCCAGTTCGCGCTTCAGGATACGCATCACCAGCGGGATCTCCAGGCCGACCAGGACGCCGACGCCGAACACCATCAGATAGAGCACCAGGCGGAAGGGTCCGGGCAGCCAGGTGAAGACCAGGAACAGGCCGATCGCCGAAAAACCGCCGAGCAATCCGACCAGCAGCTCGATGCGAATGAAGCGGCCGATCAGGTCGCGGGTGATGTACTTGGCCAGCCAGGAGCCGACGCCCATGGCGAACAGGTAGCAGCCGATCACCGTCGAAAACTGGGTCACCGAATCGCCGAGCAGATAGGAGGCCAGGGCGCCGGCGACCAGTTCATAGGCCAAGCCGCAGGAGGCGATGATGAAGACGGAGAACAGGAGGGCGTGGCGCATGGGCGAGGATGCTAACCCGAACTCGACGGAACGGTTCAGCGCGCACGCAGTCAGAACGGCATCGCCTTTTTGGATTTTGCCCCGATTCCGATGACGCCCGCGCCCCAAAGCAAGCCCGCCCGAGGCAAGGAATTCCTCGCCGCCACCCTGCTGTTCGCCGGCCTATCGCTGGCCGACGCCGCCGAATACGTCATCGACCCGACGCACACTTACGCCAGTTTCGAAATCGACCATCACGGCTTTTCGCTGCAGCGCGGCTGGTTCACCCAGACCAGCGGCGTCGTCGACTTCGACCCCGAGGCCAAGACGGGCCGCATCGATATCCGCATCGCCGTCGCCTCACTCGACACCGGCATGGCCAAGCGCGACGACATCCTGCGCGGCGAAAACTGGTTCAAGGCCAAGGACTTCCCGGACATCCTGTTCCGCAGCGAGCAGCTGCAATTCACCGACGGCAAGCTGACCGCGGTCGACGGCAAGCTGGTCATGCTCGGCGAAATCCGCCCGCTGCGTCTCGAAGTTTCCCGTTTCAAGTGCGGCCTCAATCTCGCCAGCCGCAAGCGCGGCTGCGGTGCCGACGCCTATGGCGTGCTGCGCCGTTCGGAGTTCGGCATGGAGCAGGGCCTACCCTTCATCGGCGACGAAGTCCGGCTGCGCATCCAGGTCGAGGCGTATCTGCCGTAAAACGGCCCGTCGCCTAATCCAAGAGCCCTGCCGCCGAGGCGCGGAAGGCGCGCGCCGATCGCCCGTTTCTGCGAAAATAGCAGCCCTTTTTGCTGTTCCCGGAAGACCCCATGCCCCCCCATCCCGCCATCGCCAGCACCGCCGAGATCGTCACCGAACTCAAGGCCGGCCGCATGGTCATC
>PHCU01000216.1 GCA_002842345.1 Betaproteobacteria bacterium HGW-Betaproteobacteria-12 | reverse complement strand
CTTCACGGCTGGCCAGACGGCGAGCATCGCCGGCGTTGGTACGCTGAGCATTACTGCCAATGGCGACTACAGCTTCACGCCGGTGGCCAACTACAACGGTCCGGTACCGCTCGCTACCTATACCCTGACCGACGGCTCGAGCGGCGACACCTCGACGCTGAACATCACGGTAACGCCGGTCGATGACGCCTTCGCCGACGCCAACGAAGTGGTCAGCGTTGCCGAAGACACCACGCTGACCGACACGGTGCTCTCGGGCACGACGAGCGTCGACGGCCCGGTGACGGTGAGCGGCTTCACGGTGGCCGGTGTCGCTGGCGCCTTCACGGCCGGTCAGACGGCGGCCATCGCTGGCGTCGGCAGCCTGCAGATCAACGCCAACGGTGACTACACCTTCACCCCAGTGGCCAACTACAACGGCCCGGTGCCGATGGCGACCTACACGCTGACCGATGGCTCGAGCGGCGATACCTCGACGCTGAGCATCACGGTCACCCCGGTCGATGACGCCTTCGCGGACGCCAACGAAGTGGTCAGCGTTGCCGAAGACACGACCCTGACCGGCAGCGTTCTGACGGGTACGAGCAGTGTCGACGGCCCGGTGACGGTGAGCGGCTTCACGGTCGCCGGTGTGGCCGGCAGCTTCACCGCCGGCCAGACGGCAACCATCACCGGCGTCGGCAGCCTGCAGGTCAACGCCAACGGCGACTACAGCTTCACGCCGGTGGCCAACTACAACGGCCCGGTACCGCTCGCCACCTATACCCTGACCGACGGTTCCAGCGGCGACACCTCGACGCTGAGCATCACGGTGACCCCGGTCGATGACGTCTTCACGGATGCGAATGAAGTCGTGAGTGTTGCCGAAGACACGACCCTGACCGGCAGCGTTCTGACCGGCACGACGAGCGTCGACGGCCCGGTGACGGTAAGTGGTTTCACGGTGGCCGGCGTCGCCGGCAGCTTCACGGCCGGCCAGACGGCAAGCATCGTTGGCATCGGCACACTTAGCATCGCCGCCAACGGCGACTATACGTTCACCCCGGTCGCCAACTACAACGGCAGCGTACCGGTTGCCACCTACATGCTGACCGACGGCTCGAGCGGCGATACCTCGACGCTGAGCATCACGGTGACGCCGGTCGATGACACCTTCAGCGATGCCAACGAAGTGGTCAGCGTCGCCGAAGACACCACGCTGACCGGTACGGTGCTCTCGGGTACGAGTAGCGTCGACGGCCCGGTGACGGTGTCCGGCTTCACGGTGGCCGGTGTCGCTGGCAGTTTCACGGCCGGTCAGACGGCGAACATCGCCGGCGTTGGCAGCCTGCAGATCAACGCCAACGGCGACTACAGCTTCACCCCGGTGGCCAACTACAACGGCCCGGTACCGCTCGCTACCTACACGCTGACCGACGGTTCGAGCGGTGATACCTCGACGCTGAGCATCTCGGTGACCCCGGTCGACGACGCCTTCTCCGACGCCAACGAAGTGCTCAGCGTCGCCGAAGACACGACCCTGACCGGCACGGTGCTCTCGGGCACGACGAGCGTCGACGGCCCGGTGACGGTGAGCGGCTTCACGGTGGCCGGCGTCGCCGGCAGTTTCACGGCCGGTCAGACGGCGAACATCGCCGGCGTTGGCAGCCTGCAGATCAACGCCAACGGCGACTACAGCTTCACGCCGGTGGCCAACTACAACGGCCCGGTACCGCTCGCCACCTACACGTTAACCGACGGCTCGAGCGGCGACACCTCGACGCTGAGCATCACAGTCACCCCGGTCAATGACGCACCGACCGTCGGCAATGCCGCGATCAGCGTTTCGGAAGAGGGTTTGGCCGGTGGGCTGGCGGATACGCTGGGCGCCCCGGGCGACACGACCGATCTGGCGGTTCGTTCGGGCACGATCGGGATTGCCGATGTCGATAGTTCGCTGAACGTCAGCCTGCAGGCGCCCGTGACGGCGCTGACTGCGGGCGGCGTGGCGGTCACCTGGAGCGGCGCCGGCAGCCAGACGCTCGTCGGCTCGGCCGGTGGGGTCGAGGTCATCCGCGTGACCATCGACAACGGCGGCAACTATCAGGTCAGTCTGTCGAAGGCGCTCGATCATGCGCTCACCGACAGCGAGGACACGCTGAGCTTCAACGTCGGCGTTACCGCTACCGATGGGACCAATAGCGCCTCGGGGGTGATCGCCCTCACCGTCGAAGACGATGCTGCGCAGGCCAGTTTCTCCGCGGTATCGGTCGGCGGCACGCCAACCAACACCAACTTGGCGATCGTCCTCGACCTCTCGGGTTCGATGGATTTTGCCAGCGGGCTCACTAACGCCACGCGCCTGGCCGTCACCAAGGAAGCGATCAAGGAACTGATCGACACCTACGATGGCATGGGCGATGTGATGGTCAATGTCACGGTGTTCGGTTCGTCGGGCACCAACGGCACCTGGATGACCGCAGCCAATGCCCTGCAGTTCATCACTACCGTCCAGGCCTTCTCGACCAGCAGCACGATGTACACCAACTACGATGCCGCGCTGGCCTCGGCCATGTCGGCCTACGGTGGCGCCGGCAAGCTGAGCGGCAGCAATGTGCAGAACGTCCTGTACTTCCTCTCCGATGGCGAGCCTAACCTAAGTGACGGCAACAGTTCGCAGCTGCTCAACAGCACGCCCACCAACAGTGCCAGCGACAACGGCATTCAAGGCGCGGAAGAAACGATCTGGACCAACTTCCTGACCAACAACAGCATCAGCGCCTACGCCATCGGGCTGGGCACCGGCGTCACCACGGCCAACATGGATCCGGTCGCCTACAACGGGGTGACCGGCACGCCCCGCGACTCGGTCGCCGTCACCGATCTGAACGATCTTAGTTCGGTGCTGGCCTCGACCATCGAGAGCCGCGTCACCGGGGCAATCATGATCGACGGGAGCGGTGCCGGCGGCTTCGGGGCGGACGGCGGCTACCTGGCCGCGCTGACCTACGGCAACAACACCTTCAGCTTCAACGGCAGCACGCTGACCGTCAGCGGCGCCGGCACGACGGCCTACAGCTTCAATGCCGTCACCCATGTGCTGACTGTGACCGCCGTCGGTGGCCCCTTCGTCGTCGATATGAACACCGGTGAATACACCTACACCCGGACGCCGAGCAGCACCATCACCCAGGAGATATTCGACTACACGCTGAGCGACAAGGACGGCGATACCGCGTCGGGCACGCTGACCATCGACCTGCCGGATTACGATACGGCGCCGATCGGCCGCGACGACCTCGTGACGGTGGCGAGCGGCAGCGTCAGTTCGAATACCGTGACCGTCAAGGACGCCTGGCTGACCTGGAACGATAGCGATGCCGAAAGTACCGCGCTGACGGTAAGCGCTGTCAGCAATGCCTCGTCGCACACCGGCAA
The DNA here is from genome assembly GCA_002842345.1 of Betaproteobacteria bacterium HGW-Betaproteobacteria-12. Classification (GTDB taxonomy): domain Bacteria; phylum Pseudomonadota; class Gammaproteobacteria; order Burkholderiales; family Rhodocyclaceae; genus Azonexus. Next base: position 976 of record PHCU01000216.1, on the reverse strand, counting down.
TCAGGTCGTCGATGCGGTCAGCGGCAGTAGCGGCGGCAGTGGCGCCTTCGCCTATACGGTGTCGGACAGTAGCGGGCAGACCAACGACGCGGCGGTGACCATCACGACGCGGGACAGTTACACGCTGAACGGGACGGGCCTCGACAATATCCTGATCGGCGACATCTCCGGCGAGACGATCCGCGGTTACGAAGGCAACGATGTCCTGGTCGGCAATGCCGGCGCCGATACGCTCGACGGTGGCAGCGGCAACGACCTGCTGATCGGCGGCACCGGCAACGACAGCCTGACCGGCGGCCTCGGTTCTGACACCTTCGCCTGGTCGCTGGCCGATCAGGGCACGGCGGGAACGCCGGCGCGCGACACGATCACCGATTTCTCGACGGCCGCCAAATCGGCCGGCGGTGACGTACTCGACCTGCGCGACCTGCTGCAGGGCGAGAATCACACGAGCGGTACCGGCAACCTGACCGATTACCTGCACTTCACCAAGTCGGGCAGCGATACGGTCATCGACGTCAAGCCGACCGGTGCCGCCGGCAGCGTGACGCAGCAGATCGTGATGAGCGGCGTCGACCTGACCGCCAACAGCTCACTCAACGACCAGGCCATCATTCAGGACCTGCTGACCAAGGGCAAGCTGCTTACCGACTGATCACCGGTACGGCCAAGCAAAAGGGCGGGGAATTCCCCGCCCTTTTCACATGCGGAATCGGCAGCCGCTCAGCCTTCGTGCATGCGCAGCTTGGCGACGCTGGGGATATGGATCTTGCGGCCTTCGACGACGATCAGGCCGAGGTCGATCAGTTCGTGCAGGATGCGCGAGAAGTGTTCCTGGGTCAGGTTCAGGCGCGAGGCGATGATGCCCTTGTTGGTCGGCAGCGTGATGGTGACGTTGATGCCGTTGATGCTGTCCGGCTCGTCGTCCGGCAGTTCGCGCAGCAGGTAGCCGATGATGCGCTGCTTGCCGGAATGC
>PHCU01000056.1 GCA_002842345.1 Betaproteobacteria bacterium HGW-Betaproteobacteria-12 | reverse complement strand
TTCTGCCACTCCCGCCGCAGCGCCTGTGCGCGTCCGAGCAGACCGGCATGGGCGCGCCGGTGCGCGTCCAGCTGCGCAAAGCCGTGCTGCGCCAGCAGGGCTTCCTCGTGGGCGAAATGGGCGGCTACATGTTCCAGCAAGCGGTCGAAGGCGCGCGCCGCTTCGCCATCCCTGTCGGCTGCCGTCAGCGCAGCGTCGATCAGGGCATTGGCCAGCCCGAACAGTTCGCGATGTTCGGCATCGATGTCCGGCTCGCCGCACTCGTAACTCTCCTGCCAGACAAGATGCAGCGCTGCCGGGCCCTGCGCTTCGGCCCAGGCGTCGGAATTGCCGCGCGCATCGGTACGGACGCTGTTGCGCCCGTCCTGCTTGGCGGCGTAGAGCATGGCATCGGCGCGGCGAAACCAGGCGTTGCTGCTTTCCGCGTCAAGATGCTCGGCGACGCCGGCACTGATCGTCAGCCTGCCGACGGCCGGGAAGGACGCATCGGCCACCCTCAGGCGCAGGGCTTCGGCGAGGCGATGCGCGCCGCGATGTCCGGTCGACGGGGCAAGGATGGCGAATTCCTCCCCGCCCCAGCGAAAAAGCATATCCGGAGCGCGCAGCGCCGACTGGGCCGTCAGGGCCAGTTCGCGCAGCACGGTGTCGCCGGCCTGATGGCCGTGGGCATCGTTGACGCCCTTGAAGTGGTCGATATCGAACAGGATCAGCGAGACGGGCTGGCGGTAGCGCCGGCTCCGGTCGAGTTCCGCTTCGAGCAGACGGTCGAAATGCGCGCGGTTCCAAAGTCCGGTCAGGCAGTCGCTCGCCACCTGCCGTTCCAGTTCCGCGAGCTGCCGCCTGTGCCAGGCCAGCGCCCCGCACGTCTCGGGTGACAGGCAGGCCTCAGCGGTTGCGGGCGTGGCTGCCGGAATGTGCAGCGCCATGGCTCACACCCGGTAGCGCGCCACGGCGCCGCGCAACTGTCCGGCCAGCTCGTCCAGCCGCGATGCCGTCTCGCTGCTGGCGGCGGCGGCCGCGCTGTTTTCCTCCGTCATCTGGGCGATCCGCTCGATGTTGCTGGCGACCTGCTGGATGGCCGCATCCTGCTCGCGGATGGCGTCGGCGATGCTCTGCACGTTTGCGGAAACCTCTCCGGAGTCCTGACCGATGCCCTGCAGCGCAAGTTCGGTACTGCCGACGAGTTCGAGGCTTTCCGCCGTCTGCGCGGTGGCCCGTTGCATGCCGCTGACGGTGCCGCCGATCTGGGACTGGATTTCGCCGATGAGGGCGGCGATCTCCTGCGTCGCCCTGGCCGTGCGCTCGGCCAGGCCTCGCACTTCGTCGGCCACCACGGCGAAGCCGCGACCCTGCTCGCCGGCGCGCGCCGCCTCGATGGCGGCGTTGAGCGCCAGCAGGTTGGTCTGATCGGCGATCTCCTTGATGACCTTGACGATGCCGCCGATCTTGTTCGAGCTGACCTCGAGTTGCCCGACGTTTTCCCCTGAAGCGCTTATCAGGTCGGCGATGCCATTGACGTGACCCACCGTCGCGGCCATCTCTGTGAGCGCCCGCTCGACGCCGGAGCGCGCCTTGCCGACGACCTCGTTGGCGTTTCTCGCGTTGGCCGCCGTTTCGCTGACGCTGACCGACGCCTGCTCCACCGCGGCGGCCACCGATGAGGACGACTCCGCCTGGGCGGCGGAGCTCCTGGTGACCTGCTCGCTGGTGGTGGCCAGTGCGCGCGAGGCGTCGGCGATGTTCTCGCTGGAGACCTTGGCGTCGGCGATGATGGTGCGGAACTTTCGCAGCAGGGCATTGAGCGCCTGGCCCGCGCGCGCCGTCTCGCGCGTGCCGGCCACGGGTACGTCCTGGGTGAAATCGTCGTTCTTCACGGCGAACTCCGCCGCCGCGACAACGGATTCCAGCGGCTGCCTGACGCCGCGGGCGACCCAGTAGAACCATGTCGCCCCGATCGCGATGCACACGGCCAGCAACAGCGCCGCCGTACCGAAGCGGCCGACGATCTGCGTTTCCATGGCGCCGATAGGGATCGAGACCGCCAGCGCGCCGCGCACGTCGCCCACCTTCCAATCCCGCCGCGGCGAAGCGGAATGGCTGTTGTGGCACGAGGTGCAGGTCTCGTTCACCATGATGTCCGCCTTGGCCAGCCGCATCACCGGAACGCCGTCGCGCCGCTCGATGCGATGAAACGTCCCGGCGGGATTCTTTTCCAGCCAGGCCAGAGCCTCCTCCTCGAAGGCGTCCAGGCGCGTTTCGTCCACCTTGCGGAACGAGAAGGGTTGGCGGGAATACAGCCGCAAACCGTTGCCGGATTTGTCGGAGTCGGCCAGCGCCCGGATGAGCGTGGCCGGGACCGGAATGGCGTCGTCCTTGCCATTGAAATCGTGCTGGATCTGAACGCCCTTGGCGCTTGCCTTGGGCACGATCTCGCGCGCATAGAATTTGCGCGCCTCCTCGGCGGCCTTCAGTGCAGAGGAGGCCGCGGCCAGGCCGGCCTGTTCCAATGCGGCATCCTTCAGCGCGAAACCGCTCCAGGCCAGCATGGCGACGATCAGCGCCATGATGCCGCCGGCCGAGAGGAGCAGTTTCGCCGCCAGGGGCGCGGCCGAGGTTGAAGACATCGATGGCGACTCAGGTTGCAGGCTCATGGTTTCCTCCGCTGTTGGCATGCCCGCCCCGTCCGCCGTACTTGAAATCGTTCCGCTCATCTGGTACCTGGGCAGGCGGGGTCGGGGCCTATCCTTGGTGACGTAGGCAGGTTTACGGCGGCCGGACTGGGAGCTTGAACCGGATCGACATGGAAAATTGATCAAAATCAATCTTCACGTGCCGTTCTGCAGCGGCTGACGCCTCCGCTATGGCAGGGTGAAGAAGAAGGTGGCGCCTGAGCCCACACTGCCCTCGGCCCGGACCGTTCCGCCGTGGCGGCGGATGATGCGCGCCACCGTTGCGAGCCCGATGCCGGTGCCGGGGAACTCCGAGGGGGAATGCAGGCGCTGGAAGGCGCCGAACAGCTTGCCGGCGTAGCGCATGTCAAAGCCGGCGCCGTTGTCGCGGACGAAGAACCTGCGTTCGCCGCCCGACTCATCGACGCCAAACTCGATGCAGGCAGGTTCCTTCTTCGAGGTGTACTTCATGGCGTTGCCGAGCAGGTTGTGCAGGACGGCGCGCATCAGGCTCGGGTCGCACTGCGCGGCCAGGCCCGGCGCGATCTTCCATTCGACGCGCCGCGCCGGCTCGGCGGCGGCGATCTCGTCGGCGATCTCCCGCGCCAGTGCCGACAGGTCGGCAGCCACCTTGCGCATTTCGTGACGAGCCACGCGCGCGAGCTCCAGCAGGTCGTCGATCAGTTCGCCCATCTTGACCGAGGCGGCGCGCACGCGGGCGAGGTGGCCGCGTGCCTTGCCGTCGAGCACGGCCGCGCTTTCCTCCTCGAGCAGGCGCGAGAAGCCGTTGATGGCGCGCAGCGGCGCACGCAGGTCGTGCGAGACCGCGTAGGAGAAGGCCTCCAGTTCGCGGTTGGCGTCTTCCAGCTCGCACGTGCGCTCGGCCACGCGCCGCTCCAGCTCCCCGGCGTTGCGCCGCAGCTCGGTGACGTCGCGGCCGACGACGATCAGCGCATGGCGGTCGCCGTTCTCGTCGTAGAGCGGCACCTTGGAGACGTCGTAGATCGCCGTGCCGCCCTCCGGACGGTGCAGCACTTCGGTGAAATGCACGAGCTGCCCGGCCGCCCAGGCGTCTTCGTCGCTGTCCCAGCAAGCCATGTGCTCGCCGGAAAAGGCGGGATTGAAGAGCACCAGCTCGAGGTCGGTCCTGCCCTGCCAGTTCACGCCGTCCAGGGCGAACAGGCGTCGCGCCGCGCTGTTGACCACCTGCCAGCGGCCCATGCCGTCCTTGAAGAGAACGGCATCGGGCACCGCCTCGATCAGCGTGGCCATGCGCTCGCGGCTCAGACGCAGCGCCTCTTCGGTGGCCTTGCGCAGCGTCAGGTCTGTGAACACGGCGACGTAATTCGTGATCCGTCCCGTCTCGTCGCGCACGGCCGTGATGGACAGCCATTCCGGATATACCGAGCCGTCCTTGCGCCGGTTCCAGATTTCCCCGCTCCAGTGGCCGTCCGCGCCGAGGGCGTCCCACATGGCCCGGTAGAAGCCGGCATCCTGGCGGCCCGACTGCAGGATGCGCGGATTGCGGCCGACGGCCTCCTCGCGGGCGTAGCCGGTGATCCGGCAGAAGCTCGGATTGACCTCCAGGATGTTCGCTTCGGTGTCGGTGATCGTGATGGCCTCCGCGGCCTGTTCGAAGACGCTCGCCGCCAGCCGCAGCCTCGCGAGATCCGCATTGATGCGGCGGTCCCGCGCCTCCAGCGACTCGGCCATATCGTTGAAGTCGCATGCCAGTTCCGCGAACTCCCCCCGGCGCGCGAGCGGCGGGATGCGGTGGGATATCTCGCCTTCGCGCAGGCGCCGCGCCCCCTCGGCGAGCGCGGCGAGCGGCCGCAGGATGGCACGCTCGGAGAAAAACCAGGAAACGGCATACAGGGCCATGCAGAGCGCCGCCAGCAGCCAGGCCAGGCGCGCCGTGCCGCGCTCGGCATCCGTAACGGCCAGTTCCTCCGGGATGCCGATCGAGACCACGCCGGCAAGCGGCTCCCTCAGCGGAAGATCCGCCTGCAGCCTCGATACGCCGTCGAGCCACAGGCTCTGCGTGACCTGTTCGCGGCCGGAGGCGATGGCCTGGCCTACGCCGCCCAGGCGCAGGCCCGACTTGCCGACGCAACAGGCCGGATCCGGCTGGCGCACCACGAACACGCCGTCGTTGTCGAAAATGCGCAGGACGACGCCGTTCGGCACCGTCTCGGCGAAATGCGCGTTCAACCAGTCGCGGTCGATGTAGGCGAGAATCGCGCCCGGACTCCTGCCCTCCCCCGTCAGCGGGCGCGCCAGCGCCAGATAGGGGCGCTCCAGCCCGGTCTCGCCACTCATGCCCAGCATGGGTGCACCGGCGGCGAGGACGCGCCGTGCGGCGTCTTCCGCGGCACCGGACAACACGACGTCGCGGGCCGCGCAGCGCAGCCGGCCCTCGCCGTCGACGACGGCGAGGTTGATCAGCGAAGGCGTGGCGGCGACCACCTGGCGCAGGGTATCCTCGCACCCTTCATCCTGCGGGCCGAGGCCGCGCAGGCGCAGCAGGATGTCGAGCATGGCGAGGTGGTCGCGCACGAGGCGCTCGTAGTGCCGGGCGTAGCCCTGGGCGAGATCCAGCGCCCGCGCCTGCGCCGCGTCGCGCGCATGGCGAAGCGACTCGGCCTGCAGCAGCAGCAGGATGGCGAACAGGGCCGCAAATAGAGCGGTCAGCAGCAGGATCAGGCGCCCCCGCAAGGAAGTCGGCAGTCGGATAGGCATGGTCTGGGCAAATCCTTGTGAATGAAGGTATCGGCAGCAGGCCTGATACCCAAGTCGGGCGTGAGTTTATAGCCTCATCCCATCGGTTTAACAATAGTCAACGATCAAAAATGGTCAATATCCAAAACATTCGATCCGATAGGTTCTGGCCGATGTCGGAAAGAATTGCGATTCCGCTGCTTGTGGCGGAATCTGCTCCGGGTCATTCGGCAATTTGTATAGCGCGTTCAATCGGGGCAACTATTCCTTGTTCTAAAGAATGGCTGCGGCAATGTTCTGCAGCGGCATCACCCGATCCACCGCGCCCAGCTTGATGGCTTCCTTGGGCATGCCGAAGACCACGCAGGTCTCCTCGTCCTGGGCGATGGTGCGGGCGCCGGCGTCGTGCATCTCCTTCAGGCCGCGCGCGCCGTCGTCGCCCATGCCGGTCATGATGACGCCCAATGCGTTGCGGCCGGCGTACTTGGCCGCCGATCGAAACAGGACATCCACTGAGGGTCGATGGCGGTTGACCACCGGGCCGTCGACCACCTCGACATGATATTGGGCGCCGCTGCGCTTGAGCAGCATGTGCTTGCCGCCCGGCGCGATCAGGGCGCGCCCCGGCACCACGCGCTGGCCGTCCTTCGCTTCGAACACGTCGATCTCGCACAGTCCGTTCAGGCGTTCGGCAAAGGAAGCGGTGAATTTCTCGGGCATGTGCTGGACGATGACGATGCCGGGCGCCGTCGCCGGCAGCGCCGTCAGCACCGACTCCAGCGCCTGGGTGCCGCCGGTGGAGGTGCCGATGGCGACGATGCTCTCGGTCGTCTTGGCCATCGCCTGCATTCCCGCGACGGCGCCTGCCTCGGGTCCCTTCGGCAGCGGCCGCGCGGCGGGCCGCAAGGACAGGTTGCGTACCCTCGATTGCGCGGCGGCGCGCACGGCCGACACCACGTCGTTCGAGGACCCATTGAGGAAGTCCTTCAGGCCGAGCATCGGCTTGGTGATGATCGAGACGGCGCCGGCCGCCAGAGCCTGCATGGTCGTCTCGGCGCCAGCCTGGGTCAGCGAAGAGCAGATGACGACCGGTGTCGGCCGCTCTGCCATGATCTTCCTGAGGAAGGTCACCCCGTCCATGCGCGGCATCTCGACGTCCAGCGTGATGACGTCCGGCCATTCCTTGCGCATGCGCTCAAGGGCGAAAATGGGGTCGGGCGCGGCGCCTATGACGCGGATGCCCGCCTCGCGGCCGAGAATCTCGGTCATCACCTGGCGCACGACCGCCGAGTCGTCGACGACAAGAACCCTTATCTCGCCTGCCATGGGCCATTCTCCGCTGCGCCTGCCGCCTTGCCGCCTTCAGCACCTTCCGCCAGCGTTTCGAATATGCGGTCGCAGGTCTGAATGTGCTCAAGCCACCAGTCGCTTATGAAGGCCAGCACCTGGATCGGAATCAGCTGCTCGCCTTCGTCGTGGCGCGCCCTGAGGTCCGCGACGCGGTGCCGGTACGCCACGTGCCTGATGACGTGCTCGGCCTGATGGCGGGGCGCCACGGCCTGCTTCTTCAGCAGACGCTCCTCGGTGTCGAAATGGTAGTCGGCATAGCGTTGCAATTCCCCGAAAATCCCGTGCAGCGCCGCTTCGCCCCGCCCCTCGCCGATGCTCTGGTAGAGGCCGTTCAGGATATGGATCAGGCCGCGATGCTGCGTATCGACGATCTCCATCCCCGTCGCGAACTTCTCATCCCACTCGATATACATCCGTTCCTCCGTCAAGTCGGCAATTGCTTCGTTCATGCCACGTCCCTCAGGTTCGTCTGCTCTGGCATGTGCTTCACCCAGACGTCGCCACTCGCTATCTCGAAAATGATGCTGCGGTGGCCGACGCCGGCCAGGTGCTCGGCGGCCAGCGTCAGCCCATGCTCGCGCAGCAGGCGCCGTCCCGCCTCGATGTTGCGGTTGCCGATGTCGAGTACGCCGTCGCCGGCGTTGAAGGAGAACATCCTTCCGCCGCCGAAGAGCTTCGCCTCGTACTCGACTGGGCGGGTGCACGCCGCGCGCATCTCCCCGATCAGCAGCAGCATCGCTTCGCCGGCATAGCGCCCGTCCGGTTCGCCCGTCCGCGCCGCGCCGCGCCCGGGCAGCATGTAGTGGCACATGCCGCCGAGCAGCAGCTGCGGATGCCAGAAGGTGATCGAGACGCAGGAACCGAGCACCGTGCGGATGCGCGTGTCGCGGTCGCCGAAATACACCTCCCCCGGCTGCAGGAAGATGTCGATGGCCGCCGGATTGATCGGTACGGTCACCGGGCCTCCTTGCGGTAGACCGTCGGCCGTACCGGCCTGAAAATCTCGCACACGCCGTTCAGGCTCTCGGAATGGCCGATGAACAGCCAGCCGCCGGGCCTGAGCTGACGGTGCAGCGCCGCGGCGACGCGGCGCTTCATGTCCAGGTCGAAATAGATCATGACGTTGCGCAGGAAGATCACGTCAAACTCCCCGGCGCCCTTCAGGTCGCCGTTCAGGTTGAGCCGGTCGAAGCGCACCCTTTCGCGCAGGGCCGCGGCCACGCGCAGCTTCCCCGACATGGCGCCCGTGCCGCGCAAGCAGAAGCGCTTCAGGTAGTCGGGCGGAATGCCCTCGTTGCGCGCGGTCGGGTAAGTGGCGCGGCGCGCCGTCTCGATCACCTTGCCGTTGATGTCCGAACCGAAGACCTCCCATGGGAATTCCTCGCCCAGTTTGTCCATCAGCACCATGGCAATGCTGTAGGCTTCCTCGCCGGTCGAGCTGGCCGCGCTCCAGGCGCGGAAGCGCGCGCCGGGGCGCACGGCCGGGAGGATGTCCCGCGCCAGTATCTCGAAGTGCCCGGGCTCGCGGAAAAAGTAGGTCTCGTTGGTGGTCAGCAGTTCGATCGCCGTCTGCAATTCCGCCGGATCGCCGCCGCCGACGATGTGCCTGTAATAGTCGCCGAAGCTGCCGATGGCGCGTTCACGCAGCCGCTTCGACAGGCGCCCGCTAACCAGCGATTTCTTCGAGGGCGGCAGGTGGATGCCCGCCGCCCGCTGCATCAGGGACTGGAACTTGGCGAACTCCTCTTCGCTGATCGCGCCTCCATTGCCGAAACCGTCAGCCATGTCATTCCGCAAAAGTCAGTCCGGGCGGGGCGGCGGCGCCCTGCGCGGCTTCGGCGGCGCCGACGATGTCGGACAACTCATCCACCGACAAGGCATGCCTCAGGCTGAGCAGGATGACGAACTTGCCCGCCACCTTGCCCATGCCCTCGATGAAATCGCTGCGGATGCGGGCGCCGAAGGAAGGCGCCGGCTCGATCTCCTGGGCCGGGATGTCGAGCACTTCGTTCACCGCATCGACGATGACGCCGATCACCTGGACCTCGCCCGGCTGCGCCTCGGTCTCGACGATGACGATGCAGGTGCGCCGCGCCACCTCGGTCGGCTTGCGGCCGAAGCGCACGGCGAGATCCACCACCGGCACCACGGAGCCGCGCAGGTTGATCACCCCGCGCACCAGCTCCGGCATCATCGGCACCTCGGTGAGCTGGCCGTATTCGATGATCTCCTTGATGCTGCAAATGCCGATGGCGAAGGTCTCGCCGCACAGCGTGAACACCAGGTATTGCTGCGGCTCCGCGGCGACGGCAAGCCCGGTGGCCGGCCGCCCCGGCAACGCCGACGCGGGCGCCGCCGGAGATAGTTGTGTCTGGGTCATGGCGGCCTCCGCTCAGAAGCGCACGAACTCGGCGTCGTCCAGCCCCAGCCCGGCGGCGGGCGACTCCTCGCGCGCGCGCCTGGCGGCCTTGCGCGCCGCCTTGGCCGGCTGGCGGGCGGGCGCCACGGCCGGCGCGGCCTGCGCTTCGCCCTCGCCGACCCTGAACATCGCCATCATCTGCTGCAGCTGCTGCGCCTGGCCGCTCATCTCCTCGGCGGTGGCGGAGAGCTCCTCCGAGGCGGAGGCGTTCTGCTGCGTGGTCTGGTTGAGCTGGCCCATCGCCGTGTTGATCTGCCCGGCGCTCTGCGACTGCTCCTCCGAGGCCGCAGTGATCTCCTGCACCAGCTCGGCGGTCTTGCGGATGTTGGGCACCATCTCCTGCAGGAGCTGGCCGGCCTTCTCCGCCGTCTTCACGCTGGTGCCGGCCAGCTCGCCGATCTCCTGCGAGGCGACCTGGCTGCGCTCGGCCAGCTTCCTCACCTCGGCGGCCACCACGGCGAAGCCCTTGCCGTGCTCGCCGGCACGGGCCGCCTCGATGGCGGCATTCAGCGCCAGCAGGTTGGTCTGGTAGGCGATGTCGTCGATGATGCCGATCTTGTCGGCGATCGACTTCATGGCGTCCACCGTCGCCCGCACCGCCTCGCCGCCGTCGGCGGCATCCTTCGCCGCCTTGTTGGCGATACCGTCGGTGACCTTGGCGTTTTCCGTGTTCTGGTTGATCGAGGCGCTCATCTGCTCGATCGAGGCGCTGGTCTCCTCCAGGCTGGCCGCCTGCTCGCTGGCGCCCTGCGACAGCGACTGCGAGGTGGCGCTGACCTGCTCCGAGGCGGCCGACAGGCCGTCGGCCGAGGACCGCACGTCGCCGATGACCCGGGAGAGCTTCTCCACCATGCCGCGCATGGCGAAGAGCAGGCTGGAGGTGTCGCTGGCCTTCGTCGCCACCACCACCGTCAGGTCGCCGTCGGCCACCTTGCGGGCAACGTCCGCCGCGTAGTCGGGTTCGCCGCCGAGCTGCTTGAGCAGGCCGCGCGTGATGAGGAAGCCGATGACGATGCCGGCCAGCACCGCCACGGCGCCGAGCGCCAGCATCAGCAGGCGTGCCGCGGCTACGGTTTCCTCTGCCGCCTTGCCGGTCTCGTCCATCAGATCGCCCTGGAACTTGGTCAACGCGCCCACCCGCTTGCGGTATTCGACGGCGATGGCCTGGTACTCGCCGGCCAGGAAGGCAAGCGCTTCTTCGCGCTTGCCTTCCTCGGCCAGCTTGATCAGCTTGTTCTGCCCCGCGATGAACTGTTCGCGCGAATCGATGATCGCCTTGAACATCTCCTTGCCTTTGGGCTTGCTCAGTCTGGGGCCGAGCTTCTCCCAGGCCTTGCCGATATTGGCGCGGCCTTCGAGAATTGAATCCTTGGCTTTCTGCTGGCTCTCTCGATTATCGGCCAGCACGAGATCACGGCCGCCCATGGCGATCTGATTAACGCCGGCGAGGCCGTCTTCAAGCAGCAGCACCTTCGGCCAGCCGTCAGCGACGATCTCGTTGACCGCGCCATTGATGGTCGCCAGCCGCTGGATGCCGATGCCGGCTACCGCTACCAGCAACAGCAGTACCACGCCGAAGCCGAGCCCGAGCTTCACGCCTACTTTCATGTTTTTCATTGCCGTCTCCTTTACTTGCAAAATTCATGACAGCGCCGCACGATCCGCGGCTTCGTCATTCCCGCGAAAGCGGGAATCCACAGTCCGTCTGGATTCCCGCTTTCGCGGGAATGACGGGTCACGATTGAACGGCGCGCTGCCGCGCCGCGTTTCCGGTTTTCCTTCCTTCGCTGTCCGTCGCCAGCTGGATCAGCTGCGGCACGTCCAGAATCAGCCCGACCTCGCCGCTGGCGAGGATGGTCGAACCCGAGATGCCGCGCAGGCGCTCGAACAGCACGCCGAGCGGCTTGATCACCGTCTGGCACTCGCCCATCAGTCCGTCCACCGCCAGGCCGGCCTGGCGGCCGCCGTACTGCACGACCACCACGTTCTGCCGCCGCGGCGCCCGCTGCGGCACCTCGAACAGCTCGCGCAGGCGCAGGAAGGGCAGCACCTGGCCGCGCAGGTTGAGGTAATCCCTGTCGTTCGCCTCGCCGCCGTCCGGCAACTCGATGCATTCGACCACCATGTCCAGCGGCAGCACGAAGCGCGCTCCGCCGACGCCGACCAGGAAGCCGTCGATGATGGCCAGCGTCAGGGGCAGGGTCAGGCGCATGCAGGTGCCCTCGCCGGGCCGGCTGTGGATCTCGACCGTGCCGCGCAGCGCCTCGATGCTGCTCTTGACGACGTCCATGCCGACGCCGCGGCCGGACAGGTTGGTGACCAGCTCGGCGGTGGAAAAACCTGGTTCCAGGATCAGGCGGTAGATCTCGCCGTCCTCCAGCGACTGACTTTCCTGCACCAGCCCGCGTTCGACCGCCTTCTTCAGGATGCGCTCGCGGTCGAGGCCGCGGCCATCGTCGCCGACCTCGATGACGATACTGCCCGACTCGTGGCGGGCGCCGAGGCTGACCGTGCCGCGCGCCGGCTTGCCGCAGGCCAGGCGCGCTTCGGTCGTCTCCAGGCCGTGGTCCATGGCATTGCGCAGCAGGTGCATGAGCGGGTCGCCGAGGCGCTCGACCATCGACTTGTCCAGTTCCGTTTCCGCGCCGCTGACCTTCAGCTCGATGTCCTTGCCCAGTTCGCGGCTGACGTCGCGCACGACGCGGGGGAAGCGCCCGAACACATCGCCGATCTGCACCATGCGCAGCCGCAGCGCGGCATCGCGCACCTCCTCGACCAGCCGCATCGCCTGCGAGGCCGACTCCAGCAGTTCGCCCTGGCGCGCACGTTGCGCCAGCAACTGCGTGCTGGCCCCGGCGATGACCAGTTCGCCGACCAGGTCGATGAGGCGGTCGAGCTTGTCGGCCGGCACCTTGACGCTGCGCGCCTCGGCCGACCGCCGCTCCTCGCCGCGCTTCTGCTTCTCCAGCGCCGCCTCGACCACCGGCGGCGATACCGCGCCGGTCTTCATCAGGATCTCGCCGAGGCGGGGCGCAGCCAGCGCGGTCGTTCCGGCCGCGCTGGCCTGCTCCCGCAGCGCGTCCTCGAGCTCGCGCCGCGTCAGCGCGCCGCCGGCGACGAGGATTTCGCCGATCCGGCCGCTGTCCTCGGGCAGTTCCTGTATCAGCGCGATGTACTCCTCCGCCCTGGCATGCGGCGGCAGGATGCGGATCTGCGCGTCGTCCTGGACGAACTCGAACACCGACTCGATCTCCTGCCGGCTGGCGGCGCTCCTCAGGTCGACCTCGAAGCCGAGGTGACAGGCCTCCGGATCGCAGTCCTCGATCGAGGGCAGCGCATCCGGCAGCGTATCCATGTGCACGATGTCGCCGAGCGTCGTCAGGTAGCGTATGAAGGCCAGCGGATCCATGCCCATGCGCAGCACATCGGTGTTGAAGCGCAGCGAAAGGTGCCACGTGTCGGCGCCCAGCGGCCCGCCGCCGGAGGCCGCCAGCGCGGCCTCCGGCCCGGACGGCGTCCCCGCCGCCGGCGGGTTCTCGGCCGGCGGCGGCAAGTACGCCTCCAGTTGCGCGATCAATTCGTCGCCCCGGCCCATGGTCTCCGGCGGCAACGGCTCGTCCGAAGCCGCCGCCGCGACCAGCGCGCCGATGTGGTCTCTGCTGGCGAGCAGCGTGCCGACCAGTTCGCCGCCGATGGCGATCATCCCGCTGCGCAGGCGATCGAGCACGCTCTCGACGACATGCGTGAAGCGAACAACGTCGTCGAATCCGAACAGCCCGGCCGAGCCCTTGATGGTGTGTGCGGCGCGGAACAGGCCGTTGACGGCGTCCTCTTCCTGCGTGCCGGCCTCGAACGCCAGCAGGATCTGCTCCATCTGGCCGAGCAGTTCCTGGCATTCCTCGAAGAAGGTCGTCCTGGCGGCGTCGAGATTCATGGCGGTTTCTCCCTTTTGGTTTGTCGGTTGGCTACAGGAACGACTTGTCGCCGGAGGTGATCACCATCGGGTCGCCGAAGTGCGCCGCCGCATTGCTGATGTCGAGGATCTGCAGCACCGCCAGGGAATGATTGACCAGGCGCAGGCGCGTCCCGCACTTGCGCTTGAGCAGCAGCATGAGCTGCAGGCCGGCGGTGTCGATCTCGCTCACGCCGGAGAGGTCGACCTCGACCTCGGCGCCATCCTGCGGCGGAAGCGCCGCCAGGATTTCGTCGCGCAGGGCCGCGGCCGAGGCGACGGTCATTTCTCCGTCGATCTGGAGCCGGCAGCCCGCGGACGTCATTTCAATCAGCATGCTCATTGCGGATTCCTCACATGACGAGTTTCGAGACGGCCGCCAGCATCTGCTGCGGCTGGAACGGCTTCACCACCCAGGCCTTGGCGCCGGCGGCCTGGCCTTCCTGCTTCTTGTTCTCGCCCGCCTCGGTGGTCAGCATGATGATCGGCGTGAACTTGTAGTTCGGATGCTTCTTCACCTCCTTGAGCAGGCTGAGGCCGTCCATGTTCGGCATGTTCACGTCGGAGATGATGAGGTGAACCTTCTTGCCGTCGAGCTTGGCCAGCGCGTCCTTGCCGTCGCAGGCCTCGATCACCTCGTAGCCGGCGCCGGCGAGGGTCAGATTGACGACCTGCCGCAGCGAAGCGGAGTCGTCCACGACGAGTATCGTTTTTCCCATGGTCATGCCTCCTCGAAGGGTAGTGATCGAATGCAAGCGCTGGGGTCCATGTCGCCTCCTAGAAGAAAGTGATGCCGGCGTCGCTGGTGGCGGCCGCCTTGCCGAGCGCGCCCGGGTCGTGCTGTTCCAACGTGGTATAGCCGGCTTCGGACTGCCGCAGCCATGCGACGTCATCGATCGGCGCCGGCAGGCCGCCGTCCGAAAGGACATGGCGATCGTCTTCCATGCGCTCGCCGAAGCGTCCGATGTCGTGCGCGATCTGGGTAAGGATCTGGCTGACGCGATCCTGGAACTGCAGGTCGACGAGCACGCCCGTCACCTGCTCGCGCACGCCCTTGCTCTCCTGCTCGAGCTGGCCCGCCGTGAGCGCCAGCGCGCCGGCGGAGTCGTTGAAGCGGCCGATGACACGCTGGATCACGGTTTCCGCGCCGCCGACGACCTCGTCGTCCTTGGCGGACAGCTGGTCGGCGCACGCCAGCGTGCTGCCGATGGCGGCCGCCACGAGGTCAACCTTCTGGCTGATCTGCTTGCCGGTCTCGCCCGACTGGGTGGAAAGCTTGCGCACCTCGTCGGCGACCACGGCGAAGCCGCGGCCGTGCTCGCCGGCGCGGGCCGCCTCGATGGCGGCGTTGAGCGCCAGGAGGTTGGTCTGTCCGGCGATGCTGGCCACGTCGACTGCCATGCGCTTGAGTTCGTCGGTGAATGCAGCCAGGTTGCGGATCTCGACCAGCATCGCCGCTTTGGCGTCGAGCACTTCCCGCAGTGAAACGACCAGTGCCAGCAGTTCCTCGCGCGCCGCGCCGATCGTGCCCGTCATGCCGGCATCGCCGCCGGCCAGGCTTTCCGCCGTCGTATGCGAAGCCGCGACGGCCCTTTCCAGCTTGCCGGAGATTTCGTGGAATTCGCGCGACAGGCCGGTTACCGCGTGTTCGGTCTGCTGCCGGGAGATGTCGATATGCTGTTGCCAGCGCGGCAGCATGGCGGCGCATACCGCATGCAGGCTGTCGAGATAGCAGCCGGACTCCGCCCTGCCCTGCGCCTGGCCGGCCTGCGCCGCCCGCGCCACCGCTGCAGCGAGGCGGACCGCGAAGCGCCGGCGGAGGGCGAATCCTGCCGCCGGGCCGCTCACCGCCAGGAGCAGGGCGGCAGGCAACATGCCGCCGCCGACGCCGCCTGCCGCCAGGCCGAAGGTGGCGCCGGCAAGTGCGATTGCGGTGGTCAAGACGGCCGGGAGCCAGCTCCCGGCCTCCTGGATCTCGTTTTCCGGGAGAGCCATGGGCGTTTCCTGCGTGCCGGGCGCGCAAGCCGCGCCCCATGCACCGGTTACGGCCGCCGCGGCCGTTCATGTATCCGGAATTTCCCGGATAGACGAAAGTTATATGCCAGGAGAGTTGAAGCGTCGGCTAGGCAGACGGACGCCGGGCGTCCATCACCGCCTGCACCAGGGCGGCGAGCGAGCGGACCTGCATCTTGCGCATGATGCTGGCGCGGTGATCCTCGACCGTCTTGGCGCTGATGCCCAGTTCGGCGGCGATGGCCTTGTTCATGCGACCGTCGACAAGAAGTCCGAGCACCTCGCGTTCCCGCGGACTGAGGGCGGCCAGGCGGGCTTCGGCCGCCTGCCGCCGTTCGGCGAAGCATGACTGGTCGCGGCTGCGCGCGATGGCCTGGCCGACCCGTTCCAGCAGCACCTGGTTGCTGAAGGGCTTCTGCAGGAAATCGACGGCGCCCCCGCGCATGGCCTCGACCGCCATCGGCACGTCGCCATGGCCGGTGATGAAGATGATCGGCACCGCCAGACCGCGCTCGGCCATGCGGTCCTGGACTTCCAGGCCGCCGAGCCCCGGCATGCGCACGTCGAGGATCACGCAGTCGTACTCGCCGCAGCGCGGGTCGTCGAGGAAATCCCGGCCGGAGGCGTGGCTGGCAACCGCCACGCCGAGCGACTCGAGCAGCATGGCCAGCGACTGGCGCACCATCGGGTCGTCCTCGACGATGCAGACCTTGCCTTGCAGTTTCATTGCTTCTCCTCGCCGGCCAGTGGCAGGGTCAGATGGAACGTCGTGCCGGCCCCCTCGTTGGGCGCCGCCCACAGCCGGCCGCCGTGCGCCTCGACGATGCCGCGGCTGATCGACAGCCCCATCCCCATGCCTTCCGGCTTGGTGGTGAAAAACGGGGTGAACAGGTCCACGGCAATGCGGTCCGGCAGGCCGCAGCCGCAGTCGCTCACCGACAGCTGGACGGCGCCGCCGCCCTCAGCCATGCGGCTGGCGATCAGCAGACGCTTCTCGCCGTTGCCGTCCTCCATCGCCTCGACGCCGTTGCGGATCAGGTTGAGCAGCACCTGCTCGATCTGCACGCGGTCGATGGACGCCGGCGGCAGCCCGGGCGCGAGGTCGAACTCGTAGGCGACCTCGCGCGAACGCGCCGCAATGTCGGCCAGGCGCACCACGTCGCCGACCAGGGCGTTGAGGTCGACCGGCTCGCGCCGGGCGGGCTGCTTGCGCGAAAACTCGCGCACGCGCCAGACGATGTCGCCGGCGCGCAGGGCCTGCCCGGCGATGGTGCGCACTACCGTGCGCGCGCTTTCGAGGTCCGGCTCCGGCACGGCGAGCGCATGCTCCACCACGCCGCTGAAGTTGGCGATGGCGGCCAGCGGCTGGTTCAGCTCGTGGGCCAGCGCCGCCGCCATCTCGCCCATGGCCGCCAGGCGGGCATGGTGCAGCATCTGCTCCTGCCGCAGCTGCTCGCGCGCGGTCAGTTCCTTGCGCAGGGTGATGTCCTCCTTCACCGCCAGGAAATTCATTACCTCGCCCACATCCGAGACGAGGGGGATGATGCGCACGAACTCCCAGAACAGCTCTCCGTTCTTCTTCCGGTTGTGCAGTTCGCCCGACCACTCCTCGCCGCGGGTGATGGCCTCCCACAGTTGTTTGTACACTTCCGCCGGTGTCTCCCCTGACTTGAGAATGCGCGGATTGCGCCCGCGCATCTCGTCGAGGGTGTAGCCGGTGCTCTGGCAGAAGCGCGGATTGACATATTCGATATCGCCGCGGATATCGGTGATGAGGATTGAAACCGGGCTTTGCTCGACGGCGGCCGAGAGCTTGCGCAACTGCATTTCCGAAGTCATGCGGTCGGTGATGTCGCGGCCGATACCGCGGTAGCCCGTGAAACGCCCGCTCCCGTCGAATACCGGTTCGCCGCTGATGCTGACGAAAATCACTTTCCCGTTGCCAACATCGATCCCGTATTCGAGGTTGCGGAACGGTTCGTGCCGTTCCAGCTGGACGCGATGCGCCGTCCAATGCGCCGCATCGAGCCCGATCGAGGGCGCTTCCCAGCGGCATTTGCCGAGCATGCCGGTTTTGAGATACGCGCCAGCCTTTCCGCCCGGCGTTCCCTCGACCGCGGTAAACCGGAAAGCCTCGTCCTGCTCCCAGTACCAGTCCGAAGACAAGAGCGTCAGTGCGCGAAAGCGCGCTTCGCTTCCGACCAGCGCCTCGACCAGGGCATGGCTGTCGCTGACATCCGTGATCACGCCCATCCTGCGCAATGGCACGCCGTCGGCATCGCGCAGCAGGTAGCACCGCTCATGCAGCCAGCGCAGGCTGCCGTCGCCATGGCGGATGCGATACTCGGCCTCGGCATAACCCTTTTCCGCCAGTTGCTGCAGCATGGCTGCCAACCGGGGGTGATCGTCTTCCGTGACATACGCATGACGCCAGTCGGGGTCGCTGGCGAGGGGCCGTACGTCACGGCCATAGACCTTGGCAGCACCGGGGCCAAGATACAGCAGCGTGCCACCGTCCCCGCTCAGGGCATAAACCACGGCCTCGACCGTAGCCAGCACGGTCTTCAGTTCCTGCTCGCTTTCGCCGGCATGGCGCCTTTCCCCGGCGACGGCATCGAGCATGCGGTTGAACGCTTCGCCCAGGCCGGCGATTTCCGCAGCGCCCGATGGGACGACGCGGGTCTGCATCTTGCCGGCGGCGATGGCACGGGCGGATTCGGCCAGATCCCGGATCGGGTCGAGGCTGGCCCGTTCGACACGACGCACCAGCCCCAGGCCGAACAGTAGTACCACGGCCACCACGGCCCCTTGGGTGAGGCCGTTGCGCCACATCGCCGCAACGAGAGGGCCGGCATCGGCATCCGCCAGGACATGCCATTCGGTCCCCGCCACCGGCACGAGCGCGTGCAGGCGCCCAGTCCGCAGGGCTTCCCGGGCCTGCGACCGACCACTTTCCAGCGTCGCCAGCCGGGCGATCAGCGAAGCATCGTGGCGATCGCCGACTTTCAGCGCTGCGCCCTCGCCGGCGGCGATGATGAAGCCTTCGGCGTCGACGATGTACAGATCCGCGGCGGTGTCCAGCCTATCCAACAGCACGGCTGGCGGTCGGAAACGCTCGAGATCGACGGAAACGCCGACATGACCGGCGAAGTCACCTGAGGCATCCGACAGCGGGTAGGTGATAGGCACCACCCAACGGCCGGAGAGAAAGCCGATTTCCGGCCGGCCGAAGACCAGGCTGCGTTCCTGCCGGACGCGCTCGTGGACATGCATCGGTCCCAACCGCAAGGGCGCGCCAGCGGTCAGCCGGATGGCGGAACAGCGCACCCAGCCTTGCGCATCCACCAGCAGCAAATTGGCATAGTCCCGGTTCTGCGCGGAAAAGGTCTCGAAGACCGGGTCGCAGCCGTCGCGTCCCGCCGCGGCGATGCGCCGCCTTGCCGCCAGCCCGGCCAGCAGGTTCTCGGTCCTGGCCAGGAACTGCGTGCCGTTCGCGCTGGCGGCCCGGGCCAGCGTGGCCAGGCTCGCCTGCGCCGCATCGAGTCGCCGCGAAGTGTCCTGCCAGACAAGATACGCCAGCAGGGCGACCAGCGGCAGCGCCAGCGCGGCGAGGACGAGATCGACCTGGCGGCGGATGGGCCAGTGGTCAGGACGCGTCATGCCAATCGCCCAGCGTGAAATAAAAGGTGGCGCCCTCGCCCGGCGCCGATTCCGCCCAGACCCGGCCCTTGTGCCGCTCGACGATGCGCTTGACGATGGCCAGCCCGACGCCGCTGCCGGGAAAGTCATTCTGGTGGTGCAGGCGCTGGAACACGCCGAACAGGCGCTGCGCGTAATTCATGTCGAAGCCGGCGCCGTTGTCGCGCACGAAGAAAACCGCCTCGCCAACCTCCGCACAAACGCCGATCTCGACGCGTGGGGCCGCCTGCCTTGCCGAATACTTGAAGGCATTGCCGACGAGGTTGGCGAAGACCTGCCGGATCAGCGCGCGGTTGCAGAGCACCTCCGGAAGGGGCGCCAGATCCACCGTCACCCGCGGATCGAGCGACTGCAGCTCCTGCACGACCTCCCGCGCCGTATCGCCGAGACTGACTTTATGCAAATCCAGGGGACCGCGTCCGACCTGTGCGAGACGCAGCAGATCGTCGATGAGCTCGCCCATTCTCACGGCATTGCGCTTGATCCGTTCCAGCATGGCGCGGCTTTCCGCGCCAAGGACGGCACCCTCGTTTTCCTCGACAAGATGCACGAAGCCGTTGATCGCGCGCAGCGGCGCCCGCAGGTCGTGGGAGACCGAGTACGAAAATGCCTCAAGCTCGCGGTTGGCACTTGCCAGATCCTGCGTACGCTCCGCCACCCGACGTTCCAGGGTCGCGTTGAGTTCGTGGATTTCGATCTCCTGGCGCTTGCGTTCCGTGACGTTCTCCTTCACCGCGAGGAAATGCGTGAGGCGGCCTTCCTCGTCGTGGAGGGCGGAAATCGAGGCAAATTCCCAGTACAGCACGCCCTGCTTCGTCCGGTTGCACAGTTCGCCGCGCCATTCGCCGCCCGAGGTGATGGCCGCCCACAGCTGCCGATAGGTTTCCTGCGGCGTCAGCCCGGATTGGAACAGGCGCGGATTGCGACCGATGAGCTCCGCCCGGGTGTAGCCGGTGGTCTCCTCGACGCGGGGATTGGCGTACTCGATGTTGCCGACGGTGTCGGTGATGAAGATGGCAACCGGGCTCTGCTCGACCGCGCGCGCCAGCTTGCGCAATTCGCCTTCGGCGCGCCGGCGCGCGGTGATGTCGTTGAAGGTGATGTAGAGCAGGTTGCGCCCGGCCGCCTCGACCTGGCCGGGGAAGGCCTCCAGATGGATGCTTTCCTCCCCCGCCCGGCGATAAACGAACTCGCTGCCTGCGTGCGCGTCCGCACCCATAAGCTCCAGTCCGTCACCGCCCCCCTGACGCGGCTGCAGGCCTAGATCGGCAAAACGCAGATGCGTGAGCGCCACACGCGAATGGCCGAGGAAGGTGCAGGCCGCCCGGCTGGCATCGACGATCCGGCCGCTGCCCGGCTCGACCAGCAGCTTGATGCCATGGTTGTTGTCGAAGACGTCGCGATACTTGCGCTCGCTTTCCTGCAGCGCCAGCCAATCCGTCTTCTCTGCGGTGATATCGGCGGCGACGCCGTGGTAGCCGAGAAACCTGCCCTGCCCGTCGATGACCGGGCGGCCGCTGACGCGCAGGTAATGTGTCGCCCCGGACGGCGCGGCTTGCAGGAACACTTTGCCGAAGAAGGCTTCGCGGCGATCGAGCCTGGCCCTGAAGTCATCCCAGCTTCCCTCCAGCGGCGCATAGCCGGGGATCTCCCAACGCCGCTTGCCGATCACTTCGTGCTCAATGCCCGCCGCACGAAAGGCACCGCCTTCGACCCGGGTAAAACGGTGTTCCGCGTCCTGCTCCCATACCCAGTCGGAGGACAGCTCAACGAGTTCGCGATAGCGCGCCTCGCTCGCGCGCAGCGCATGCCGCTCGGCAGCCAGGGCATCCAGCATGCGGTTGAACTGGGACGCCACGATAACCATTTCGGCAGGACCTTCCACAGGCAGGCGCGCATCGAGCTTGCCGACCGCCGCATGCCCCGCGATCCTGGCCGCCTGCACGAGCGGCCGCAGGATTCGTCGCCCAAGCAGGGTTGCCAGCACGATGGCGCCGCCAAGCACGATCAGGGCCGCCGCCCCCGCGACCAGTGCGCGCTGGCGAACAGCCGAACTGGCCTGCGCAGTAGACATCGCGGCAACCGCCACCCAATCGGTGCCGACCACTCTGGAGAATCCATAATGGTGCAGGCCATCCGCGGTCTCTTCGGCGCGGATCACGCCTTCGTTCCGCCGACGCATCCCTTCCATGGCCTGTCCGTTGTCGATTTCCCGCCATACGGCGACAGCAGCTTCTGACGTACTCGCCAGCAACTGGCCGGCGCCATCGAAAATCCCCACCGTCACGCCTTCGGGCAGCCGAGACGCCGCGACAATGGGCTGGAAGTGCCCGGCGCCGAACCGGACGCCGATGCTGCCGCCGCGGGACCCTGCAGCGCTTGCGATGGGATGGGCGATGGGCACCACCATGCCGCCGCCTATCGAATCGGGCAGGGCGTTGCCCACGGCGTAGTGCGTTCGCTTGTCCTGCGGCGGGAAATACACCATTGCGCCTTCGGGAAAGCGGTAGCCGTCGCGCATATGCCCGGAACAGACGACGCGCCCCTGTCCGTCGTTGACGACGTAGCCGCGATAGGCCGGAGTCAGCCTGAGGAAAATCTCGAATGCCGAGTCGCAACCGCCGGAACGGGCGTCTGCTAAGTGCGGCTGTCGCGCCGCGGCGCCCAGCAGCGATTCCGTGATGCGGAGGAAGCGTTCCGCGTCGGCAGCGGTGAAGCGCGCGAGGCGGCTCGACAGGGCCGCGCTTTCCTCAAGGTCGTGCTGGAGCCGGTCGTAAATGACCCACGAAACCATCCCGGCAAGCGGCAGGATGACCGCCGCGACCAGAAGGCGCAGTTCAGCCAGAAAGGATTTGCGGCTCGAGCCGGCAGCCGTATTTCTCATGATCCATCACCCCTCGGGTTCTTGGAGGTGCGTCTTGCCTCGATTAGCGGCTATTTATGAATATTCTCGAGCCGCCTTTGTTCATACTAGCCTATGCCGCATCAATTCTGGCGACATATTGACAGTAGAGTTATAGGCTGTAGATCGAAACACGGTAGCCGATCATGCTTCGCGCTATCATGGCCATGGCGAAGAAACCCGGCAGCGATGCGCGCGAAAGGATCGCCCGCAAGCTCAGGCTGCTGCGGACGGAAAGAAAGCTAAGCCAGGAGAAGATGGCCGAACTGGCGAATTTCCACCGCACCTACGTGTCGCAACTCGAGCGCTGCGTCACCAACATCTCGATCGATGGGCTCGAGCGGCTGGCCATGGCGCTTGGGGTGGATATCTCCGTGCTGCTCGAACCCATCCCGGCCAGGAATAAAGGCAGGAAATAAATCCCAGGGGTGCGCTCCCGACCCGTCTTGCCCGGCAAAACGATCGAGAAAGCGCACCCGGCTGGTACGGGACTATCCTCCGGCTTTCGGTGCTTTTCAGATGCGGTACTGCATCACCGCCTTGCGCATGCGCCCGGTCACCGCGTTGAGGCGGTCCACCGTGACCTTCGTCTCGCTCACCACGGCGACGTTCTGCTCGGTCATGATGGCCACCTGCTCGACGTTCTGCGCCAGTTGCGTCATGGCCGTCTGCTGCTCGTTCGACGCCAGGGAGATGTCGGTCACCATGCGCGAGGTGCGGTCCATTTCGCTGTTGATTTCGCGCAGCGCCTCGGCGGCCTGATCCACCAGTCCGACGCCCTGGGCGACCTGTTCGGCGCCGGCACGCATGCCGTTCACCGCCAGCGCGGTTTCGCCCCGGATGCTGTCGACCATGGCGCTGATCTCCTGGGTCGCATTGCCGGTGCGCTCGGCGAGCTTGCGCACCTCGTCGGCAACCACCGCGAAACCGCGGCCCTGCTCGCCGGCGCGCGCCGCCTCGATGGCGGCGTTCAGCGCCAGCAGGTTGGTCTGGTCGGCGATTTCCTTGATGACGCCGGTGATGCGGCTGATTTCCTCCGAGCGCTTGCCCAGGGACTCGACCTGTTCGGCCGAGCGCCCCACCGTTCCGGCCAATGAGCGGATGGTTTCGCTGGCGCTGGTGGTGACCTGGGCGCCGTTGCGCGAAGCGGTCGAGGCCTCCTCGGCCGTCGTCCGCGTCTGCTGGGCATTGGCGGCGACCTCGCCGATGGAAACCGTCACCTCCTCGATCGCCGCCGCGGCCGACGAGGTGGCCTCGTTCTGCGCGCGGGCCGATCCCTCGACGTTGTGCATGCCGGCTTCGACGTTCTGCGTGGCGCGGCTGACCTGCCCTGCAATGTCGCTGACGCCCTGCAGCATGGCCTGCACGCTGGAAACGAACTTGTCCGCCTTGCGGCCGATCGAGCCGATGGCATCCCGGCGCGACGAGGAGAAGCGCGTGCCCAGGTCGCCGGTGCGCAGGATCTGCTCCAGCCAGTCGGAGGTGGCTTCGAGGTCGCGCATCAGGCGGGGACCGTAGCCGGCGAGGAAGAACAGGGCATACAGGCCGCAGACGGCGGCAACGGCCGTGCTCAGCGCAGCCGGCATGCCGACCCCCGACGATTGAAGCGCCAGCAGTGCCGCCGGCAGCAGCCCGGCCAGGCCGGCCAGGATCAGCTGGGTGCGCAGCGAAGTCAGCGCGCCCGCCAGGGACGAACGGTTGGCGGCGACGCGCCCGTGTTCGACGCGGATCGATTTGTCGCCGGCGCGAATACGGCGGTAGGCGGCATCCGCGGCGGCGATCTCCTCGCGGCCGGGACGACCGCGTACCGATTGGTAGCCGACGATCTGGCCGTTCTCGCGCACCGGCGAGACGTTGGCCACCACCCAGTAGAAGCCGCCGTCCTTGCGCCGGTTTTTGACGATGCCGCGCCAGGGCCGCCCGGCCTTGAGATCCCTCCACAGGTCGGCGAAGGCCTCAGGCGGGATGTCGGGATGGCGCACGAGGTTGTGCGACTGGCCGACCATTTCCTCGGGCGTGAAGCCGCTGATGCGGGCGAAGGCTTCGTTGGCCTCGACGATCACGCCCTTCATGTCGGTGCGTGAGTAGATGAACTCGCCTTCGGGCAGGATGGTTTCAACATCATTGACTGGGAGGTTGATTTTCATTTCCTGTTTTCCTTCTGTTGATGAGCCTGTGCCGTTTTCTGGGGCTGCTCTTTCCTCAGCTGCGTCCCGGTTTCGGGCGTAATCGTTTTGTCACGTCTCGCAGTACGTCTATATGGCTGTCGAGCTGCTGCATGTGGCCGGCGAGCGCTTCGAGGCGGTCGCCGAGCATGTGCGCCAGTTCGCGCGTCGCCACGCCCGGACTGCCGGAGACGGCGCGAACCTGATCGATGTGCAATTGCAGGTCGCGCAGGCACTGTTCCGATTCCGGCCGTTCGGCTATGAAAGCGGAAAGGGTGCGTTCGCGTTCGCGGAAGTATTCCGCCGGGTCGCGTGCGGCAAGATCGCGCCAGGCATCGAAATCGAAACGGGACAAAATGAATTCCGTGGGTGCGTGTCCTATTTCAGCACTTGAGCGGACAAATCACAACTGCCCGGACAAGGAAGGGGACGCCTGTATCTGATGCAGCCGCAACTCCATGACCAAAACGATGCTGTCCGCCTCGGCGATGGCCTGGCCGACGGACCTGCCCAGCACATCCATCTCCGTTGACGCATGCGCGTTGCTGCTGGCGGCCGCCGATTCGAGGGCGGCATTCAGCGCCAGCAGCCTGGTCTGCGCAGCCAATTGCCGCGCCTCCTCCAGCGCCAGGCGCAGTGCAGCTTCCTCTGCGCCGTGCGGCAAGTCGGCCTCATGCGTGATCACTCGTGCCATTCCCTCTCCATTGACGTCTCCGTTTTCCTAAGCCGCCTTGACCAGCAAGTCATCGCCCACGAACAACTGACGCTCCACGCCGCGGTTTTCACCGAGATCGCCCAGCAGTTCCTTGACGTCGAGGATCAGCACGATATGCCCGTT
>PHCU01000215.1 GCA_002842345.1 Betaproteobacteria bacterium HGW-Betaproteobacteria-12 | reverse complement strand
GATGTAGAAGTAGCCGATCCAGGTCGTCGCCCAGGCCACCGACTTGCGGGCTTCCTTGGCGTTCGGCACGGTGAAGAAGCGCATCAGGATGTGCGGCAGGCCAGCGGTACCGAACATCAGCGCCATGCCGACCGAGATAGCCGAGATCGGGTCGTTGATCAGACCGCCCGGGCCCATGATCAGGTCATGCTTGGCATGCACGTCGACCGCCTTGGCGAATAGCGCTTCCGGCGAGAAACCGAACTGGAACAGCACGGCGCCGGCCATGAAGGTGGCACCGATGAGCAGCATCACCGCCTTGATGATCTGCACCCAGGTGGTCGCCGTCATGCCGCCGAACAGCACGTACATCATCATGATGACGCCGACCATGATTACCGCGTAGATGTATTCCAGGCCAAACAGCACCTTGATCAGCTGACCGGCACCGACCATCTGGGCGATCAGGTAGAAGGCGACGACGACCAGGGTGCCGGTGGCAGCGAAGCTGCGCAGCGGGGTCTGGGCGAAACGGTAGGAGGCGACGTCGGCGAAGGTGAACTTGCCGAGGTTGCGCAGCCGTTCGGCCATCAGGAAGGTGATCACCGGCCAGCCGACCAGCCAGCCGATCGAGAAGATCAGGCCGTCGAAGCCGTTGGCGAAGACCAGACCGGAAATACCCAGGAAGGACGCGGCTGACATGTAGTCGCCGGCGATCGCCAGGCCGTTCTGGAAGCCGGTGATGCCACCGCCGGCCGTATAGAAGTCAGCTGCCGTCTTGGTCTGGCTGGCTGCCCACTTGGTGATCCACAGCGTGGCACCGACGAAAACCGCGAACATCGCGATGGCAGTCCAGTTGGTGGCCTGCTGCTGCGTCTGGCCAAGATCGGCACCGGCGCCGAAAGCCAGGCCGGCAGCGCCGGTCAGCATGATGGCGACAGCGGCGTAGAAAAATTTGACGGCTGGGTTCACTTTTGACCCTCCTTGATGATCGCTTCAGCTTCCCGGTCGAACTCGGTATTGGCCCGGCTGACATAGATCCAGGTGATGACGATGGTGAACAGGATGACTCCGAGACCCATCGGGATACCGATCGAGGTCACGGCACCTTCGCTCAATTTGGTGGCGAGCAGGGGCTTGTTGAAGGCGATTAGCAGGATGTAGCCGTAATAGGCGATGATCATCAGCACACTCATGATGATCGAAAATTTGTTGCGCTTGCTGACGAACGCCTGGAACTTCGGGTTCTCGCGTATGCGCCGGTATGTATCTTGAGACATTTTTCCTCCGTTTTTAGTAAGGCTTTGCCAAGGGTGGGACGCCTGCCTGGTGCCCCTCGGGACGCCAGGATCGACAGATTCACCCTCTTCGGGCAGTCTCGGTTTGCCAACTTACGGCAAGCTTACCCACCCAACTGGGGTTACCCCTAGTTCGGCGCCCTTTGACGACGCAAGAGAATGCGCGGACTACAGCGAAAGTAACCAATATCGTGGATTACCACCCTCCCCAGCTGCTGCTCGACGGCGTCAGCCGGCGCGCCGGTCTGGCCCTGGCGGTGCTGGCCCTTGCCGCCATCGGCATCGCCGATTACCTGACCGGCTATTCCTTGCGCCTGTCGCCGCTATACCTGGCACCGATCACCATCGCCGCCTGGGTGGACGGCAAGCGGACCGGCATGGCGCTATCGGTGGCGGCCATCCTGCTCTGGCTATTCAGTTTCCACTCGGAGCATCTGTACCTGAACCAGGGCTTCTATCTCTGGGAAGCCATTTCCATGCTGACCGGCTTCGTGGTCGTCGTCTGGCTGGCGGATCACCTGCGCCAGGCGCTCAGCCAGGCGGACGAACGCTTTCTCCGGGTGCTCGAGGAGATGCGGGCGGCCGTCTATGTGGCCGATGAACAGCGCGACAGGTTCCTCTATACCAATCCGGAAATGCAGCGTCTCGATGCGCGCATCGATCAACTGACGCCGCAGACCTTCGAACAGCAGTTTGCCGATGAAGCCAACGCCGCCAGCCTGGCGGACGATTCGCCCGGCAACGGTTTCGTCGCGCGCAGTCTGCAGAGTTCGCGCAATGGCCGCTGGTACCTGCTACAGGAGGGCCCGATCCCCTGGGGTGCCGAGCGCAACGTCAAGCTGAAAGTCCTGACCGACATCACCGAACAGAACAATGCCCAGCGCATGCACGAGATGCACACCGAGATCGTGCATCAGTCGAGCCGGCTGACGACGCTCGCCGAAATCGCCTCGACCCTGGCCCACGAGATCAACCAACCCCTGATGGTCATCGCCACCTACACCGATGCCTGCCAGCGGCTGCTTGCCGCGCCGCAGCCCGATCACGGGGAAATCGTCACCGTCCTCCGCAAATGCCATGACCAGGCCGTACGGGCGGCATCGATCATCGAACGTCTGCGCGAATTCATCCGTCAGCGCCAGCACCAGCCGGCCCCCTGGCTGGTCAAGACGCTGATTGGCGAGGCGCTGGCCGTCAGCCGGCCGATGCTCGAAGAGGCACAGATCAGGATCGACAACACGCAGGTGAATCGCGAACTGCTCGTCGTCGCCGACCGCATCCTGCTGATCCAGGCCCTGGCCAACCTGATCCGCAATGCCATCGATGCGATGGAGTTGGTCGCCCTGGAACAGCGTACGCTGACGATCTGCACCGCGACGACGACCGAGGGTAGCGTCGTCATCTCGGTGGCCGACCGCGGCCCCGGCCTGGGGACGCTGTCCAGCGAAGAAATATTCGCGCCCTTCTACACCACCAAGGCACAGGGCCTCGGCCTCGGCCTGGCGATCAGCCGTTCCGTCGCCGAGAGCCATGCCGGCAGGCTGTGGGCCACCGCCAATCCGCAAGGCGGCGCCATTTTCCATCTTTCCATCCCGGCCGGGAGTAGCAAAACATGAATACTGGTCCGACACCCCAACAAACCGTCTTCATCGTCGACGACGATGCCGATGTCCGTGACGCGCTGGCCCTGCTGATGCGCTCCGCCGGCTTGTCGGCGGCCACCTTCGCCAGTGCCCGCGAATTCCTCGCCCAGCTGAATCCGCGGGAGTCCGGCTGCCTGATCCTCGACATCCGCATGCCGGGGATGAGCGGCATGGAATTGCAGGCGGAGCTGCACAAGCGGCGCATCCGCTTGCCGATCATCTTCCTCACCGGCCACGGCGACGTTCCCATGGCCGTCAAGGCGTTGAAGGCCGGTGCCGCGGACTTCATCCAGAAGCCGCTGGAGGAACACCGTCTGGTCGTCGCCGTGATGAACGCCCTGAAGCAGGATGCCGAGCAATCCCCGCTGTCGATGATGAGCACGACGGAACAGTCCGACAAACTGGGCAGTCTGTCGAAAAGGGAATTTGAGGTCCTGCAGGAAATGCTCAAGGGCCGGCAGAACCGGGAGATCGCCGAGACACTTTGCATCAGCGTCAAGACCGTCGAGTTCCACCGTGCCAACATCCGCGAGAAACTCGGTGCCACCAGCCTGCCGGACCTCTACCGCCTGGTCTTCCAGCAGGAAGGGGCTCTCCAGGGCCGCCTGGAAGCCGGCGACTAAGACCGTTGGCGCTCAGGCGGAGCGCTTCCTCCGGTTGGCGACCGAGCCGGCTCAATCCCCGGCCAGCGCGGCCTGCCGGCTGAGGCCGTCGAACACTTTCTGGAACAGCACATCCGGATCGACCGGCTTGGCGACGAAATCGTCCATGCCCGCCGCCAGGCAGCGCTCGCGGTCGTCGGCGAAGGCGTTTGCCGTCATCGCCAGGATCGGCACCTGGCGGCCGTTGGCCCGCTGACGGATCTGCCGCGTCGCCTCGAGACCGTCCATGACCGGCATCTGCATGTCCATCAGGATCAGCGCATAGATCTGCGCTTCGACCCGGCGCACCGCCTCCTCGCCGTTACCGGCCAGGTCGACCAGCAGCCCAGCCTCTTCGAGCAGCAGTCGGGAAATCTCCTGATTGATCGGCTCGTCCTCGACGAGCAGGACCCGTGTGCCGCTGTAGCTGGCCAGAATCCGCTCCTCGGCATCGGCATGCCGCGCGGCAGCAGGCTCGGCCAGCACTGGCTCGCCCGGCTCGAGGCGGATGGTGAACCAGAAGGTGCTGCCCTGCCCCAGGACGCTGTCGACGCCGGCATCGCCGCCCATCAGTCGGGCCAGTTGGCGGGTGATGGCCAGGCCGAGGCCGGTTCCCTTGTACAGGCGCGTCGTCGAACTGTCGGCCTGCTCGAAGGCCTGGAACAGACGAGCGAGGACTTCCGGCGCGACGCCGGGCCCGCTGTCGGCAACCTCGAAACGCAGCAGGCAGCCCGGCTCGTCGCTGGCCACGACGCGCGTCCGGATGACGACATGGCCGCGTTCGGTGAATTTCACGGCATTCGAGGCGTAATTGAGCAGGGCCTGGGTGATCCGCGTCGCATCGCCAA
>PHCU01000214.1 GCA_002842345.1 Betaproteobacteria bacterium HGW-Betaproteobacteria-12 | reverse complement strand
GTGCAGTTGCGACAGGCCGAAGCGCTCGGCATGCTCGATGACCATCAGGCTGGCGTTGGGCACATCGACGCCGACCTCGATCACCGTCGTCGCCACCAGGACGTCGATGGCGCCGGCGGCGAAGGCGGCCATCACCGCCTGCTTGTCGTCGGCCTTCAGCCGGCCATGCACCAGGCCGATGCGCAGCCCGGGCAACTCGACCGACAGCTGGGCGTAGGTCTCTTCGGCGGTCTGCAACTGCAGCGCTTCCGATTCCTCGATCAGCGGACAGACCCAATACGTCTGGCGGCCTTCCGCGACATGCTTGCTGACGAAACCGACGACGTCCTGGCGGCGGTTGTCGGCGACCAGCCGCGTCTTGATCGGCGTGCGGCCGGGCGGCAGTTCATCGAGCACGGTGACATCGAGATCGGCGTAGTAGCTCATGGCCAGCGTGCGCGGGATCGGCGTCGCCGACATCATCAGCTGGTGCGGGTTGCTGCCCTTGTTGCGCAAGGCCAGGCGCTGGGCGACGCCGAAGCGGTGCTGCTCGTCGACGATGGCCAGGCCGAGGCGGGCGAAATCGACGCCGTCCTGGATCAGCGCATGCGTGCCGACCACCAGCTGCGCCCCGGCCGCGGTAGCCGCCAGCTGCTCGCGCTTGGCTTTCGACTTCAGGCTGCCGGACAGCCAGGCGACGCGCACGCCAAGCGGCGCCAGCCAGTCGCGTAGTTTCAGGTAATGCTGCTCGGCGAGGATCTCGGTCGGTGCCATGAACGCCGCCTGCCAGCCGGCCGAGATCGCCTGGCAGGCGGCCAGCGCGGCGACGATGGTCTTGCCGGCGCCGACATCGCCCTGCAGCAGGCGTTGCATCGGATAGGGCTGGGCCAGATCGCCGGCGATTTCGGCCATCGCCCGCAACTGCGCGCCGGTCAGGCCGAAGGGCAGGCGGTCGAGCAGGCGGGCGCCGAGATCGTCCCGCGCCACCAGCACCGGCGCCCCCTGCTCGCGGCGGGCGAGATAGGCGCGGCGCAGGGACAGCTGCTGGGCCAGCACCTCGTCGAACTTGATGCGTTGCCAGGCCGGATGGTGGCGCGCCTGCAGTGCCTCGACATCGGCCTCCGGCGGCGGCGTGTGCAGATAGCGCAGGCTGCGGGCGAAACCGGGCAATTTCAGGCGCTGGCGCAGCTCCTCGGGCAGCGTGTCGGCCAGTTCAGCACCGGCCAGCGCCGCGCCAACCAGTTTCTGCAGCGCCGAGTTGGCCACCCCGGCGGTGGACGGATAGACCGGCGTCAGCGCCGCCGGCAGCGGCTCGCCCTCGGCGATCTTGCGAAAGCGCGGATGCACCATCTCCAGCCCGAAAAAGCCGCCGCGCACCTCGCCGAAAACGCGGACATGCGCGCCTTCGGCCAGCGCCGCCTGCTGGCTCGGATAGAAGCTGAAGAAGCGCAGCGTGATCTCGCCGCTCTCATCAGCGGCGCGCACGACCAGCTGCCGGCGTGGGCGGAACTGCACCTCGTTGTGCAAGACGGTGACTTCCAGCTGCACCGGTTCGCCGCCCAGCGCCCGGGCGACCGGGGTGATGCGGGTTTCGTCCTCGTAGCGCAGCGGCAGATGGACCAGCAAATCGGCCTCGCTATGGAGGCCGATTTTTGCCAGTTTCTGGCGCAGCGCCTCGGGGGCGCGGATCGGGGCCGGCGCCCCGGGACTGTCCATCAGCCGATGAACATCACCGCATCGGCCTCGACCAGCGCGCCGCGCGGCAGCTCCTTGACGCCAACGGCGGCGCGGGCCGGGAAGGGCTCGCTGAAATAACGGGCCATGGTTTCGTTGACCTTGGCAAAGTTGGCCAGATCGGTCAGGAAGACGTTCAGCTTGACCACGTCGCTCAGCGAACCGCCGGCCGCCTCAGCGACCGCTTTGAGATTTTCGAAGACGCGAACGATTTGCCCGTCGATGCCGTCTACCATCTGCATGGTCGCCGGATCGAGGCCGATCTGCCCCGACAGATACACGGTGTCGCCGACGCGCACGGCTTGCGAATAGGTGCCGATGGCAGCCGGGGCGTTCGGGGTGGCGATGATGGTCTTGGCCATGTCTAGCTCCTGTCCTGAAATTCAAAAACGCTATTTTAGACCCCAGCCCCCATGAACCCACGCATCGAAGCCCTGGAAAAAATGCTCGGCGGCCCGCGCGACAGCGCCCTGCTCCGCTTCTCGCTCGGTAACGAATACCTGAAGGCCGGCGATGCGGCCAAGGCCGGCGACTGCTTCCACGCCGCCGTCGCCCGCGACCCGGCCTATTCCGCCGCCTGGAAAGCCCTCGGCAAGGCGCTGGCTGAAGCCGGCGACCAGACTGGTGCGCTGGCCGCCTACGAAAAAGGCATCGCCGTCGCCGAAGCCCGCGGCGACATCCAGGCGGCCAAGGAAATGAGCGTCTTCGCCCGCCGCATCCGGAAAGCGCTCGAAGACTGAAACCTGCTCCAGCTCTGCGAAAGCAGATGCCTGGCATTGCGCTGGATCAACATCCTGCATAACGCTTGGGCATATCCTCTGTTTTTTGTTCAACTCCAATGACGGGAGAAGAGGGTATGTACAAGTTATTCCGGATGTTTGCCATCCTCAGCCTGGTCGCCACGCTGACCAGCGGCTGCGCGGTCAACCGGGCGACCGCCAACGTCGACCCGTCGGCCAATCTGGCGACGCTGAAGACGATGTACGTGAAGAAGATTCCGGCCGACGACTCCACCTATAACCTGATTGCCGACAAGCTGCGCAGCAAGGGCGTCACCGTCACCACCGGCACCGATGCCCCGCCGGCCGGTGTCGATGCGGTGGTCACCTACATCGACAAGTGGATGTGGGACATCACCATGTACATGCTCGAATTGACCATCGTCATTCGCGAGCCACAGAGCGACTTCCCGCTGGCTACTGGCAACTCCTTCCACACCTCGCTGACCCGCCTGTCACCTCAGGAAATGGTGAACGAGGTGGTCGACAACATCTACAAGGGAGCCAAGTGAGATGCGCCACCTGCTACGTGCGCTTCTGCTGATTGCCGCCGGAGGCCTCGCCCTGTCCCTGACCGGCTGTGCTTCGCCAGCCAATCGGGCGGCGATGACTCCGACCGACGTGGTCGTCGGCAAACACTTCCCCTACAGCCTCGGCGTGCGTACCGACGGCGGCGCCGATACCGGGGCCATGGACAGCAGCAACATAGCCGATGCCGACCTCAAGGCGGCGATCGAGGACGCGGTGCGCAACAGCAAGCTGTTCACCTCCATCATCCAGGGCAGTGGTGGTGACTACGAACTGAGCGTACGCGTCACTAGTCTGAGCAAGCCGCTGTTCGGCGGCACCTTCACCGTGCAACTGGAAGCCGCCTGGTCGCTGACCAAGGTCGCCGACCGCTCAGTCGTGCTGCGCAAGGCCGTGCAGTCCTCGGGCACGGCCACCATGGGTGACGCCTTCGCTGCCGTCACCCGCCTGCGACTGGCCGTCGAGGCCGCCGCCCGCAGCAACATCAGCCAGGGCCTGACAGCCGTCGGCGAACTGAAACTCTAGCGACAAGCAGGGCGGTCCCGGCCAGGACAACTGGGGCCGCCTGATCCAATAAATTGTTACAAAGCATCGGTGGGCGGCAGTATCCCGGCCCATGGGGAAAAGCGTTATGTGCTTAAGCAACCCTGGGATCGCCACCGATGAAACTCCACCTCCGCTTTATCCGCCTCGGCATTGCCGCTGGCCTATTTTGCAGCTTGGCGGCCTGTACCGTAGTACCTGCGCATCCACATGCCTATTACGGTGGCCCGCCAGTGGTTGTCGACAGCTATCCGGCGTATCGCAATGGCTACCCGTACCAGCATTACGATTACGACCGCCGCGCTTACCGCGGCTACGACGATCGAGGCGGGCGCAACTACCGCGACGGCGGGCGGCGCCACGATTCACCGCTGGAAAGTGCCGCCCGCACTCACCGCGACGTCCGGCGCAGCCTGGGCTTGCCGCGCCTGCCGGGCATGCCCTGAGTCAGCGACGCGAGGGCGGGGGCACCAGGATGGTCTGGACGCCCAGTTCCTTGAGCTTGGCCTGTGCGGCCTCGGCCTCCTGGCGCGTGCGGAAGGGGCCGACCTGGACCCGGGCCTCCAGCGTCGACGGCACGCCGCTGAGCGTCAGCCGGGCATGCAGTTCCTCGGCCCGCTGCGCACTGCTGAACACCCCGGCCTGCAACAGAAAGCCAGAAAACAGCCGCGGCGCTGACGGTGCCACCGGCGCCGGCCGTGACCCGACGCCACGGGGCGCGGGCGCCACCTCCGGCGGTGCCGTTTCCTCGGCGATCGTCGGGCGCGGTGCCACCGGCGGGACGGTCGGCAGCGGGGCAGGCGCTGGCGTCACCGCCGCCGCCACGGCCCGCCTGGCCGGCTCGGGC
>PHCU01000055.1 GCA_002842345.1 Betaproteobacteria bacterium HGW-Betaproteobacteria-12 | reverse complement strand
CGATGGCGATGCCGGTGAAGGTCTGATTGACGTGTACGCCCCCGTACTGCTCGCCGTAGGTGCTGAAGCCGATGGTGTTGTTGCGGTCGAACAGTGCCGCTGCTTCCTCGGTCAGCTGCTTGCGGGCGATTTCCAGGTTGCGCAGGATGCAGTCGCAGCCGATGCACAGCTGCAGCGGCCCGATTTCTTCGCGGATGCGGCTGAAGGCGTCCTGCAGATTGCTCAGGATGTCGGCGCCGCGGGCGACGCGCAGCACCAGGCCCTCTTCGATGGCGCAGAAAAAGGTCAGGCTGCCGTCAGCATTCACCGTCTGGATCGAGCGCACGTAATCGGTGCCGTCGATGACCACGACGATCGGCGTTTCGGCAACCAGCGCCGGGTTCAGCTCGGCCACGGCAACGCCGAGCACGCGGGCGTACTCGGCGGCCGCCGGCAGACCATTGAGTTCGCGCACGACGCGTTTCGCCGCATCGGCCTCGGTGACCACCAGGCGCTCCTTCTCGCTGATGAAGTGCTGGGTCTTGAAGACGCGGAAAGGCAGCGGCGTGCTGACCAGGATCAGCAGGGCACTGTCGGTATGGAAGGCGCCCGCGTGGTACACCCAGGTGCTGGCGAACTGGCGGTCGTCGCCGGCCGAGCCGCCACACAGCGGAATATTGCCGAGCACCGACTGGAAGCTGTAGACCACCGGCTCCTCGCGCACCGACAGGCCGTCGATCATCAGGAAGGCGAAGGTATTGGCCGCCGAGGCCGTCGGCGACTGCGTCTCCAGGCGCTGCAGCAGCGCCTTGGCGAAATCCTGGCCGGCGGGAAAACGAAAATCCTGCAGCCGCGGCAAGCGCTCGGCGACGACGCTGCAGGCGCTGGCGGCGAAACTGACGCCGGCCAGGCTCTGGCCGCAATAGCCGCCGGGGCCGATCTCGCCGGCAGTGGTGCAGCCGAGCAGCGGGACCTCGCCGAACAGCCGGTTCAGCTCGTCGGCCAGCGCCGCCAGGTCATAGCTGCCGGAGCAGAAAAAAACCACCATGGCCATGTTCGGCTGACTGACCGCGGCATGAAATTCACGCGCCGCCTGACGGGCCTCGGCGGCACGCGAATGAGCGCGGCGAAACAGCGAATCGGACGTCATATTTTCACCATGATTTCAACGGGTTATTGCCGGATTTCCGGCCTGACTCTAAAACAATTATCACGTTTTTGCCCAGCCCCGCGGCAGATTTTCGCGCCCAGCCCGTGCCGCGTGGCCAGCCGCGGGCGCAACAAACGTCGCTAGCCCGCCCTGCCCGCCTGCAGGTATTCTGACAGCAGCCGCTCCGACAACCGCCCGATGAAATTCTCCCGCCTCTACCTGAATCGCCTGCAGAACCAGCCCGGCCGGCACGACACGGTCGTCGTCATCGACGTGCTGCGCTCCTTCACGTCGGCGGCGGTGGCCCTGGCCCATGGCGCCCGCGCCATCTACCCGGTCAACGGCGTCGCCGCGGCCACCGCCCTGCTCGCGCAGCTGCCGGACACCGTCTCGGTCGGTGCCGTGGCCGGCGGCGATCCGGTCACCGGCTTCGATTTCGGCAATTCGCCATCGTCCCTGCTGCAGGCCGACCTGGCCGGCAAGAACGTGGTCATCAGCACGGCCGCCGGCGTGCGCGGCCTGCAGCGCTTTCGCCGGGCGCGCCAGCTGTTCGCCGCCAGCCTGGTCTGCGCCCGGGCGACGGCGGCGGCGATCCGGGCCGCCGGCGCCGAGGATGTCTGCTTCGTCATCACCGGCGAATGGGTGGATCGCGACGGCGACGAGGACATCGCCTGCGCCGACTACATCGAGGCCCTGCTGCGTGATCTGCCTGCCAATCCCGAAGACTTCGCCCGGCGGGTACGCGATTCCGACTTCGGCCGGCGTTTCACCAGCGGCACCTGGCCCAACCTGCCCGGCGCCGACCTCGAGCTGGCCGCACAGGTCGATCTGTTCGATTTCGCCATGCCGGTAGAGCGCGAGGGCGAGCGGCTGATCATTCGCTGAACGACGCCGGCCGCCGGCAAGGACAATGCTTTGCCGGGCGCACCAGGCTTTCCTAAGATGAAGGCAAGCCCTGCCACCGGGAGAACGTCATGAGTAGCCTCGCCGCCAGCACCCGTCATCTGCTCGCCGCCCTCGGCGTCGACAAGCCGCTGAGCGGCGGCCCGCTGGCCGTGCACTCGCCGATCGACGGCAGCCTGCTGGCGGAGCTGCAGCGCAGCACAGCGGCCGAGGTCGACGCCGCCATTGCCGCCGCACAAGGCGCCTTTCTCGCCTGGCGCAGCGTCCCGCCGCCCCGGCGCGGCGAACTGGTCCGCCTGTTCACCGCCAGCCTGCGCCGGCACAAGGCACAGCTGGCCGAGCTGATCGTCGTGGAAAGCGGCAAGATCCGCAGCGAAGCGCTGGGCGAAGTGCAGGAGATGATCGATATCGGCGATTTCGCCGTCGGCCTGTCACGCCAGTTGCACGGCCTGAGCATCGCCAGCGAGCGCCCCAGCCATCGGCTGATGGAAACCTGGCAGCCGCTCGGCGTCTGCGGCATCGTCACCGCCTTCAACTTCCCGGTCGCCGTCTGGGCCTGGAACGCTGCCCTGGCCCTGGTCTGCGGCGATGCGCTGGTGTGGAAACCGTCCGAGAAAACGCCGCTCTGCGCCCTCGCCTGTCAGGCCCTGCTGGCCAAAGCCGCCAGCGAACACGGCGGCGTGCCGTCCGGCCTCAGCGCCGTGTTGCTCGGCGGCCGCGAGATCGCCAGCGGGCTGGCCGAGCACCCGGCCATCCCGCTGCTGTCGGCCACCGGTTCGACGGCGATGGGCCGGGCCCTGGCGCCGCGCGTCGCCGCCCGCTTCGGGCGCAGCATCCTCGAACTGGGCGGCAACAACGGCATGATCGTCACGCCCGCCGCCGATCTCGACCTGGCCTTGCGCGCCATCGTCTT
Organism: Betaproteobacteria bacterium HGW-Betaproteobacteria-12; assembly: GCA_002842345.1. Classification (GTDB taxonomy): domain Bacteria; phylum Pseudomonadota; class Gammaproteobacteria; order Burkholderiales; family Rhodocyclaceae; genus Azonexus. Next base: position 21,895 of record PHCU01000055.1, on the reverse strand, counting down.
CGCCGCTGCCGGCACGGCCGGCCAGCGCTGCACGACGCTGCGCCGACTGTTCGTCCATGAGCACATCGCCGCCAGCCTGCTCGACCGCCTGCGTGCGGTCTACGCCGGCCTGCCGGTCGGCGACCCGCGCGTCGACGGCACGCTCGTCGGACCGTTGATCGACCGGCGCGCGCTGGCCGCCCACCAGGCCGCACTGGCCGAAGCCGCCGCCGACGGCGGGCGCATCGACGGCGGCGAGACGGTGGTCGTGCCCGGCGCCGCAGGCGGCTGCTACGTCCGCCCGGCGCTGGTCGAGATGCCCGGACAGACGCCGCTGGTCTGCCGCGAGACCTTCTCGCCGATTCTTTATGTCATGAGCTACCGCGATCTGGACGAGGCCATCGCCAGCCACAACGCCGTACCGCAAGGCCTGGCCTCGGCCATTTTCACCAACGACCTACGCGAGGCCGAGCGCTTCCTCAGTGCGGCCGGCAGCGACTGCGGCATCGCCAATGTCAACGTCGGTCCCTCCGGCGCCGAAATCGGCGGCGCCTTCGGTGGCGAAAAGGACAGCGGCGGCGGCCGCGAGGCCGGCTCGGATGCCTGGAAGGCCTATATGCGCCGGGCCACCAACACCATCAACTATTCCTCCGACCTGCCGCTGGCCCAAGGGGTACGTTTCGGCTGAACGGCCGGTGTCTGGCCAAGCTGCCAACCGGCCGCGCCGCTGCTGTTACTTGACGGCAAAGCAGTAGAACAAGCCGTCGCCGCCCGTCGCCTTCAACGCCTCCTGACTGCAGCCGCGCGACGGGTGTGCCGAGTTCCAGGAAATCGCCCAGGAAGCCTCGATCGGTCCGGCCCGGTCGTGGTGCCCGGTCATCGCCCCGCCCTCGGCGCCGCTCTTGCTCCAGTTGCCACAGGTCATGTCGGCAAAGGGACCACCGGCAAAAGCCGTGCCGTCCGGCCGGGAGCCGGTCAGGATGTCGTGCTTGTTGGGCTTTTCCGTTCGGCCGTTAACCATCTGGCCGTTTTCGTCGAGCGCCGTCTGCTTGTTCAGGTTGCCGCCATTCGCGTGCAGATCGTCCACGCTGCGGGCGACGACGACGCCCTTGGCGTTCTGCCAGGGGCCCATGCCGATACGGTCGCGCGCATTGACGAAATTCGGATCGTTCAAGGCCGAAGCCTGCGTGCTCAGGTAGGCCCGCCAGGTCCGCTCGCCGGCCCCGGCGGCCTTGGCCAGCGACTGGCAATGCCGGTCGGCCCCGTCGAGCCCGCCCAGATCGGCGCCCTTGCCGGGACCGGCGCTGGTCACGAAAAACGTCATCTCCTTGACGCCCTGTGTCGACATGCCGGCACAGGCGGCCAGGGCCAGCACGCTGGCGGCCAGCAGCCCGTTTCTTTGTATTTTGCTGCCCATCGCGATCTCCTTTCGGTTCGCCGACGATAGCGAGCAGGCACCGGCAGAAACCCCGCCGCAACAGCGAGCTGCCCGTTGTCGATCTGGCTGATTGTTGGCTAGTGATCGGTCATGCGCTCCCTGGCCGCTGGCTGGCTGCGCCGCCTTGCTGACGGACAGCCGGGCCGGCAATTCCGCATTTCCCGGCCGGCAGGAGTGACCCTTTGATCGTCGCGCCCGCCAAAGGTTCGCCGGCCAAGGGCGAGCCTAATTCCTGGCGCGCGCCTGATAGGCGGCGCGGATGCTTTCCAGGCGCTGCCGATTGACGCCGAAATCCTCGCGCCCCAGGCGGCTGGCGCTGCGCACCTGGATCGCCCCGGCCTGTGGATCGAGCCAGAACTCCAGGTCGTCCACGAAACGCAGCCAGCGGGTGGTCGCCTGGGCATAAAGATAGTCATGCTCGCGCCGGACCAGGTGGATCTCGGGCCTGCCGGCAAGCACTGACACCAGGGCCTGCATCGACGCCGTCGGATCATGGTCGAGCAGGGCCAGCGGGGCGATACGGGCATACTCCGTCTGCCCGTGCCCGGGGTGGAGGTGCACCTGGCTGCTGACGCTGTTGCGGGTGGCCGATGGCGGCTTCAGGCGCCCCTCGACCACCCCGAGATCGCTCGGCGGCTGCCCGGCGAACAGGCCCAGGCGGGCCGCGACCAGGACGCTGGCGAGCAGGGCACAAAGCACGTAGAGGGTGAGTTTCATGATTGGCCGCAGGTTGACGTTCGCACGCCCGATGCTTGCTTCGTCCGCAATCCGCGCCTTTCGTTCCGGCCGGGTGCCGGTTTGTCGCGGCCGGCCGGCCCGATGGCCAAGCCGCCGGGCCGGCCGCGACGCCGTGTTAACATTCGCCGCCATGACCTCCCCCCGCCTGCCCCCCGCCATCCTGCTGATGGGCCCGACCGCCTCGGGCAAGACCGCCGTCGCCATGGCCCTGGCCGACCGCTTCCCGGTCGAACTGATCAGCGTCGATTCGGCCCAGGTCTTTCGCGACATGGATGTCGGCACCGCCAAGCCGGACCGCGCCACGCTGGCCCGCTATCCGCATCGTTTGATCGACCTGATCAGCCCGGAGGAAAGCTATTCGGCGGCCCGTTTCCGCACCGAGGCGCTGGCGGCGATGGGCGAGATCACCGCGGCCGGCAAGGTGCCGCTGCTGGTCGGCGGGACCATGCTGTATTTCCGCGCCCTGCTGCACGGCCTGGCCGAATTGCCGCAGGCCGATGCCGCATTGCGCGCCGAGCTCGACGCCGAGGCCGCCCGCCTCGGCTGGCCGGCGATGCATGCGCGGCTGGCCGAACTCGACCCGGTCACTGCAGCACGCCTGCACCCGGGCGACAGCCAGCGGCTGCAGCGGGCGCTGGAAATCTGCCAGCTGAGCGGCCGGCCGATGTCGGAACTGCTGGCCGAGAGCGAGAAGGAGGTGCCGCCCTACGAATTTCTCAGCCTCGCCCTGCTGCCCGCCGAGCGCGCCGTGCTGCACACCCGCATCGCCCGCCGCTTCGACGAAATGCTGCTGGCCGGCCTCGACGACGAGGTGCGCCGGCTGCGTGCCCAGTACCGGCTGAGCCTGAACCTGCCGTCGATGCGCTGCGTCGGCTACCGCCAGGTGTGGGAAGCCCAGGACGGCCTGATGCCGCGGACCGAGATGCGCGACCGCGGCGTCTATGCGACGCGCCAGCTGGCCAAGCGGCAGATCACCTGGCTCGGCAACTCGTTCACCGCCGAGCAGTACGACTGCCTGGCAGCCGACCTGGCCGCCAGGATCGGCGAACGGGTCGGCCGTTTTCTCGGCGCTTAGGCAGCGGCCGGCGACTCGTCGGGCAGTGCCGGCTTGCGCGCCGCCAGCAGCGTGTAGACGGTCGGCACGACGAACAGCGTGAAGAAGGTGCCGAGCAGCAGGCCGCCGACGATGACCCAGCCGATCTGTTGCCGCGATTCGGCACCGGCACCGCTGGCCAGGGCGAGCGGCACGGCGCCCAGCACCATCGCCCCGGTGGTCATCAGGATCGGGCGCAGGCGCAACGTCGCCGACTCGATCACCGCAGCCTGCAGGTCCCGCCCCTTTTCCTGCAGCTGATTGGCGAACTCGACGATCAGGATGCCGTGCTTGGTGATCAGGCCAACCAGGGTGACCAGGCCGATCTGGCTATAGACATTGAGCGTGCCGCCGGTCAGCCACAGCGCCAGCAACGCCCCGGCCATCGACAGGGGCACCGTCAGCATAATGATGAACGGGTCGCGGAAGCTTTCGAACTGCGCCGCCAGCACCAGGTAGATAAAAGCCAGGGCGAGGACGAAGGTCACCGCCAGCGAGGCCGAGGACTGGCGGAATTCGCGCGACTGGCCGTTGTAGTCGGCGGCATAGCCGGGTTTGAGCAATTGCCCGGCGAGGCCGTCCAGGTAGGTGAGCGCCTCGCCCATCGTGTAATTGGGCGCCAGGTTGGCGCTGATCGTCACCGCCCGGCGCTGGCCGAAGTGGTTCAGTTCGCGCGGCGCCACGGTTTCGTCGAGATCGACCAGATTGTCGAGGGCGATCATGCCGCCGTCGCCGCCGCGCACGTAGATGTCGCGGATGTCATCCGGATTGCTGCGCTCGACATCGGCGACCTGGACGATGACGTCGTACTGCTCGCCGTCGCGCTTGAAGCGGGTCACCTGGCGGCCGCCGAGCAGGGTTTCCAGGGTCCGGCCGATGCTTTCGACGGCGACGCCGGTGTCGGCCGCCTTGTCGCGGCGGACGACCACCGACAATTCCGGTTTATTCAGCTTGAGATCGGTATCGACGTTGGTCAGGCCGGGATTCTTGCGCAGCTCGCCGAGGAACTGGTTGGTCACCACGTCCAGTTCGGCGTAGGAGGCCGAGGTGGCGATGACGAAATTGATCGGCCGCTCGCGCGGGCTCTGGCCGAGCGACGGCGGGGTGATCGGGAAGGCGAGGACGCCGGGGATGGCGGCGAATTTCGGGAACAGTTCCTTGGCGATCTCCGGCGAGCGGCGATCGCGCGCCTGCCAGTCGGTCAGGCCGACGAAGGAGATGCCTTGGCTGACCGTCGGATTGCCGGCGACGACGAAGAAGCGCTCGACATCCCGGGTCTGGCTGTAGATGGTTTCCAGTTCGCGGGCGTACTTCTCGGTGTAATCGAGCGTCGCGCCGTCCGGCCCGGAGAAGGCACCGAGGATGACGCCGCGGTCCTCGATCGGCGCCAACTCGGACTTCAGCGCCTTGAGCAGCAGGCCGCAGGAGGCGGCGACCACGAAGAAGGCCAGCATGACCAGCCAGCGCCGCCCGAGCGCCACGGTCAGCAGGCGCCGGTAAGCGCGGTTCAGCCAGTCGAGGAAGGACTCGATGGCGAGGAAGGCCTTGCCGTGCTTGTCCTCGTGCTTGAGCAGCACCGAGCACATCATCGGCGACAGCGTCAGGGCGACGAAGCCGGAGACCAGCACGGCGCCGGCCAGGGTCAGGGCAAATTCGATGAACAGCTTGCCGGTGCGCCCGGTCATGAAGGCCACCGGGGCATAGACGGCGGCCAGCGTCAGGGTCATGGCGACCACGGCGAAGCCGATTTCCCGCGCCCCCTGCAGCGCCGCCTGCAGGCGCGGGACGCCTTGCTCGATGTGGCGATAGATGTTCTCCAGCATGACGATGGCATCGTCGACGACCAGACCGATGGCCAGCACCAGGGCCAGCAGGGTCAGCGTGTTGATCGAGAAACCGAGCACGAACATGATGGCGAAGGCGCCGACCAGCGACACCGGGATGGTGACCAGCGGAATCAGCGTCGCCCGCAGATTGCGCAGGAAGAAGAAGATGATCGCCAGGACCAGCAGGATGGCTTCGCCGATGGTGGTGAATACCGATGCGATCGAGCGGTCGATGAACACCGAGGAATCGTAGGAAATGTCGGCGCGCATGCCTTCCGGCAACTGCTTGAGCAAGTGCGGCAGCTCGGCGCGCAGCGCCTGCGACAGTTCCAGCGGATTGGCCGTCGCCTGCTTGATCAGGCCCATGCCGACCGCTGCGCGGCCCTTGAAGCGCACGGTGCTGCGTTCGGCGACCGGGCCGATCTCGACGCGGCCGAGATCGCCGATGGTCACCGGGTAACCGCTGGCCGTCTTGACGATGACGGCGGCAAACTCCTCCGGCGTCTTCAGGTCGGTCGTCGCCACCACGGAAAACTCGCGCTGACGGCTTTCGATGCGGCCGGCCGGCACTTCGACGTTCTGCCGGCGCAAGGCCTCCTCGACATCAGCCGGCGTCAGCTGGTAAGCGGCCAGACGCTGCTTGTCGAGCCAGATGCGCATGGCGAAGCGGCGCTCGCCAAAGATGCGCACGTCGGCCGCCCCCGGCAGGGTCTGCAGGCGCGGCTTGACGATGCGGTTGGCGACGTCGGTGACCTCCAGCGGCGAATGCTGGTCGGAGGAAAAAGCCAGCCAGATGACCGGGTTGGCATCGGCCTCGACCTTGGCGATGACCGGCTCTTCGACTTCGTCGGGCAGGCGGTTGCGCACCCTTGAGACGCGGTCGCGGACGTCGGAAGCCGCCGAATCGGGGTCGCGCTCGAGCTTGAAGCGCACCGATATCTGGCTGCGCTCGGCGCGCGAAATGGAGGTGATGACTTCGACGCCCTCGATGCCGGCCAGCGAATCCTCGAGCGGCTTGGTCACCTGCGACTCGATGATGTCGGCCGAGGCACCGCGGTAATCGGTCTGCACGGTGACCACCGGCTCGTCGATCTTCGGATACTCGCGGACCGACAACCGGTCGTAGGAGACGACGCCGAGCAGCATGACGATCAGCGACAGCACGGTGGCGAACACCGGCCGGCGGATGCAGACCTCGGAGATTTTCATTTGCCGTCAGCCGCTGGCGCGGCGCTGGCCGGCGCCCCTTCGCCGACTGCCCGTACCGCCATGCCGTCGCGCAGCTTCAATTGGCCGGCGGTAACCACCACGTCGCCGGCCGCCAGGCCGGCGACAATCTCCACCTGGGCCGCCCGGCGCACGCCGATCGTCACCGGCACCTGCGCCGCCTTGCCATCGACCACCCGGAAGACGGCCGGACGGGCGCCGGGAATGAGCGCCTGCTCGGGCAGCATCAGCGCCGCCTGGCGCTCGCCGAGGAGCAGGCGGAGGCGCACGAACATGCCGGGGCGCAGCTTGCCGGCCTGGTTATCCAGCCGGGCGCGGGCCGACAGCGAGCGGCCGCCCTGATCGACCAGCGGATCGACGGCTTCCAGCACCGCCGCGAAACGCTCGCCGGGCAGCGCGTCACTGGTCACTTCCAGGGTCAGCCCCTTGTTAAGGCGCCCGATATAGCTTTCCGGCAACTTGAAATCGGCGCGCAGGGTGGCGATGTCCTCGATATTGATCAGATCCTCGCCTTCCTTGATGTAGTCGCCGATGCTGACGTTGCGTAGCCCGACGACCCCGGCGAATGGTGCCTTGATCCTGGTCTGCGCCAGCTTGGCTGCCGCCAGGCTGACCGCCGCTTCCTGAATCTTCAGCGTGGCGGCCGAACTCTCCAGCGCCTGCTGGCTGAGGAATTTCTTTTCCAGCAGTTCGAGATTGCGTCGGTGCGTGCTCTCGGCCAGCGCCAGGTTGGCCTTCGCCTGCTGCAATTCGGCTTCCTGGATCGCCCCATCGAGACTGACCAGCACCGTGCCCTTGGCTACCACCGCGCCGTCGCGGAAATTGATCGAGGCGATACGACCCGGCGTTTCCGGGCGCAGGACCACCGATTCGGCGGATTTCAGGGAACCGACGGCCTGGGCGTCGTCGGCGAAATCGACGGCCTTGACCGTCGCCACCTCGACCGACATGGCGAAGTTGCCCGCCCCGTTCCCGGCTCCGTTGCCCGCCGTTGCGCTCGCGGCCGGGGCCGACGGACGATTGGCGCTGTAGGCAAAATAGCCGGCGGCGACGAGGCCGAGCAAGGCCACGGCGACGACGGCAGAGGGGGCTTTCTTCTTCATGACGGGAACCAGTGCGAGGTGCCGGCAATGGCGCCGGCAAGAATCGGCGATTGTAGCGAAGTGACCGCAAGCGGCCCAATGAATTCCGTTTTTTGCGCGCTACGCCGCTCAGTCGGGCTGACTGTCGTCCGCCGGACAGTCCGGACACTCCGGCGCCGCAGCGAACACCGCACAGCAGGCAGCTTCGCCCCGTCCCGACCAGCCCTCCGGCAAGGGCGCGACGCGCACCACGACGACGCCGGCGCGGAGCATCCCGAGATGCTCGGCGACCCCGCGCGCGACATCGACGATGCGCCGCCGGTGCTTGGTGTGCATGCGGTCGTTGACCCTGACTACGGCGCAACGTCCGTTGTCGGGACGGAGCACAGCGAGCCGGGTGCCGAGCGGAAAGCGGTTGCTGGCGGCGGTGAACCGGCGGGGATCGAAGCGTTCGCCAGTCGCCGTCCGGCGGCCCTTGAAGCCCTGGCCGTAGAAACTGGCATGGCCATGCAGACCGACGGTGTCGGCATCGAGTACGGCGGCGGTCCCGAAGCTCGCCGCCGGCGAAGCATCCTCGGCCGCCGCGTGGAGCGGCCCATGCAGCAGGAGCAGGCCGCCGCCGATGGCGACGACCCGCAGCAGGCGATCAGACCACGAGGGTCTGCGCTTCGTCACCCGAACGGGCCCGGATCTGACCAATGCGATAAACGGTTTCGCCCTGGGCCTGCAGTTCGGCCATCGCCGCCTCGGCATCGGCGGCGGCGACGACGACGACCAGGCCGATGCCGCAGTTGAAGACGCGGTGCATTTCATTTTCCGCGACATTGCCTTCGGCCTGCATCCAGTCGAACAGCTTCGGCCGCGGCCAGGCGGCCTTCTGCAGTTCGGCGACGGTGTTTTCCGGCAGCACGCGCGGCACGTTCTCGAGCAGGCCGCCGCCGGTGATGTGGGCCATGCCCTTGACCGTGAGCTTTTCCAGCAGCGCCAGCACCGGCTTGACATAGATGCGGGTCGGCGCCATGACGACGTCGGCCAGCGTCCGTTCACCGTCAAATTTGGCGTTCATGTCCGGCTGTGAGCGTTCGATGATCTTGCGCACCAGCGAGTAGCCGTTGGAGTGGGCGCCGGAGGACGCCAGACCGAGGACGACGTCGCCGGCAGCGATGGTCTTGCCGTCGATCGCCTTGGACTTCTCGACGACGCCGACGGCGAAGCCGGCCAGATCGTATTCGCCATCCGGATACATGCCGGGCATTTCGGCGGTTTCGCCGCCGATCAGCGCGCAGCCGGCCAGTTCGCAGCCCTTGGCGATGCCGCCGACGACAGAGGCGGCGGTATCGACATCGAGCTTGCCGCAGGCGAAATAATCGAGGAAGAACAGCGACTCGGCACCGAGCACCAGGATGTCATTGACGCTCATGGCGACCAGATCCTGACCGACCGTGTCGTGGCGGTTCAGCTCGAAGGCCAGGCGCAGTTTGGTGCCGACGCCGTCGGTGCCGGACACCAGCACCGGCTCCTTGTATCGCTTGGGCACTTCGAACAGCGCCCCGAAACCACCGATGCCGCCGAGCACGCCGTCGCGCAGGGTTTTCTTGGCCAGGGGCTTGATGCGATCGACGAGGGCATCGCCGGCATCGATATCGACGCCGGCATCACGGTAGGAGAGGGAAGTGTTCTGGGTCATGGTCCGGGAAATGTGCCAGGTGCGGAAATATCCGCTGGAAAAAACGCGATTTTACCCGAAACCGGCGGACCGCCCTAACCCGCCGGATCGCACTGGACTATCGACTCAGAGCTTGAACTCGCCCACCGCCGACTTCAGGCTGGCCGCCAGTTGTTCGAGCTGGCTGGCCGAGGCGGAGACCTGTTTGATGATGACGCTCGTCTCCTCGGTCATCTCGGCGATGCTTTCGACGTTGCGGGCGATCAGGTGACTGGCCGAACTCTGTTCGCGCAGCGCCGACGAGATGTCGTCGACCGCCGCCAGCACCTTCTGCACGCCATCCTGGATCTTCTCCATCGAGGTGCCGGTGCCACTGACCATCTGCACGCCCTCGTCGACCAGGACGCTGCCCTTGGCCATGCCGGCCACGGCATCGTCGGTACCCCCCTGCACCGACTGGATCATGGCGGCGATTTCCTGGGTCGAATGCGAAGTCCGTTCGGCCAGCTTGCGGACCTCGTCGGCGACCACGGCGAACCCGCGCCCCTGCTCGCCGGCCCGGGCCGCCTCGATGGCGGCATTGAGCGCCAGCAGGTTGGTCTGGTCGGCAATTTCCTTGATCACATTGACGATATTGGAAATCTGGTGCGACTGCTCGCCCAGCGAAGTGATGACGCGGGACGAATTGCTCACCGCCGTCGAAATCTTGTCCATCTCGGCGATCACACCCCGCACGGCGCCGGCACCCTCCTTGGCCAGGCCGCCGGTCTCGGCGGCGTATCGCTGCGCCCCCGCGGCGTTCTCGGAAATCTGCCCGACGCAGACGGTCATTTCCTCGATCGATGCGGCGACTGCCGCCGACGAATCGCTCTGTTTCTCCGAGGCCTGCAGGACTTGCTGCGACGAAGCGGCCAATTGGCGGGCATTCGAGGCGACTTGGTCGGACGTCGAGAGAATGCGGCCGATCATGCCCTTCAGGCCGAGCTGCATCTGCTTGGTGGTGTACAGCAAGCTGCTGTCATCGCGTTCGCGGGTGACGATCTGGGCCGTCAGGTTGCCGTTGGCGATCTGCCGGATGATATCGATGACATAGGCCGGCTCACCGCCCAACTGGCTGAGCAGGCGGCGGACGATGAGGCCGATGACGAAGAACAAGACGACCTGCAGGACGCCCTGGCCGATCCACATCCCGGCATTGATCGTCTCGATGGTTTTCATGTCGTCCTGGACGTCGATGGTCACGCTGGCCGCCCCGACCACGGCGCCTTCCTCGACGCCGTGACACTCGAGGCAGTCGATGGAGCGGAAATTCTTCTTGGCGATGTAGGGGACGACCATGCGCAACGTCGCCTCGTCGCCCTTGTGCATCAGCAGGGATTCGACATTGCCGGTGGCCAGCACGCGGTTGTCGAGGTCGTCGACCGCCTTCTCCTGCGGCAGACCGCCGTCGAATTCGTCGTCGATGCCCTTGCCGCGGATCACCCGCAGGTCCAGGATGCCTTCCGACTTGCCCATCTTGTCGATGAACTGGGCGCGCGCCTTTTCGTCGCTGATCACCTCGTCGGCACCGCCGGCCTTGATGATCATCAGGGTGTTCAGGCCATTGATCATCCCGTCGGCGACGGTCATCGCCCGTTCCTTGGCGGTGTGCAGCAACTGGTCTTCGAACTGGTGGAAAATCCACTGTTGGGCGCCGACCAGAACGATGATCAGGAAGCCCTGGATTAATAGCTGCAGCTTCAATTGCAGGCCGACCCTGCCCCACCAAGCCGAAATCCCGTCCATGATGACCATCTCCTCTGGGGTGAAGTCTTGTTAGTTTTTTGTCGAATGCGTCGCTCAAAGACTGACGACTTCAGGTCAGTCGCCGCCGATCATCTCATGGGCAAATAGCGCCAGCAAGGGCCGGGGAAAGACTTAACAAACCACTGATATTCCAAGGAAATCAGTGTAATGAAGACCTAATATTCCGAATCGCTAAATGGCGCGCAACAAGGCCAACAGATACCCATTCGACTCGCCGCTCGCCTTGCCCGACGAACAGCCTGAGCGACTGCCGGAGATGGGCTGCGCCGTCGGCAATCGGCACACACGCCTGCCGACCACAGGCCTCGCCTCTGCTAAAATCGCCGGTCCGATTTTCGGCGCGATGGCGCCCGCCCAGTGGAGCAAAGCAATGTACCAGTCCCCCCTGATCCAGGATCTGCATGATCGTGGCCTGATCGCCCAGATCACCGACGCCCAGGCGCTCGACCAGCTGCTGACCCAGGAATCGGTGACCCTCTATTGCGGCTTCGACCCGACGGCGGACAGCCTGCACCTCGGCCATCTGGTCCCGGTGCTGATTTTGAAGCGCTTCCAGGAAGCCGGCCATAAGCCGATCGCCCTGGTCGGCGGCGCCACCGGCATGATCGGCGACCCGAGCTTCAAGGCCACCGAGCGCAAACTGAACACGCCGGACGTGATCGCTTCCTGGGTTGGCAAGATCCGCGACCAGGTTGCGCCCTTCCTCAAGTTCGACGGCGCCAATCCGGCCGTGATGGCCAACAACTACGACTGGTTCGGCGGCATGAATTGCCTCGAATTCATGCGCGACATCGGCAAGCATTTCTCGGTCAATGCCATGATCAAGAAGGAAGCCGTGCAGCAGCGCCTGCAGCGCGAAGACCAGGGCATTTCCTACACCGAGTTCTCCTACAGCCTGCTGCAGGGCTACGACTTCGCCGAACTGTACAAGCGCCACGGCTGCACCCTGCAGATCGGCGGCTCCGACCAGTGGGGCAACATCGTCGCCGGCACCGATCTGACCCGCCGCCTGCATCATCACCAGGTGTACGGCATGACCGTGCCCCTGATCACCAAGGCCGACGGCACCAAGTTCGGCAAGACCGAATCCGGCGCCGTCTGGCTCGACCCGAAGAAGACCTCGCCCTACGCCTTCTACCAGTTCTGGTTGAACACCTCGGACGCCGACGTCTACAAGTTCCTCAACTTCTTCACCTTCCTGCCGGTCGCCCGCATCGCCGAGATCGAAGCCGCCGACAAGGCCAGCGGCGGCAAGCCGGAAGCCCAGCGCATCCTGGCCGAGGAAGCCACCCGCCTGGTGCACGGCGAAGTGGCACTGATGGCCGCGCGGCGTATCACCGAGTGCCTGTTCTCCGGGCAACTGGCCGATCTGACCGAGAACGACCTCGAACAACTGGCCCAGGACGGCATGCCCGGCGTGCAGCTGGACAAGGCCGCCGCCAGCCTGATCGACGCGCTGGTCGCCGCCGGCCTGGCCAAGTCGAAGTCGGAAGCGCGCACCTTCATCCAGGGCGGCAGCGTCACGGTCAACGGCCACAAGGTGGAGGCGCTCGACCACGTCATCAGCGGCGAGGAGCTGCTGTTCGGCCGCTTCACCATCCTGCGCCGTGGCAAGAAGAACTACGGGCTGGTCAGCTGGCAGTAAGCCCCGATGCGCCAGCTGATTCTCGACCTACTGCCGGACAGCCCGCCCTCGCTGGACAATTTCGTCGCCGGCGGCAATGCCGAAACGCTGACCGTGTTCACCGGCTGGCTGGCCGGCGTCGCGGCGGACACCGCCTTTTGCCTGCACGGCGAAGCCGGTTGCGGCAAATCGCACCTGCTGCTGGCCAGCGGCTTCCGCTATGTCGATGCGGCGCATAACCCGGCGCTGAACGGCGTGGCCGGCGACGAGACGCTGGCTGTGGACAACGTCGACCAGCTCGATGCCGACGGCCAGGTCGCGCTGTTCGCCCTGTTCAACCAGATCAAGACCGATGGCGGCCGCCTGCTCACCGCCGCGCCGCAACCGCCGGCCCATCTCGCCCTGCGTGAGGATTTGCGGACCCGCCTCGGCTCCGGCCTGATCTACCGCCTGCAGCCGCTGACCGATGCCGAGAAGGCCAGCGCGATCACCGCCCAGGCCCGCGAGCGGGCGCTCAAGCTGCCGCCGGAAATCGTCAATTACCTGTTGCGCCATGCCTCACGCGACATGCGCACGCTGTCGATGCTGATCGTCGCGCTCGACCAGTACACCCTCGAACAAAAACGCCCGGTCACGCTGCCCCTGCTGCGCGAACTGCTTTCCCTGGAACACACCGAATGAATCTCGCCCTCTTCGACCTGGACAACACCCTGCTCGCCGGCGACTCCGACTTCGAGTGGGCGCAGTTCCTGATTTCCCGCGGCGTCGTCGACCGCGAAATACAGGAAGCCAAGAACATCGAGTTCTACGAGCACTACAAGGCCGGCACGCTCGACATCCAGGCCTTCCTCGCCTTTCAGCTGCAGCCGCTGGCGCGCCACGGGCGGCGGGAACTCGATGCCTGGCACCGCGAGTACATGGACCGCCACATCCGCCCGATCATTACCGATGCGGCCCGCCGGCTGGTCGCCGAGCACCTGGCCAACGGCGACCTGTGCGCCATCGTCACTGCCACCAACAGTTTCGTCACCGGCCCGATCGTCCGCGAATTCGGCATTCCGCACCTGATCGGCACCATTCCGGCGGCCGATGTGACAAGCGGCGCCTTTTCCGGCGCGCCGACCGGCACGCCGTCCTTCCAGGCCGGCAAGATCGTCCGCGTCGAACAGTGGCTGGAAAGCCTCGGCCTGTGGTGGGGCAGCTTCGCCGACAGCTATTTCTACAGCGATTCGCACAACGACCTGCCGCTGATGGGCAAGGTCAGCCAGCCGGTCGCCGTCGACCCGGACGACAAGCTGCGCGCCCACGCCGGCCAAATGAACTGGAAAATCATTACATTGCGGTAGAATCCGCGTTTTCCGCAGGACCGGGAAAAAATCGGGGCAAACCCCGACGGCCCCCGAGGAAATCGGGATCGGTCCCTCACCAGCTAACGGCAATTCGTGATCCGAAAATTCATTTCCCGCGTCTTCAGCGGCAAGAAAGCCCGGCCCGGCCACCATGAGCCGGCCGTCATTCCCGTCTCCACCCACGGCATCACCCGCGACCGCATCAGTACGGGCAGCCGGCGCGTCTGCGAAACGCTGCAGGAAAACGGCCACAAGGCCTACGTCGTCGGCGGCGCCGTGCGCGACCTGCTGATCGGCGCCGAGCCGAAGGATTTCGACGTCGCCACCGACGCCACGCCCGAGGAAGTGCGCCGCGCCTTCCGCCGCTCGCGCATCATCGGCCGCCGCTTCCAGATCGTCCATGTGATGATGGGCCAGGAGCAGATCGAGGTCACCACCTTCCGCGGCCAGCTCGGCGAAGACACCAAGAAGGACGAACACGGCCGGGTGCTGCACGACAACGTCTTCGGCAGCCAGCTGGAAGATGCGGCGCGCCGCGACTTCACCGCCAATGCGCTGTATTACGACCCGACCACCGAGGCCATCGTCGACTATCACCACGGCGTCGGCGATCTCAAGGCGCGCACCCTGCGCATGATCGGCGAACCGCGCGCCCGCTACCGCGAAGATCCGGTGCGCCTGCTGCGCGCCGTGCGTCTGGCGGCCAAGCTCGGCCTGTCGATCGATCCCGAAGCCAAGCGGCCGATCCGCGAAATGGCCGTGCTGCTGGAAAACGTGCCGGCCGCGCGCCTGTTCGACGAAATGCTCAAGCTCTTGACCTCCGGCCACTCGGTCAAGTGCATCACGCAGTTGCGCGACGAGGGCCTGCACCACGGCCTGCTGCCGATGCTCGACGTCATTCTCGAGCAGCCGATGGGCGAGAAGTTCGTCATGCTGGCGCTGGCCAACACCGACGAGCGCATCCGCCGCGGCAAGGGCACCTCGCCCGGCTTCCTCTTCGCCTGCCTGCTCTGGCACGAAGTGCTGGCCAACTGGGAAAAGCTCAAGGCCGACGGCGAAGCAAAGATCCCGGCACTGTTCCAGGCGATGGACACGGTGCTCGACACGCAGGGCGAAAAGCTCGCCATCACCCGACGCATCGCCGGCGACATCAAGGACATCTGGCTGCTGCAGCCACGCTTCGAGCAACGCGCCGGCAAGCGCCCCTATGCCCTGCTCGAACAGCCGCGCTTCCGTGCCGGCTACGACTTCCTGGTGCTGCGCGCCGAATCCGGCGAAGTGGAGATGGAACTGGCAGAGTGGTGGACCCGCTTCCAGGCCGTCGACGGCGAGGAAAGGGCGCAGATGCTGCTGCCGGAACAGGCCGGCGACAAGAAGCGGCGCCGCCGGCGCAAGAAGCCGGCCAACGCCGGCAGCGCCCCCGCCGCGGAATGAGCGCGGCCTACATCGCGCTCGGCGCCAATCTCGGCGATCCAGCGAGCACGATCCGCGCCGCTTTTGGCGCCCTGGCCAATCTGCCCGATAGCCGGATCGTCCGCTGCTCGTCGCTGTACCGTACGGCACCGGTCGGCATCGTCGATCAACCGGAATTCGTCAATGCCGTCGCCCTGCTTGAGACGACGCTGATGCCGCAGGCCCTGCTCGGCGAACTGCTCGACATCGAGCGCCGCTTCGGCCGCCAGCGGGCCGAGAAAAACGGTCCGCGCACGCTCGATCTCGATCTGCTGCTCTACGACGACCAGTTTCTCGACCTGCCCGAACTGACCCTGCCGCATCCGCGCCTGCATCTGCGCGCCTTCGTCCTCCTGCCGCTGGCCGAAATCGCCCCCGAGCTGCGCCTGCCCGGCCGCGGCTCGATCACCGCCTGGCTGCCGGCCGTCGCCAACCAGGGCATCGTCCGCCTGTGAACCTGTTCGGCCTGCACGTTCCCGTCATCTGGCAGACGGTGGTGCTGCTGGCACTGTCGAACGTGTTCATGACCTTCGCATGGTATTCGCACCTCAAGCACCTGAACGAGAAACCGTGGTGGATCGCCGCGCTGATTTCCTGGGGCATCGCCCTGTTCGAGTACATGCTCCAGGTACCGGCCAACCGCATTGGCCATGTCGAAATGAGCCTGGCGCAGCTGAAGATTCTGCAGGAAGTCATCACCCTGACGGTATTCGTGCCCTTCGTCGTCTTTTACATGAACCAGCCGCTGAAGCTTGACTATCTGTGGGCTGCCCTGTGTATCCTTGGCGCCGTCTATTTCGTTTTCCGGAACTGAATCCCCCATGTCCGCGCAAGTCACCACCCGCCGTTTGACCCAGGCCGATCTCGCCAAGCTGTACGCCGCCGGCGACAAGGTCGTCATGTTCACCTGCTACGACGCCAGCTTCGCCCGCCTGCTCGACGGCGCCGGCGTCGAGGTGCTGCTGATCGGCGATTCCCTGGGCAACGTCATCCAGGGCCACGACACGACGCTGCCGGTCACCGTCGCCGACATCGCCTACCACACTGCGGCGGTGAAGCGCGGCAGCGACCGCCCCTTCATCATTGCCGACATGCCTTTCGGCAGCTTCCAGGAATCGCCGGAACAGGCCTTCCGCAACGCCGTCACGCTGATGGCCGCCGGCGCCCAGATGGTCAAGCTCGAAGGCGGCCGCGAGATGGCGGCGACCGTCGAATTCCTCGTGCACCGCGGCATCCCGGTCTGCGGCCACGTCGGCCTGACGCCGCAATCGGTGCATGCACTGGGCGGCTACAAGGTGCAGGGCAAGGGCGAAGCCGCCGCCCAGCGGCTGAAGGACGATGCGCTGGCGTTGCAGGAAGCCGGCGCGACGATGATCGTGCTCGAAGCCATTCCCGCCGCGCTGGCCGCCGACGTCACCGCCGGCCTCGCCATCATCACCATCGGCATCGGCGCCGGCAAGGATTGCTCCGGCCAGGTCATGGTGCTGCACGACGCCTTCGACATCCCGCCGGGCAAGAAGGCCAAGTTCGTCCGCAACTTCATGGCCGACGGCGGCAGCATCGCCGACGCCGCCGCCCGCGCCGTTGCCGCCGTCAAGGACGGCAGCTACCCCAGCCCCGAACACACCTACGCGGCCTGATCAACCCTCTCAGTCCGAACACAGCGGCGCCCGGTTCCGGCTGGAGTAAATTCCCGCCAGCCCCCGACGCCCCGCGACGGACTCCGGATCTATTCCATCATGCAAATCCACGCTTCCATCCCCGCCCTGCGCGCCGCGCTGACCAGCCGCGGCCGTATCGTCTTCGTGCCGACCATGGGCAACCTGCACACCGGCCACATCAGCCTGATGCAACAGGCGCGGGCACACGGCAACACAGTGGTCGCCAGCATCTTCGTCAATCGCCTGCAATTCGGCCCGAACGAGGATTTCGACACCTACCCGCGCACCTTCCAGGCCGATTGCGACAAATTGCAGGCAGCCGGCGTCGATGTGCTGTTCGCGCCGACCGAGAAGGACCTCTACCCCGAGCCGCAGGAATACTTCATCGAACCGCCGGCGATCCAGAACGTGCTCGACGGCGAATTCCGTCCCGGCCATTTCCGCGGCGTCGCCACCGTCGTCAGCAAGCTGTTCAACTGCGTGCAGCCGGATGTGGCCCTGTTCGGCAAGAAGGACTACCAGCAGCTGATGGTCATCCGCAACATGACTCGCCAACTGGCGATGCCGATCGACATCGTCGGCGGCGAGACGGTACGTGCCGAAGACGGCCTGGCCCTTTCGTCCCGCAACGGCTACCTGAGCACCGCCGAACGCGCCGAGGCGCCGCGCCTGTACCGTCTGCTGACCGGGATCCGCCAGGCCATCCGTAGCGGCGCCAGCGACTTCGCGGCGCTGGAAATGCAAGCTGTCGGTGAGCTGGCGGCCGCTGGCTGGAAGACCGATTATGTTGCAGTGCGACAACAGGCCGACCTGACTATGCCGAAAGGCGTAGACGTCCCACTGGTGGTGCTTGCCGCCAGCCGCCTGGGAGCGACGCGGCTCATTGATAACATTGAAATTTGACGCACCTGCCGCGACCATAATTACCGCCGTTGACAGAGGGGCCATTGTCGCTACAATGCGCTTCCCCCAACCTTCTGGATGAGTGAAACCATGCAGAGAACGATGCTGAAATCCAAGCTGCACCGCGTGACGACCACCCACGCCGACCTGCACTACGAGGGTTCCTGCGCCATCGACGAAGACCTGCTCGACGCCGCCAACATCCGCGAGTACGAACAGATCGACATCTGGAACGTCAACAACGGCGAGCGTTTCACCACCTACGCCATCCGCGCCGAGCGCGGCTCGGGCGTCATCTCGGTCAACGGCTCGGCCGCCCGCCGCGCTGCCCCGGGCGACATCCTGATCATCGCCACCTTCGCCGCCTACAACGAAGTCGAACTGGCCAAGCACGAGCCCGAGCTGATCTACGTCGATACGCAGAACCGCATCGTCCGCCGCGGCCATAAGATTCCGGTGCAAGCCGCCGCCTGATCCCGAGCGCCCCGCCCACTCATGGAAAACCCGCCGTTGGCGGGTTTTTTGTTTTTCGCCCCTTCTTATTCCGCCCCCAAGTTGCCCGGAAAATTGACTGTCGAGCAACTTTACAAACCGCTTATTCACCCATCATTTACACATCTCAAGCCATTGAATATTAGTGATATTCATCTTATGGCCCCGGAATTGCTTATTTAGGACAGGGCTACCGGTCCGCGTGTTTAACCTGAAGACAAGGGGAATGAAAATGAAGAGTTCACTATTAGGAGCGCTAACTGCCGTTTTGTTGCTGACGACGACACCCGCCAGTGCTGTACCCATTACCTACGAGGGAACCTTAACCTCGGGAGTCACGGTTGGCGGTTTCATCCAGGATCCTGGTCAGGGCGGATCACCCTTTGACGATTTCTGGCGCTTCTTCGGCAATGCGGGGGATACTGTTCGAATTACGGTCAACCGGCTGAATGCCGCACTCGATCCGGCATTCGAACTTTACTTTGGCGTCGGAACCGATACCAACCAGTTAGTTTTAATTGGCGGCGGCGACGACGACATCCTGGAACTCCCAGGTTTTGCCGGCCCGTTTGAAGACCCGCAGGAAAGCTTCGTCCTGGCGACGACGGGTGACTACACCATTCAGGTGTGGGATTTCGCAAGTGGCGCTCAGGTCGATGGCGGCTTCTGCTACCAGATCACCCTGAATGGCTCGCCAAGTGACCAGCAATTCGATTGCAATCGCCAGCAGGTTCCCGAACCGTCGGGATTCGCCCTGGCCGGCCTGGCTTTGGGCCTCCTCGGCTTTGCCCGGCGCCGCAAGTTGTTCTGATACACAGCCCCACCTGCTCATGGAAAACCCGCCGTTGGCGGGTTTTTCTTTTTGGGTACAATGCTCCGCAAAGTTTTACACAAATATAACGGAGACAAACATGGGCGTGATATTCGCCAAGACTGCCAAGGGGCAGGAGGAGGTCACGTCCCGGTCGGGCGGACTGACACCCCGCCAGCGACGGGTACTGATCATGGTCGATGGCAAGCGCACCGTCGACGAACTGCGCGACATGTTGCAGGCCGACGATCTGCAGCACACGCTGGGCATGCTTGAAGAAGAAGGGCATATCGCCATGGCCAGCCTCAAGGAGGAGGCCACGGGCGCGCTGCAGCCGCCTCCGCCGGAAGGACTACCGTCGATCACCGCCTTCCGCCCGGCACCGGAGCCGCCCAATAACAAGGAAATGGAGATGGCGCGCAATTTCATCATGAATTCGCTGAAGACCTTCTGCGGCCCCTTCGCCCATCTCGAGATCGTCGAACGAGCCTTTGCCGCCAAGAGCCACGAGGAACTGCGCCGGCAGTTCGACCCCTGGCTGCACGCCGTGATGCAGACGCGCGACGGCAAGCGCCGCGCCGAGGAACTACGCGGCCAGTTGCTGAAGGTGATCTGAGGCAGCTACCTGGCTGACGACAAAGCTCTTTGCCGGGCGCGCTGGGCGGCCCGAAGCAGCAGTGGCGCCACCATAACGACCGGCGGCACCACGACTCGGGAACTCACTCGGCAGTGGCCTTCGGTTTGCGGCTACGGGGTGAACGCGGTTTGCGCGCAACCGGCGCCGCTTCGCTGACGACCGGGGCGGCTTCGACCTTCGCCTCGCTCTTCGCCTCGCTCTTCGCCTCGACCACGGCCGCCGCCTTGCGCGGCCGGCGCGGCGTGCGGGTGCGACCGGACGCTGGCGCTTCCGGCGCCGTCGTAGGTTCCGCCGCGATCACTACTTCGCTGACGTTTGCCGGCACTTCCGGCTGACTGGTGTGCTCCGGTCGGCCACGCCGACGCCCGCCACGCGAGCGGCTGCTGGTCGGCGGCATGGCCCCTGGCGGAACCTCCGGCGACGACTGCTCCGGCAACGTCTCGACCTGGACAGCGGCCGCTGCGAGTTCGCCAGGCGCCGTTTCCTCCTGGCGCTCGCCGTCCTTGCGCGTCCGGCGCCCGCCGCGCCGGCGCGACGATGGTGCGGCATTCGTTTCGACCGTCGGAACCGGCGCCGCATCAGCCGTCACGGCTGCCACGGCCGGCTCTTCACCCTCAGCCGGCGGCACTTCTGCTTCATGGGCGGCCAGGCGCGCCTGGACACGGGTGACGTAGGCTCCCTTGTCGTCCCGGCCGAAGCCGAGCAGGCCGCGGCTGGCCGCTTCCTCGAGCAGGTTGCCGAAGCTGCGAAAGCCGTAGTAGCTCTCGCTGAAGCCCGGATTGCGGCGCTTGACCACTTCCTTCAGCACCGAGGCCCAGATGCGGTCGCTTTCGCCACGGTCGGCCATCAGGTCGGCGAAGGTAACAGCGACCAGGTCGACGGCCTTGCTCTTGCGTTCCTCGACCTTGGCCTTGCCGGCCTCGTCTTCCGGCGTGCGCTTGCCCGGTTCGCGTTCGCGCCGCTGGCCGGGGCGACGTGCTTCGCGGTCGCGCACCAGATCGTCGTAATAGATGAATTCGTCGCAGTTGGTGACCAGCAGGTCGGAACAGGACTGCTTGACGCCGACGCCGATCACCCGCTTGGCGTTTTCCCGCAGCTTGGAGACCAGCGGCGAGAAGTCGGAATCGCCGGAAATGATCACGAAGGTGTCGACATGAGCTTTGGTGTAGCAGAGGTCGAGGGCATCGACGACCATGCGGATGTCGGCGGAGTTCTTGCCGGACTGGCGGACATGCGGGATTTCGATCAGCTCGAAATTGGCTTCGTGCATCGCCGACTTGAAGCTCTTGTAACGCTCCCAGTCGCAATAGGCCTTCTTGACGACGATGCTGCCCTTGGCCAGCAAGCGCTCCAGCACCGGGCGGATATCGAATTTTTCGTACTGTGCATCGCGCACCCCGAGGGCGACGTTTTCGAAGTCACAGAAGAGCGCCATGCTGGCGATGTCGGCATTGGTGGCCATGAAATGCTTTCAACTTGAGAAAGGCCAAGTATACCGCCCCGGGGCATGGCCGGAAGGCGCTCATCCAAGGCGCCCCGCTGCCGGCAGCGAAAACTTCGGCGGCGCCTTCATTTCCCTATTTTTAGCGGACATCAAAGCCCGACCCGTGCACTGGGAAATAACATCGCCTCGCCAAACAATTTCCGAAAGGGGGAAAACAATGAGCGGCGCGTTCACCAAATCGATGGCGCGGAACATTTTCTACGGGGGGACGGTCTTCTTCTTCCTGTTGTTCCTGGCGTTGTCATTCGATACTCACTCGCAACTTCCCAAACGCGACATGCGGCAGAACATCACGCCGCAGATCGCCGAGGGCAAGAAGCTTTGGGAAGTCAATAACTGCATCGGCTGTCACACGCTGATGGGCGAAGGTGCGTACTTTGCACCGGAGCTGGCCAACGTCGTCGTCCGTTACGGCGACGAAGGCACCAAGGCCTTTATCCAGAGCCGGCCGAAAGAGGGCATTCCGGGCCGTCGCAGCATGCCGCAGTTCAACTTCACCGACGAGCAGCTGGACGCCATCGTGGCTTTCCTGAAGCACGTCAATTCGATCAACGATGCCAACTGGCCGCCCAACGACCAAGGCTGATCGAGAGGAGATAACGACATG
>PHCU01000213.1 GCA_002842345.1 Betaproteobacteria bacterium HGW-Betaproteobacteria-12 | reverse complement strand
GCCGACACCTACCTATTCAACCGGGGTGACGGCCAGGATGCGATCTACGATTATGGCGTCGCTGACAAGACGGACAAGATCGTATTCGGGGCGGGAATTTGCTCCGATCAACTATGGTTGCGGCATGTTGGCAACAACCTGGAAGTCACCATTATTGGTACAGAAGAAACGGTCATGATCGAAAATTGGTATTCCAGTTCGGCCTACCACGTTGAGCAATTGAAGAGCGGTGACGGAAAGATGTTGCTTGACACTCAGGTAGAAAACTTGGTTCAGGCGATGGCTGCTTTCGGCCCGCCGGCCGCCGGCCAGACGACCTTGCCGCAGAACTATCAGGACGACTTGGCCCCCATAATCGCTGCCAACTGGCAATGAGCTTTAACTTGCTTATAACTCCCCGTCTGGGGGACGGGGGGAGTCAATATTATGACTGACCCAACGCTGACACTTGTGTCGGGTGAGGGAGAATCTGAGGTGCGGCAGGAAACTCCTGCTAATCCGGATACGGGTTTGATAGGTCTCGTCATGTTGGCGCGTTATCACAGTGTAGCCGCCGATGCAGATCAGCTCTCCCATGAGTTCAAGATTTCCGGTCAGCCGTTCGATAGAGCGCAAATTCTGCTTGCGGCCAAGCGCCTTGGCCTTAAAGCGAAGCACGTAAGGACGGACTATTCTCGTCTGGAACGGACACCTTTGCCGGCTATGGCTATCGATCGGGATGGTCGTTATTTCATTCTGGCCCGTGTGGATAGCGATCAGGTCTTGATTCAAGATCCCCGTATCGAACGGCCGCAGGTACTGTCACAGGATGAATTTATTGCCCGGTGGAATAGTGAACTGATTCTATTCGCGTCTCGGGCATCGTTGGCGGGAGATCTGGCAAAATTTGACTTCACTTGGTTCATCCCCGCTGTCGTAAAATATCGTAAATTGCTTGGGGAAGTTTTGCTGGTATCGTTCGCGCTACAGCTTTTTGCTCTGGTAACGCCCCTGTTTTTTCAGGTCGTGATGGATAAGGTCCTGGTACATCGCGGTTTTACGACGCTTGATGTGGTTGCTTTCGGGCTTCTCGTCGTTATGATATTTGAGGTCATCCTTACTGGGCTGAGAAGCTACGTATTCGCGCACACTACAAGTCGCATAGACGTGGAACTTGGGGCGCGGCTTTTTAGGCACTTATTGCATTTGCCGTTAGCTTATTTTCAGGCCCGTAGAGTTGGTGATACCGTGGCGCGGGTGCGCGAGTTGGAGAATATTCGCCAATTTCTCACCGGGAACGCGATTACTCTGGTGTTGGATCTGTTTTTTTCAGTGGTTTTCATCGCCGTAATGCTGTATTACAGCGGCTGGTTGACTCTGGTTGTCGTGCTGTCCCTGCCTTGTTACGTCATAGTTTCGGCTTTGATTACACCGACTTTGCGCGCACGTCTTCACGAAAAATTCAATCGCGGTGCTGAGAACCAGGCCTTTTTGGTCGAGGCGATTAACGGCATCGACACGCTAAAGGCCATGGCCGTCGAACCGCAGATGACTCGTCGCTGGGACAATCAGCTTGCTGCCTATGTATCGGCTGGGTTTCGGACCGCTACCTTGTCTACCGTGGCTCATGAAAGTGTTTCACTGATCGGAAAAATAGTGACGGTGACTACTATGTGGCTGGGTGCACGTTTGGTCATTGGTGGTGAACTGACTGTCGGCCAACTTATAGCCTTCAATATGCTCGCTGGACGCGTAGCGCAGCCAGTTATGCGGCTAGCTCAACTATGGACTGATTTTCAGCAGACCGGCATTTCTGTACAGAGGCTAGGCGATATTCTCAACGCCCGTACGGAAGTAGGCAATGCCAACCGAAGCACATTACCTCCTATATCGGGGCGCATCGAGTTCGATCAAGTGTCGTTTCGCTACCGCCCCGATGGGCCCGAGGTGTTGCGAGGCGTAAGTCTATTGATTCACCCTGGGGAGGTAATCGGTATCGTCGGCCGCTCAGGATCCGGTAAGAGTACCCTCACCAAGCTGGCGCAACGTCTTTACGTTCCTGAGCGGGGCCGGGTACTGATAGACGGGGTAGATTTAGCTATGGCCGACACATCCAGTCTGCGCAGGCAGATTGGTGTAGTTCTACAGGAAAATATGCTGTTCAATCGCAGCATCAGAGAGAATATAGCTCTATCCGACCCCGGTATACCAATGGATGCAGTGATCAAGGCTGCAAAGTTGGCTGGCGCCCATGATTTTATTCTGGAACTGCCAGAAGGTTACGATTCTATTGTGGGTGAGCATGGATCCACGCTTTCCGGCGGCCAACGCCAGCGAGTTGCCATCGCCCGCGCGCTAATTGCCAATCCCCGTATACTGATTTTCGATGAGGCTACCAGTGCTCTGGATTATGAGTCAGAACGCATTATTCAGAATAATATGAAGGCCATATGCAAAGGGCGAACGGTGCTAATTATTGCCCACCGTCTTTCCGCCGTACGGGATGCCAACCGCATAGTCGTTATGGACAGGGGGCAGATCGTGGAGCAAGGTAGCCACACAGAGTTGCTGGCCCATGAGGCTGGACACTATTCCCGTCTACATAGGTTGCAGCAAGGGTAGAGTAGTGAGCTACGTCCCTAACATGCATTTGCAAGCCTTTTTTGATCTCATGAAACGCTACGCGGCAGTCTTCAGGCATGCGTGGCGAGAGCGTAAGAATCTGGACGTGCGCCCGCGACTCCCTCACGAAGCACAATTCCTGCCTGCAGCAATGGAGCTTCAGGAGACGCCTGTCTCCCCGGCGCCCCGCGTATCCATGTGGCTATTGCTCGGATTCGCCTTCATCGCTCTGCTGTGGGCAACTTTTGGGCACATTGATGTTGTTGCAGTAGCGCATGGCAAGATCGTCCCTAATGATCGGACTAAAGTCGTTCAGCCCATCGAGACGGCTACCGTTAAGACGATTAGGGTTACAGACGGTCAGTCGGTTTTGGCGGGCGATGTGCTCATCGAACTCGATACTACGAATACAACAGCCGACACTAAGCGCGTAGCCAATGATTTGTTTGTGGCCAAGCTCCAAGTAGAGAGAGCTAGGGCGCTTCTCGCGGCAATAGCTTCAAATACGGCTCCCATTCTTGGTGATGTTCCTTATGTGGATACCGCTCGATTTTCCCAGGAGCAGCACATGCTGGAAGGTCAATACGTCGAATTTCAAGCAAAGATGGCCCGAATCGACGCTGATATTGCAAAGCGGGAGGCCGAACTGCATTCAACACAGGAAATCGTGCACAAACTGGAACAAACATTGCCTATCGTCCGTCAGCGCGCGCAAGACTTCAAAGATTTGGTAGGAAATAATTTCATTTCTAGGCACGGCTATCTTGATAAAGAGCAGGAACGTATCGAGGTGGAGTCAGATCTGGCGACGCAACGCAGCCGGCTAAAGGAACTAACAGCGGCTTTGAGCGGGGGAAAGGGCGAGCGCGCTACGTTGGTTGCTGAAACACGAAGAATGGCTCTGGATAGCATTAACGAGGGAGAGCAGAAGATCGCAACTTATAGTCAGGAACTTATCAAGGCCGAATCGCGTGGCAAGCTCATGACTCTTACTTCGCCTGTTGACGGTACGGTGCAGCAGCTAGCTGTTCACACAGTGGGGGGGGTCGTGACGCCAGCACAGCCCTTAATGGTTATTGTACCTCGCGATAATCCTTTGGAAGTTGAGGCCTACGTAGAGAATAAGGATATTGGTTTCGTTAATCCCGGACAAGAGGCGACGGTGAAGATAGAGACCTTCCCGTTCACCAAATACGGCACGATCGATGCCATAGTGACCCAAGTATCCCACGACGCAGTGAACGATGAAGATCGCGGCCTAGTATTCCCGGCGCGGGTTAGCCTGGAACGGGCGACTATCCGCGTGGGCGACAAAAATTTGAATCTGTCGCCCGGAATGGCGGTCACTGTGGAGGTAAAAACCGCACAACGGCGGGTGATTGAGTATTTCTTAACTCCCCTACTTCAATACAAGAATGAAAGTTTGAGGGAACGATGAATCGATACAATGACGGCGATATCTTGCCACGCTAGCTGGAGCGTCGATTGTTGCTCTACCACTATGGCTGGCTTTAGGTAAGTCAATGAGATCCCTCTCGCATAGGCCGTGTATAGATTAGAGGTTAAGTCTTCCAGTGAGTTTCTCCACCAGCCGCTTGGCCACCGGCAGCACCAGCAGGATGGTGGGGAAGGCGATGGCGAAGGCCATGACGAAGGCGCGCAGCCACAGGGCGATGAAGTTCGCGGGCAGGCCGACGTTGATGGCGGTGACGACGCCGCTCATCAGGAAGGACATGAACAGCGAGGTGAAGAAGGCCAGCAGGCGCGGCGCGTGGCGGGGATCGATGAGCGGCACTATTTCGGGCTCAACTGGGCGACGGATTCCGGGGCGAGAAA
>PHCU01000212.1 GCA_002842345.1 Betaproteobacteria bacterium HGW-Betaproteobacteria-12 | reverse complement strand
CCTGCCCTGGTAATACGCCTGCGGCGCGCTCTTGTGATCGCCCAGCGCCACGACGGCGACGCCGCCGGGAACGGCGGTGTTTTGCGGGAGGGCGAATGCGACATTGGCGCAAAGCAGGAGGAGCAAACACGGCAGCAGGATGAGGTGCAGCACAATGTGGGAGCCCGGTTTCACCGGGCGATGGGGCAGGGGGAACCTCAGAAGCCGTATCGCCCGATAAATCGGGCTCCCACGACGTTCATCATGAGTTGGCTTGCCACAAAAGGCGTTCATTCTTCCACTCCTTCCACCCGGCACAGCAGGCGGCCCTGGCCGAGGCGGGCCTGCACCTGTTGTCCTGTTGCGGTTTGCGTGGCGGCGCGCAGCACGCTGCCGTCGGCGGCGGTGACGATGGCGTAACCGCGGCTCAGGGTCGCCAGCGGGCTGACGGTGTCGAGGGCGTGGGAGTCATCAAGCGAATATTGGTTTCGCAAAGTTCTGTTACCGGTGCCTGGAGAAAATTGCCAACCGGTTGTTTGTTGCGTGCGCCCTAACCAACATCAATTTGGTGCGCGGGTAACTCTTATGCAATCTGGAGCGCAGTGCTGATGCAAAACGCCAAGGGTGTCCAAAGGCCGGCCTTGCCAGCCCGATTCGGCGCTCGACGAGTCGCCTGTATCGACGATTTTCTCATGTTTTGTTACATATTCAGAGCATTTATAAGACTAATTCTAAAAATGGGTGTGTATGACGAATTGGGTAACATCCCTCTTCCGCACTAAGAACGGGAATGAGATTGTCACTTGACATTGAGAATGGAGGAATTAAAAATGCGGCAACTTCGGGAGCACACAACAGGGAGCACGGAAGAATGTTGATGGCCATGGTTGGTTTTCGATTTCCTATTGCAACAAGCCCCAATTTCTCCCAACTAAGGATGTCTGCAAAAGTTTCCTGTCCTGATCTTGCAACCGCATGAGCGGAACCAAGGATGGGAATAATGGAACAGCCGAGCCTAATCACAAAGTTCGAGAAACACACCAAGATGACTAAACGTTAGACGTTTCTGTCCGAGATAGACTTTCTGCTGCCGTGGGCGAAACTGTGTGCGCTGTTAGCGCCGTACTACCCCAATGTTGGCAAGGGCTGGCCACCCAAGGAACTGTAGATGATGCTGCGCATGTGTTTCCCCACCAGTGGTGGTTCAAATTATCCGATCCGATGGTCGGAGAAGCGCTGTACGACTCGCGCAGCATGGGCGCCTTCTCCGGCGGGTGAGCAGCCGTGCCAGACGATATCACCATCTGCCACATCCGACACCTTATTGGAGCAGCACAAGCTCGGTAGTAGGCTGTTCAAGAAGATACACCACTACCTGCAACACCATTGCTTCGAGCTGGGCATCGGACCCATCGTCGACGCCATCCTCATCAGAGCCCCGTTCTCGAACAGAAACAATGACCAGCAGAGCGACTTGGAGATAAGTTTCTATAGCAAACTCAAACAATTTGCTCATCGGGCTGCGCTCGGCTTTCTAGTATTAGGTGCTACTGCCTACGCTGGCAGCACAATGAGTGAAACTCTTATAAAGAAGAATAATGGTAGCGATTTCCGCCAGACATCTGCGGTCGCATCGGATGCCAATGTTGCGCGCGGTCTGGTTCTTCTTAAAAAAGGTGGGGATAGTGATCTGCGTGAGGCGTATCGGCTTTTTGAAGAAGCAGCCAGGGGAGGGGATCCAGATGCGGAGTTTAATCTTGGAACGATGCACCTCAACGGGCAAGGGGTACCGACTAATAGCAAGAAAGCTGCCAAATGGTTTAGGCAAGCCGCAGAACGCGGGCACGTCAACGCTCAATATAACTTGGGGAACATGTTTGAGAGCGGAAATGGGATAGATAGAAACTATGTTGAAGCAAGAAGATGGTTAAAAAATGCATCTGACGGGGGGCATTCAGTTGCAAGTTACAACCTCGGTGTTCTGTACTTGGAAGGACGAGGAGGGAAGCAAGACGCATCAATGGCCGCGTCATGTTTTCAGCGTGCTGCGGAACTTGGTTATCCACCCGCAAAACATAGCTTGGGCAGAATGTATTTGGATGGAGAAGGTGTAGACAGAAATCAGAAATATGCAATTTCCTTATTTGCTGAAGGGGCGAAGCTGGGCGATCTAGATAGTCAATACGCGCTTGCATATGTCCATTTTGAGGGGATAGGAGTTTCGGCTAGCTACAAATTGGCGTTGTCGCTGTTTGAAGCGGCGGCTATTAAAGGACACGCTCGCTCCCAATATATGACTGGATATATGTATGCAAAAGGCATGGGAGCTGAACATAACATGGAGAAGGTGCTTCATTGGATGAAAATGGCCGCAGCCCAAGGATACCCAGATGCGGTTCGCTTCATTGAAAAAGTAGAAGGGAAGTAGGCTTCAATTACGTTGATTGAACTGATTTGTCTACAAGGAGAAAAAAGTATGAGCGGCTTATGGGGGTGGCTTAAAAATGGGGTGGATCTTGTAGTTGACGACCATAGCCTAAGTAACGCTTCTAACGCGTTGGAGCAAGCCTGTCAGTCACTTGCGCAAGCCAATGACCCTACCGCTGAACAGCGAGCAGCGGTTAATGAGGCATTCAAGAACTGGGAAAAAGCCTTGGCAGATAGTGGTGGAAACTCCATCAACGGGCTACCAATTCCGTTTGCTGACGAAGCCTTGTCCGGGTTGATTCAGGATTTGCAGCAGTCACCCTATGCACAGTCGCCAAATCTACGTAAAGCTACCGAAATATTGGAAGCCGCAGGCTTGGGAGAAAAGGCTCGATATGAAAAGGGGTTATGTCGCGCTGCTGGCGAAAAATTCAGCCAGTCAAAGAACGCGCCCCCTCCTCTTAAAAGCCCCTTAGCCATTGATCTTGATGGCGATGGTATTGAGACTACGTCTGTAACAGAAGGCATTCGATTTGATCGTGACGGAGATGGCGTCAAAACTGCATTGGGCTGGGTAAAGGGGGATGATGGTTGGCTAGTGTTAGATAAAAACGGTAATGGGCAGATCGATAATGGGGGAGAGTTGTTTGGTGAAGACACCATTTTGGAAAATGGTCAGAAAGCGGCAGATGGCTTTCATGCGCTGACGGAACTTGATAGTAATAGCGATGGAGTAATTGATGCCAGCGATGCTGCATTTCATGGCCTGAAGGTATGGCGCGATATTGATCAGGATGGAGTCAGTCAATCCGATGAGCTATTTACTCTGACAGAGCTTGGTATCTCTAATTTCAATTTGGCCAAAACAGCCGTTTCCCAAGATCTTGGCAATGGCAATCTAGTTCTTTTTACAGGTACTTATACGCGCAGCAATGGAGCAACAGCATCTATTGTTGATCTTTATCCAGCAGAAAATCGATTTGATAGCGAGTTTGTCGAGTCGATTGCACTCAGCACCGAGGTGCAGGCGCTGCCCTCAATGAGTGGCATGGGTCTGGTTAGAAACTTGTCTGAGGCTGCCATGCTGTCGCCAGCGGTGCTATCCTTCTTGACGCAATATGCAGCCGCGTCCAATGTTTATGAACAGAAAGTGCTGTTGGAACAGCTCGTAAACGCTTGGGCTTCCACTGGCGATAGCCCAAGCCAGGGCGTGCAATATGAGTTTGCAGGTATCCAGCACTATGTGAACAACGACCCGCTTGCCGGAGAAACCGACGCCTATAAGACAATGCTCGGCAAGCTGCACGTGCTTGAAGTTTTCAATGCCGAATCATTTGCTGCGTCCGGCGTGACGAATCTCGCGCTTCGTGCGGACCAGGTTACGTTGATCAACGAAGGCTACGATGCCTTGAAGGCTGGTGTTTTCGATTCGTTGATATCTAAGACGCTACTAAAACCTTATTTCGACGCGGTTGCGGTAGTGGATGACGGTTCCAGCGTTCGCTTGGATTACTCCGGCGTCGTAACATTACTCAATCAAAGAATTAACACTGATCCATCCGCAGGGATGGCAGAAATGGTAGAGCTTTATCGTCAAGCCGGTGGTTTCTTTGTGGAGAGTGGCTGGGATATAGTTGAATACTTTGAAGGCGCGATCAATGCACATCCGGCCGACGACAATTTGACGGCACTACTTACGTCATATGGAATAGTGGCCGGTGGTGTCGGAAATGATTCGATTACAACCACTGCGACCCTGATCACTGTTTTTGGAGGCGACGGAAATGATTCGATTTCCAGCGGATCCGAGAACGCCACGATCTATGGTGGTGACGGCAACGACACGATCACGGACAGCTACGGCAGCGACACAATCGAGGGCGGGGCGGGAGACGACGTGATCGCCGATCAGGGGAGTGGCACCAATGTGCTGCGCGGCGGTGAGGGCAACGACACCATCACCTACTGTTACTACGCCAACAACACGGTCGAGGGCGGTGCGGGAGACGACCTGATCAAAGCGGATTACACCTCCTACAGCAACTACACCTACGCCAGTACCTTCG
>PHCU01000211.1 GCA_002842345.1 Betaproteobacteria bacterium HGW-Betaproteobacteria-12 | reverse complement strand
ACCATCATGCGCAGGTAGTCGGTCATGAACTCGATGACGTGATGATCGTTCACGATCGCCGGATACTTGCTGAAGATCGCACTGGACTCGGGATTCTCGACATCCGCCTCAATCGACATCAGTCCTTCCTTGCGCACCTTGCCGAGAATTTCGTAAAGCAATGCCAGCGCGTCTACGTAATATGCCTTGTTGAATTTCGAGCCCTTGAGTACGCCGGGAACGGCGGCGACGGTGGCCTTGATGATCTTGATGTCATTGCCTGCGACAAAGTAGCCAATGGCCAGACCAAAGATAGCAACGTACTCGGCGGGCACCCAAAGGGCCAGGAGGCTCCCGTGCAGGGCGTAGGTTCCCAGCGACGAGGCCAGGATAATGACATAACCAACGAGAAGAAACATGCAAAGCCCCCTGGGGCGCCAGCGGGCCGCCGGCGCAGACGCGCGTATTTTTAGCTGCCGCTATTGTAGCCACAGGCATTGTCCGTGTGCAAAGGAAGAAAGCCGCATTGCGCCTTGGTTGGCGGCCTCTCACGGGTTCGATGCTAAACTGCGGAACGACCACCACCGCGCTCATCTCCGTGATCCGTTACTGCACCCGCTGCGGCGCCGGCGTTTCATTCATCGTGCCAGCAGGCGACAGCCTACCCAGGCACGTCTGCCCGGCCTGCGGCCATATTCATTACGAGAATCCCCGTCTAGTAGTCGGCTGCGTCGCCGAGTACGACGGATGCATCCTCCTCTGCCGGCGTGCCATTGAGCCTCGCCTGGGCTTCTGGACGCTACCGGCAGGCTTCATGGAGAATGGCGAAACGACCGCCGACGCTGCGCGCCGGGAAACATGGGAAGAAGCGGGAGCCCGAATCATTGTCGATGCGCCGTTCGCCATGATCAGCATCGCCCATATCAATCAGGTCCATTTGTTCTACCGGGGCCACCTGGCGACAGAGGAGTACTCGGCCGGCGAGGAAAGCCTTGAGGTCGCGCTGTTCAGACCGGAAAGCATCCCCTGGCCGGAAATCTCCTTCCACAGCGTCGGAGTCTGCCTGGAACGCTACCTTGCAGACCGTGCGCGTGGCGAATACCGCTTTCACGAAAGCGAACTGCCCCCCTTGCCCTGCCCCTAACCACCCAGATTGAACTGGATCGGAAAGCTGATTCGCAATCAGTGGCGACGCAATTCTTCCGGGCGCCTTGCCATCCGAGCCGCCTGTTCGATAATCGCTTGCGCCGCCGCTTCAACAGCTAATTCAGACAGAGCCAAAAACAAGCCCCTCGGGCGCCAGTGGCGAACGAGGGGCTTTCACCGCCATGACTCAGGCGGCCTCAGCGACTTACTTGCCGAGTTTGCGTGATTCTTCTTCCATCTTGCTTGAATACATCTTGCCCATCACGACGCCGATCACCAGCACGCCGACGATAACGGCCAAGCTCATCAAGCCGATGTCACTACCAAACAACAATTCCCAAGCCATATGTCACCTCCCAGTAACAGAATAAAACTATTTCTCCGCCTTCGCATGCAAGCGTAGCGGCTCCTCAGCATCGGCTTGCCATTCGCCCTGAAGCCGCCATTTTCCGGCCGGATCTTCAATCGAAACAAGCCACCTTCCAGTGATATCTGCGTTCAATTTGCCAGCGTAGAAGCCCTGACCCTCAGAACGCATCTCCATTGCCTGATCCTGACCGGCACGCGTCGGATGCGCCAGTTTGAGGACAAGCGAATCGGGCATCACCGCTGGCACATCGGCCATCATCATCAGACGCACATTCAGACCAGCGCGCATCACGTCGGCATGGAGGCCCAGACTGCTCGCCTGATGATCACGCTGGAGCCGCTGATTGACCGTCAAGCCTTGCTTGTAATAATCATCGGTAACAAGGCCATCATTACTGATTACTGCCAGCCAGACGGTCACGATACCGGCAATGATCACAGTCGCAGGACCGGCTATCAGAAACCAGGGCCAACGTTGCTTGTACCAGGGCGTATTGTCACGTTGAAGAGTCATCGAAGAAGTCATTTATGTCTCAGGGAAACAGGAAGGAGGCCTTTTCACGTACAGCGATATTGTCATGCCCCTCCGCCTTGATGTCGAAGTGGATAGTTTTCGCGCCCTTGCTGCCGGATTCCGGCGGAACACGAACAACGATGGTGACCTCATGATTCTGGGCGCTATCAACATCCACCACCCGGTCACCGGCAATTTCAACGCCAGCCAAGCCTTCGACCGAAAGCACATACCTCTTCGGAGCCTCGGTCGTATTCATGATCTTGAGGTTGTAAATGTTCTCAATACCGCCATCATCCGTTTCGCGCGCCAGCGTTGAACGATCGCGAATGACATCGACCTTGAGCGGAATGCGAGTGGCTAGAGACCAGACCGCGACCGCGGTAATCGCCAACAAAATTATTGTATATACAACAATGCGCGGACGCAGGATATGGCTAATCACATCCTTCGGCGAAAAATGCCGGGCCAGCGCATTTTCCGTAGTGTAGCGGATCAAACCACGAGGCAAGCCAACCTTGTCCATCACCGGTTCGCAGACATCAATGCAGGCACCGCAACCGATGCATTCGTACTGCGTACCCTTGCGGATATCGATGCCCGTCGGACAGACCAGCACACACAACCCGCAATCGACACAGTCTCCTTGCCCGGCCGCCTTGGCATCGACTCCCTTCTTGCGCGCGCCACGGGGCTCGCCCCGCTCCGGGTCGTAGGTAATGATTAGCGTATCCGAGTCGTACATGACTCCTTGGAAACGGGCGTACGGACACATGTATTTGCAGACCTGCTCACGCAAGAAGCCCGCCTGCATGTAACAGAAACCGCCATAGAAACAAACCCAGAACAGTTCCCATCCGGAGAGGCCGAAGGGCACTGCGGAAAGCAACTCATTGACCGGCGTAAAATAGGCGACCAACGTGAACCCGGTCCACAACGAGATGAGCAGCCAAATGGCATGCTTCATGGCCTTGACACCGAGTTTGCGCCCGCTCAGCGGCGCGCTGTCCAATTTCAAACGAGCCGACCGATCGCCCTCGATGCGATTCTCGACCCACATGAAGATTTCGGTGTAAACCGTCTGAGGACAAGCATATCCGCAGAATAGACGCCCTGCGATAGCGGTAAACAGGAAAAGCGCATACGCCGAAATAATCAGCAAGAGAGCGAGGTAAAAGACATCCTGCGGCCAGAGAACCAAGCCAAAGAAATAAAACTTGCGCTCTACCAGATGCAGGAGAACGGCCTGACGCTCATTCCATTCCAACCACGGCAACCCATAAAAAATGATCTGGGTAAGCCAGACCAAAGCCCAACGCCAAGTGTTCCACCAACCCTTGACGTCACGGATGTAGACCTTTTTGTGCTTCTCGTAGAAAGAGATGGTCTCAGCCGCAGAGCTCTGCCCGTTGATTTCCTTGCTCTCCATGGTGCCCTTGTCGGTATCGAAATTACGCTAGTCCGAGATTTTCAATTGCCGGCTGAAACGCAATTTTGATACAGAGGGGAGAAAAAATGCGGGGCGGCGCAGACGCCGCCCCGCATGAACCACTTACTTGGTGCCTTGACTCAGGCTGAGTACGTAGGCAGACAACAGATGAACCTTCGCCTCACCAAGGAATTCCTTCCAGGCCGGCATCTTGTTCTGACGGCCATTGGTAATGGTTTCGGTGATGACCGCTTCCGATGAACCATACAACCAGACCTTGTCGGTCAGATTGGGCGCCCCTACAGCGTGCATACCGGTCGCTTCAGCACCGTGACAGCCGACACAACCTGCGCTGGTGAAGGCGTCCTGACCACGCGCAGTGCGAACCGCATCATTGGGCAGCCCCGACAGGGAGCGCACATAGTTGGCCAGATCCTTGATGGTATCGGCACCAAGCTGCGCGTGTGGAGGCATGACCCCCATCCGACCTTCGGCGATCGTTGCCTTGACCTGATCCGGCTCGCCACCATACAGCCAATCACCATCGGTCAGATTCGGGAAGCCCTTGGCACCACGGGCGTCAGCACCATGACACTGCATGCAGTAGGTCAGGTACATACGCTTGCCCATTTCCATGGCCTGCTTGTCCCCAGCCACCGCCTTGAGATCCATCGCCATGTATTTGTCGAACAGCGGCTTGACCGTTGCGTTCATCTTGTCGACTTCAACCTTATGCTGACTGACCGAGGTCCAATTCAGCATGCCCTTGAAGTTGCCCAGCCCCGGATAGAGCGCCAAGTAAACCAGCGCGAACACCACGGTGATGACGAACATCCAACTCCACCACTTCGGCATCGGGTTGTTGTATTCCTCAAGGGTTTCATCCCAGACATGACCCATGGTCTTGCCTGGCGTGAAGGTCGCCTTGCCCTGTACGATCAGGAGAACCGCGCAGGCCAGAATACTGCCCAGGACGATCACAATGACGTACATGTTCCAAAAATCGTTTACGAAATCGCTCATTTGCTTTCCTTTTATCAGC
>PHCU01000210.1 GCA_002842345.1 Betaproteobacteria bacterium HGW-Betaproteobacteria-12 | reverse complement strand
TTGCCATACCTGTCGAGCATCGGCGTGAAAACGTCGATGTACGCGATGCCATCTTCGCTCTCGGCGAATCGCCGTATCCGCATGTTGGCGTCGCGTGCACCAGCCATCAGGTGCGCACGCGCGGGGCTGGGCTTGA
This sequence comes from Betaproteobacteria bacterium HGW-Betaproteobacteria-12, assembly GCA_002842345.1. Lineage (GTDB taxonomy): Bacteria > Pseudomonadota > Gammaproteobacteria > Burkholderiales > Rhodocyclaceae > Azonexus. Next base: position 4,348 of record PHCU01000210.1, on the reverse strand, counting down.
TCGCAATGAACGCGATGGCGAGCTTCGGCCGGGTGCTGCGCAGCCGTTCGACGAGGCTGATGAAATCGGCGGCGACCTGCGCCGGCAGCAATCCTTCGGCAAGATCGTTGTCGCCGGCGTAGATCACGGCCTGGCGCGGCTGATAGCGCAGGACGAGTTGCTCGGCCAGGCGATCGACATCGGCGAGACGCGAGCCGCCAAAGCCGCGGTTGAGAATGCCCGGGTTCGAGAAGACGTGATTCAGATCCGGCCACAGGCGGATCGATGAACTGCCGACGAAAACGATCGGCGCATTCGACGGTGTTGTCGCCCGATCCTCGGCAGCGAAACGATCGAGATCCGCTTGCCATGGCTCTTCATGAGCGCACACCGGCTGCAGGGCAACCGACAGAAGCAGCGTCAGTGCCAGCAAAGCCCGGTGTGTCAACGGCGCCATTTTTGTCCAGCATCCGTGCGGGCGGCGATCAAGCACGGCGAATGGCCGCGGCGCGACGCTTGCCGGCCGATGGCGCCGCCGTCGTGTCGCGCTTGACAAGCGGCGCATCAAAAATCTGCAGTTGTGCCTTGGGCACTTTCGTAGCCGTGCCGTTGTCCTTGATCGCGTCCAGCAACATCAGCGTTGCCTGCTTGCTCATGTGCGATATCGGCTGGTGCACGGTCGTCATCGCCGGCCAGACCTCGCGCGATACCGGAGTGTCGTCGAAGCCGACGATTGACAGTTGCTGGGGAATATCCACCCCGCGCTCGTGTGCGACCTGGAGCACGCCGGCTGCCATTTCGTCGTTGCTGGCGAAAACCGCGGTGGGCATTGCCGACATGCCGACGAAATATTCGCCCGCCGAACGACCCGATTCGAAGGTGAAGCGGCCATCGACAACCAGCTCTGGCTCCAGCGCGAGCCCGGCGCGTTCCAGCCCATCGCAATAACCCAGGTACCGCGCCATGCTGGCGCCGTGGCCCGGATCGCCCATCACGAATCCGATGCGTCGATGTCCGAGTTCAAGCAGATATTCGACCACTCGGGTTGCGGCGTGGCGCTCATTGATGGCCACGCCCAGGCCCGGCCTGCCGTCCATCGGCGATAGCCGCACGAAAGGCAGGGCCATGTCTTCCAGTGCCGTCAGCAACGCCGGCACATCGCCGACCGGCGGGATCAGGATCAACCCGTCGACGCGCGATTGCCGCGCAAAGTCGGTGGCGCTGCGAACCAGGTCGGGTTCGTCCGGCGAACACAGGTGCATCGCCAGGCCGTATCCCGACTCTCGGCAGGCCTCGAGCAGGCCCGATAGCACATGGAACAAATAGTTCGGGCTCGGGTTGTTGTAGACCAGTCCGACCATGTGCGAACGGCGGCCGGCGAGTCCTCGCGCAGAGAGGTTGGGCAGATAGTCCAGTGCCTTGACTGCCTTGAGCACCCGTTGCTGGGTTGCCGCGCGCACGTTTGGCTCGCGATTGAGCACGCGCGATACCGTCTTGATCGATACACCGGCCAGCCCGGCGACCTCGTCAATCGTGGCCTCGCCTTTTGCGCGCCTGCTTTTTTTGACTGTCACGCCGGCTCCTCATGTTCGCGCCAGGGCTCGGAATCGACATTTTCCGCGATCCGCTCCAGCTCCGTAGGTCAACGCGTCAAACCGTCGCTCGTGCGTCGAAACGCCCCTGCACAGGCAGTCGGTTCGGGCCAATGGTAGGAGTTTTTTGACAGCGTTGTAAACCGTGCCATCCATCGTTGCCGGGTAAATTGTCGGGGTCGGCTGCATGCCACGTCACGCAGGTAGACAGATGTTTCAACATATGATGTTGAAAAAACTAACAAAATAAGCATTAGCGGCTGATTGCATCGAGCGGTGCCATCGGTCGCGCGTCGGCATGTGACGTGCCGTGAGCGACGTTTTTTTGCCAATATCGACACCGCTATTGTCAGCGCTGTCATTTTGCGCTAAGGTCAGCCCACGCTCCTGTCCGAGCCTGCGCCGGCTGGCCGGCAACTCCGGGTCGGGGCTTGTTGTTTGGGCAGGTACACAACGCTCGTCCGGCTACCGGAGCCGTCGGAGGGGTGAGCATCGGAACCGGTCGTTTCCGCTGCAATCGGCTCTGAAATACCCTTTGGGAGGGGATCGTGGCAAACATAGAGAAATCACGTGGCCGCGTTGTGGCGGCCGAGCAGGTCGAGTTGCGCAGGAGTTGCCTTTCGGTGGCTTGTGCGATAGCGCTGTACGCCGGTGGGGCCAGTGCACAGGAGCCGTCCATTGCTGCACTGACGCCCGGCTCGGCTGCGGTGGTTGCCGGTGCGCAGGCCGTTGGCGCCGCGCAGGATCCGACCGACGACGCAGCGGAGCTGGACGCCAAGGACAAGAAAGCCAAATCCGGGGCCGACAAGGATGATGGCAACGCAAACGCGACCACGCTGGACGAGGTGCGCGTGACCGGCATCCGCTTTTCGGTTGCCAAGTCGCTGGAGCTCAAGCGCGAATCCAACTCCATCGTCGAAGTCATCTCGGCCGAGGACATCGGCAAGTTGCCCGACACCAGCATCGCCGAATCGCTGGCGCGCGTGCCCGGCCTGGCAGCGCAGCGCACCGATGGCCGTGCCCAGCAGATCGCGATCCGCGGCCTGTCGCCCGATTTCGCCGGTACCCTGCTCAATGGCCGCGAGCAGACCAGCGCCGGCGACAACCGCGGCGTCGAGTTCGATCAGTATCCGTCGGAATTGATCAACGGCGTGACCATCTACAAGACGCCCGATGCACTGCTGATCGGCCAGGGGCTTTCGGGTACGGTGGATCTGCACACCATTTCCCCGCTCGCGGTTGGCGAGCGGCGCGTGGTGGTCAACGCGCGCGGCGAGAACACCTCGTTCGGCAAGCTCAACGACGGCTCGGATTCCACCGGATTCCGCGCCAGCGCCTCGTATATCGACCAGTTTGCCGACGACACCATCGGCGTGGCCATTGGTTATGCCCACCTCGATTCGCCGTTCCAGGAAAAACACTACAAGGCATGGTGGTGGGCCGATACCAGCGCCTTTGGTGTGCCCATCGCCGGGCAGCCGGCGGACACGGTTGCGCTGATGGGCGCTGAAGCGTGGGCGCGCTCGCGCGATCAGGTGCGCGACGGCGTGATGGCGGTGCTGGAGTTCCAGCCCAACGACGATCTGCACAGCCAGATCGACCTGTTCTACTCGCATTTCGATCAAAAAGAGATCATGCGCGGCTTGATGTGGTCGCAGGATCCGTGGACTGGCAACAATGTGTTCTTGACTGACGCGCAGACTACGCCGGCAGGTGGTGTCGATGTCGTCACCGGCGGCACCATCAACAATATCGAGCCGATCGTGCGCAACGACTCCAACCGGCGCAAGGACGATATCTATTCGGTAGGTTGGAATACCACCTACAAGTTCACCGAACTGCTGACCGGCACCCTCGACCTGAACTGGAACCGGACCGAGCGCACGCAGTCCAATCTGGAGACCACCGCCGGGCTGGCAGGCTTGTCCGCATTCGGTTTCAATCTGCCGGTGGGTGCCGGTTTCCCGACCTTTGATGTCGGCGGCGCCGACTTTACCGATCCATCCGCCGTGCTGCTCAGCGATCCGGCCGGATGGGGCCGCGACGGGCGGCTGGAAAATCCGGTCCAGAACGACGAGATCAAGGCTGCACGCTTCACCTTGCGCCGCGACTTCATGGAAGGGCCGTTCAGCGGCGTCGATATTGGCTACAACTACACCGAGCGCGACAAGAAGAAAACTTCGACGGTGTTCTTCGCCAATCTGCTCAATGGCCGCACACCGGTTGCGGTTGCCGCTGGCGATCTGCTCAACCCCACTGACCTGGATTTTGTCGGTATCCCCGGGGTGCTCTCGTTCAATCCGCGCGCCGGACTCGACAAGTACTACACGCTGACGCAGAACCTGAGTTCGGACGATTTGCGCAAGGACTTCACCGTTTCCGAGCGCATCCATACCGCGTACAGCAAGTTCGATATCGACACCAGCCTGAGCAACAGCGTGGCTCTGCGCGGCAATATCGGCGTGCAGGTGGTGTTCACTGACCAGTTGTCGCGAGCGTTCAACATCGACAGTCGCAGTGGCACGGCGGTTGGCGATCTGAATCGCGGCGCCAAATACACCGATGTGTTGCCGAGCCTGAACTTGGTGTTCGACTTCGGCGATAATTGGTTTACCCGCTTCGGTGCGGCGAAAACGCTGGCACGGCCTCGCATAGACGATTTGCGTGCGGCTGCGTCGGCTGGCGTCAACTCGACCACGCGACAATGGAGCGGTAACGGCGGCAACACCGACCTGCGGCCGTGGCGTGCCGATTCGCTGGACCTGTCGATCGAAAAG